>JBMDXW010000042.1:0-12441 GCA_048594965.1 Chryseobacterium sp.
TCTGCAGAATTTCCGCATTGAGGTGAGGGGCAAAGATTTTCAGACATCCCCGTTCATCGGTGGAAATATCCACATTTTCAAATGCTGTAAAAAATGATTCCGATATCGGATAGATCTGTTTCAGTGCTATGTGGGAAAGGGTTTCCGACATTCCGTATGTCTCAAAGATGCGTTGGAAATTTTCTGAGTCTAATGTTTCAAAAATTTTCTTCTTTAAACTTTCCGAAACCGCTGCTCCTCCGATGATGAGATTTTTGATCAGGTATAGCTGATCCAGCGAATTTTTCACCTGAAGGGGGGTCATCGCACAAAAATCAATTTTACTCTCAATATCACGTAAGGGCCTTGTTGTAGGGTCGTTAACTGTTAATATCAGCTTTCTGACGATAGACCGTACAATCATCATCTTTCCGGATATGTATTCAGTGGGAAGACACAGTAAAGCGGTATCTCCCTGCTTCAGACCTAAAAAATTGCAGGTCATTTCTGCGGAAGCCGCCATTTTCTTTTTCTCAATATCAAAAATTTTCGGTGTTCCTGTAGATCCGGAAGTCTGCACTCTTACGGTTTCCGTTCCGGAAAACCACGCTTCCAGAAAACCGATGGTTTTCTTTTCAAATTCTGTATCCGGAGATAATTGATTAATATTGAGATTTTTGAAGTCTAGCCGCATAATATCAGGAAATAATTCTCCTGTAAATTTAAAAAAAACTTCAAAAAGTTCTTGCAAATATTGAAAAAAGCTGTAAATTTGCACCACTCAAACAGAGAAAGACTCATGGTGTAGCGGTAACACTACTGATTTTGGTTCAGTCATCTGGGGTTCGAATCCCTGTGAGTCTACATAACAGGAAAGATGTTTATCATTTTTCCTGTTTTTGTTTATGGTAATTTTCGATACTGTAGCGATATTGTAAGATCCTATGACCTTTCTTTTTTCGAAGACCTGAAATGATTTCCGATATTAACCGCGAGAGACACAACAATCCCCCTAAGCAAGGACCACATCAGGATTTCGTTGACACGATCCTTGGTGAAATCATGGTCACTGTAAAAGTTGATGTCAATGAAAAAGAATACAATGGTCATCGCACAACCTCCCAGTAAAACGACGCCTGCTCTGTTTAAAGTCATTTCCAGATTGAATTTATATTAAGATGAAGGTTTTAACTAAGCTCATCAGGAATAGAAATTCCTTTTTTCCTCATGTATTGAAGAAGGTCATAATATTTTTCTTCATAATCACTGCTTCCGCATTTATCCGAAATGCTGCAGATCTCGGATGGCTTGATGTCCAGAATTTCAGAAATCTTAGTAAGAATTTCCAGGTTGATCTTCACTTTGGAATTTTCAATATCCGAATAAGCCTTCTGTGAAATCCCCATTTCAAAGGCCATATATTCCTGTGTGAAATCCCTGCTCCTGCGGATTTTCCTTATGTTTTGACCACATATTTTCATACCATGCCGTTTTAGTAGTTTTCAGTATAATTTAGAAGTACATCTATTAGACATTCACAAAGTTAGTGAATACCTTTGGCAAAACATTATTACGCTACATGATATTTCTGTTTATTGACATTTAAGGTTAACAATTTACATTAAAAATTAAATTGTAAAGAATAGAATATTACTTCAGGACAACACTTTAGGAATTATGGAGACGCAAAAATTTAATTATGACAATAATATTGTCAGAGCATTTCTCTATGCTACAATTGCATTCGGTCTGGTCGGTTTTCTGCTTGGTCTTACCGCTGCGCTGATGCTTTTTTACCCCGAACTTCCCGAATTTTTATTTGGAACGGATGACACCACCATCAAAAGTCTGGCATCAGGAAATATCCAGGGATTGATCAACAGCCAGGGAGCTTTAGGCTTCGGAAGAATCAGAATGCTGCATACCAGTGCGGTGATCTTCGCTTTTGTATGCAACTCCTTCTTCTGTGGTGCTTACTATAGTATGCAGCGACTGCTGAAAACCAGAATGTACAGCGACACCTTATCCTGGATGCACTTCTGGACATGGCAGATCATGATCGTTTCCGTAGTGATCACTTTCCTCATGGGAATCAACACCTCCAAAGAGTATGCAGAACACGAATGGCCGATTGATATTTTAATTACCATTTCATGGGTGATCTTCGGGATCAATATGTTCGGAACTATTGCCAAAAGACGTGTCAGACACTTGTATGTGGCCATTTGGTTCTACATCGGAACCTGGCTTGCAGTGGCTATGCTTCATATTTTCAATAACCTTGAAGTTCCTTTATCTTTCACAACATGGAAATCATACTCCATCTACGCAGGAGCTAAAGACGCTTTGGTACAATGGTGGTACGGTCACAATGCGGTTGCGTTTGTACTGACAACTCCGGTTTTAGGTCTGATGTATTATTTCTTACCAAAAGCGGCGGACAGACCCGTATTCTCTTATAAATTATCAATTATTCACTTCTGGTCATTGATCTTCGTTTATCTTTGGGCAGGTCCTCACCACCTTCAGTACACCGCTTTACCTGCTTGGGCTCAGGCAGTGGGAACAGGATTCTCAATTATGCTTATTGCCCCATCCTGGGGAGGAATGCTGAACGGACTTCTGACATTAAGAGGAGCCTGGGATAAGGTAAGAGAAAATCCGATATTAAAATTCTTCGTTGTAGCAGTTACCTGTTATGGTATGGCAACTTTCGAGGGACCACTGTTGGCAACAAAATCATTAAATAAAATAGGTCACTATACCGACTGGGTAATCGGTCACGTACACATCGGAGCGCTTGGATGGAACGGTTTCATGGCATTCGGTATCGTCTATTACCTTATCCCTGTGATGTGGAGAACCTCACTTTGGTCTAAAAAACTAGCCAACTGGCACTTCTGGCTGGGAACTTTAGGAATTATTTTCTACGCCGTACCGATGTACATCTCAGGATTTACCCAGGGATTAATGTGGAAGCAGTTCAACCCGGACGGAACTTTAGTATGGAAAAACTGGCTGGATACCGTAACCGCAATTATCCCATACTACAAAATGAGATTCTTAGGAGGTCTGTTCTACATTTCAGGAGCTATTTTAATGGTGGTGAATGTGATAAAAACCATTAAAGCCGGCTCATTCCAGAAAAATGTACCTGCAGAAGCTCCGGCTTTGGCAAACATCGGAAGCGCAAGAAAAGAAGGAGAAGGATTACACCTGTGGATCGAAAGAACCCCGCGAGTTATGGCAATCCTGGCTTTCATAACCGTCGCAATCGGTGGTTTGGTAGAGATCATTCCTACCTTAACACTGAAACAAAGTGTACCGACCATCACCGCTGTAAAACCATACTCTCCACTGGAACTTGAAGGAAGAGACTTATACATCAGAGAAGGCTGTAATGCCTGCCACTCCCAGATGATCAGACCATTCAGAGATGAGATCGTAAGATTTGAAGGTAAAAACGGACAATATTCAAAAGCGGGAGAGTTCGTATACGACAGACCATTCCTTTGGGGATCCAAAAGAACCGGACCGGATCTTCACAGAGAAGGCGGAAGAAATCCTGATTCATGGCACTTCAAGCATATGTATAACCCAAGAATTACTTCAGCTGGATCCATTATGCCCCGGTTCCCATGGCTGATTACCAATAAACTGGATAAAGGCCAGATGGCAGACAAGATGAAACTGATGAAAAACTATTTCGATGTTCCTTATACAAAAGCTGAAATCGATTCCGCCAATCAGTGGGCAGATAACCAGGCGAAAGGAATCGTAAAAAGGATTTATTCCGAAGCTGTAGATGTGAAGCAGCAGATAGAGAAAGACAGAATGACAAAAGGTGCATCTTTCGTTCCGCTTGAAGACAGGGAGATTGTCGCTATGATTGCCTATCTGCAACGGCTCGGAACAGATATTAAGACCACCCAGATTCAAACCGCAAGCGCAGAATAATTTAAATTAATTAGCAATGAAAACAAGAACCCCAATTTCAGTATACATTATTGTCACTATCGGTTTGACGATCATGGCCTTCGAAATGTTCGCGCACGATTCAGGATATTTTTCTTCTCCGTTCTTCTGGGGACTGATGCTGATCGCTGTGATTCTTCTTCTGATCATGAACTCCATCGGAGACCTGATCGAAAACCAGAATTTCACCAAACTCTCGGATGAAGAAAAAGCAATTTATCTCAAAGAAAAAAATACACCTTACTTTCAGAAGCTTTGGAACTCAGCATTTAAAAAGCAATCTGCTACAGAGGAAAAAGACATCCTTATCGACCATGGATTCGACGGAATTACAGAGCTTGACAACTCACTTCCGAAATGGTGGATCGGCCTTTTCTGGTTCGGATGTATTTTCTGCGCCGTCTACCTTACCGCATTCTCATTCACCGACTATGCCCATCCTGAAGCGGAACTGACACACGAAACCAAAACCATGCTCGCTTCCATTGCAGAATATGAAAAAACGGCTCCTCAGGTGAACCTTGAAACTGCAAAATACAGCGCCGATAATATAGCAGAAGGTCAGGAACTCTTTAAAACCAATTGTGCTACCTGCCACGGAGAGGGTGCAAAAGGAGGAATCGGCCCGAACCTCACCGACACCCACTGGATCAATGTAAAAGAAAAAAGCCTCTTTAAAAATGTTTTCTGGATGCTGGAAAACGGATCTCCGAACAACCCGACCATGCGCCCTCTGATAAAAGAAGGAACCATCACCGGAAGAGATGCCGAAAAAATCGCAGCCTACATTTATCATATCAACCAGGAAACAGCGCCAATCACGCCGGCACAGGGCGGTGCCGCTCCGCAGGGCGAAGAAGTACACTGGGAAAACGGAAACAACTAAACTGATAACCTAAAAATATAGTCTTTAAACCATGCCAAGCCCCCTTTTACCAAACTAAACCAACACTTATAATTCATTTTTGCTAAACCTTTTCAATTAAAAGAAATGAAGAAAAGGGGGGCTTTTTTTAAAAACAAATCCGGGCTTTGACTGTCAGCATCAACTATTCACTTGACACTCAACTAAACTAAATTCCATTAGATTGGCAGTCAAGGCAGGATTTTTGCATACGCAAAGCGTACCACAACAGATAAGCAGTACATTTAGTATTGCTATATTTGTTTTAAACCCAATCACTCTTGAAACTGAAAATCAACAAAAGAAAACTCTTACGGCGTTTTATCATTACCATTATATCCATTTTGGTATTTATTACGTTACTCATTCTTAGCTTAAGACTTCCGGTGGTTCAGAACTTCGTCAAAGACAAACTGGTGGTTTACCTTGAGAAAAAAATCAAAACAAAAGTAAGCCTGGAAAGGGTTTACATCGGTTTTCCAAACAGTCTTGTCATGGAAAATCTTTATTTAAAAGGCCAAAACATCGACACCCTTCTGGCGGTAAAAAAACTCGACGTAGGACTGAATATGATGAAGCTCATCAATTCTACAGCAGACATTACTTCTGTAGACCTCGAAGGGGCCCGCGCCAATGTGGTCAGAAAACCGGACGGCACTTTCAACTTCGATTACATTATTGATGCCTTTGCCACGACCGACAAAGAAGAAAGTCCTTCCAAGCCTTTCATTATTTCATTGGATAAAATTAATCTTAAAGATATCGGTGTTACCTTCAATGACCAGCAGTCCAGAAATGATATTAAACTTTACTTTAAATCTTTTGATACCAGAGTAAAAACTTTTGACCTGCAAAATAATAAGTACGCCGTCAATGACATTAACCTGGATGGCCTCAAGCTAAAGCTGAAGCAGGATCTGGTAGAAGAAGTTTCCAAAAAAGTCGAAAAAAAGGTTGATTCCCTCAACAACAAAAAGCCGATGCAGATCGGACTGCGGGGAATCAAGCTTACCAATTTCGACATCGATTACGGCGACGATAATACAAAAACATTTGCAAAAGTTTTATTTAAGGAACTCAGCACGAAGGTCAACAAACTCGATCTGGAAAATAACGCTTACAATGTTGACAATGTTTTCCTTTCGGGAGCCAACATCAATGCTAATCTTTATCTCCCGACAAAAAATGCAGATCCTAAAGCAGATCCTAACAATGAAGTTTCTAAAACCACGGATCAGGAAAAAGCTTTAAGCCTTTTACTCGGGAAGCTGGTTCTTAATGATGTGAAAGTCGCTTACAACAATACCGCTATCGCTCCTACAAGACAGGGAATGGATTTCAATCACCTGAACTTTTCAAAGCTGAACGTCGAGGTGAAGGACTTTAAAATGCAGAACAATACGTTTGCAGGATCTGTAAACTCTGCAGAAATACAGGAAGCAAGAGGACTTGATATCCGCGAGTTCAATACCGATTTTGTGTACAATGAAAAAGAAGCTTATCTCAAAGATCTTTACCTGGAAACGCCAAGAACGGTTCTGCGCGATGAGGTGGTCCTGAATTATAATTCCATCGAACAGCTGAGCTCCAACCTGGGCGCCGTAAAGATTTCGGCCAACATCAAAGATTCAAAAGTAGGTTTCGCAGATATTTTAAATCTCGCTCCGGATCTTCGCAATACCGCACCATTCAACAAATATCCGAATGCCATTCTAAACGTTAATGCTAATGTAAAAGGCAATGTGAACGATCTCTTGATCAACAACCTTAAACTGTCAGGTCTTGACCAGCTGAGAGTGGCTGCATCGGGAAGAATAAAAAACGCAACCAATCCGGACAATCTGTACTATGATCTGAGGATTGCAGAGCTCTCTTCATCAGCAAAAACAATCTATAACCTGGTTCCGAAAAACACCATTCCTTCCAATATTTCCCTTCCTTCCAACATAAGCATTAAAGGTATGGCCAAAGGAACGACCAAAGTGGTGGATGCCAACCTCAACCTCTACTCCACTTCCGGAAATGCGGCCGTGGTGGCAAAAGTTGACATGCGCAGAAAAAACCGTGAACTCTACGATGTAAAAGCCAACCTGCAGGGATTACAGATCGGAAGAATTATTAAGAATAAGGATATCGGCGCTATTTCCGCGCAGATCTCTGCGAAAGGGGAAAGCTTTGACTTCAAAAATGCCAATGCAGACCTGAGAGGGCATGTGGCTTCGGCTGTTTACAAAGGGTATCGCTATCAGAACATGAATCTTACAGGGAAAATAAGACGTGGCGCATACAACATCATCCTGAATTCCAAAGATCCTAATGCGAATATGCAGCTGACCGCATCAGGAGTTTACAATGAAAAGAACCCTACCGTAAAAGTCAACGGAAATATTCTAAAGCTTGACCTTAATAAGCTTGGTTTCTATAAAGATCAGATGATTCTTGCCGGAAAAATCGACGGTGACTTTACCAATCTTGATCCTGACCATCTGAACGGGTATTTAAACTTAAAAGATTTCGCTTTTTCAGATACGAAAGAGATTTATCCGGTTCAGGAAATTAACCTGAAGGCATCATCTACGGCCGATTCCACCAACATCGTTTTCAATTCGCAGATCGCCGATGTGGAATTAAGAGGAAAATACAGGCTTACCCAGATCTTCGGTGCCCTGACGCAAACCATCAACCAGTATTACCAGTTCCAGAAGCCGGCGAAGACTGAGAAAATCGAGGCGGGGCAGTTTTTTACGTTTAATGCTAAAATCAAGAATGACGACCTGATCAGGAAATTCGTACCGGAGCTGAAGAGCTTTGAAACCATTAATCTGACTGGAAATTACAATGCCGATTCGCAGAAAATAGAAATCGACGGGCAGATCCCGCAGCTTCTCTATGGGGAAAATACGATCGAAAATGCGACCTTAAAGGTGACCAATGAAAACCAGGCGCTACAATATAACCTGAATGTTGCGGCTTTAAAGAGCTCAAGTTTTGCCTTAAACAAAGTAAACGTCGGAGGAGATATTGCCAATAACATTATCAATTACAACATTACCACCAAAGATGCAAAAGATGAGACCCAATTCCTGATCGCCGGAAATGCAAAATCACTGAATGACATCACTGAGATTTCTTTGAATCCAAATGGTTTAAAACTGAATTATACCGACTGGACCGTTTCTGAAGGAAATAAAATACAGATCAGCAGGAGGGGAATACTGGCAGACAATTTCAGATTATCCAATTCGGGAAGTGAGATCCTTCTGCAGTCTGAAAGCCAGTCGGCCAACGCTCCGCTGAATGTTTCCCTGAAAGATTTTAAGATCGAAACCATTACCGAGCTGATTAAAAAAGATACTCTTCTGGCCAGGGGAACCATCAACGGAACTGCCCAGCTGCGTGATCTTACTAAAAACATGACCTTCACTTCAGATCTGAATATCTCCGACCTCATCGTTTATGAAAATCCTGTCGGGAATCTTGCTATCAAGGTTAATAACAATTCGCCGAAGATCCTTAATGCCGATATTGCGCTTTCCGGTAATAATAACGATGTGAAAATCCTTGGTGATTACAATACGGCTTCGAGTACATTTGATATGAACATGGCGATCAATCAGCTTCAGATGAAGTCTGTCCAGGGCTTCTCGATGAATGCCGTCACCAATACCGAAGGCTACCTTTCAGGAAATTTGAAGATCACCGGAACGACTACCCAACCGCATATCCTGGGTAAAGTAAAATTCAATGATGTGGGCCTTGAAATTGCCAAAACAGGAAGTGACTTCCGGAAGCTGAATGATGAGATTGACTTTACGAGCCGCGGAATTGAATTCAACAACTTTAAAATAAACGACAGAGACGGCAATTCCCTGAACATCGATGGGCAGGTTCTTACGCAGACCTACAGGGATTTTGCCTTCAACCTTGATGTCAATGCCAAAGACTTTAAGGTGGTAAATTCAGAAAAGTCCAATGATGCGATCATGTACGGTATTCTTTCTATTGATGCCGCACTCCATATTAAAGGAAACCTGGATCTGCCGAAAGTGGACGGCCGCCTGTCGGTAGCCGACGACACTGACTTCACCTTCGTTCTTCCCCAGTCTTCCCCAACGTTACAGGAAAGAGAAGGTATCGTGGAATTTATCGACCAGGACCAGGTCGCTTTAAATAAAACCGTTAAAGCAGACTCCTTAAATTCTCAGACCCGGATCAAAGGAATGGATGTGAGTGTAAATATTGAACTGAGCAAAGAAGCTAAGCTATCCCTGTTAATTGACAAGGCCAACGGCGATTTTGTAAAACTCCAGGGTGAGGCGGAACTTACCGGCGGGATCGATCCTTCAGGAAAAACGACCCTGGTCGGCGTTTACGAAGTGGAATCCGGAAGCTACGAAATGTCGGTGAGTGTACTGAAAAGGAAGTTTGACATTCAGAAAGGCAGCACCATTACCTGGACCGGCGAGCCGACAACAGCCCTTCTCGATATCACAGCGATCTATAAAACGGAGGCCGCCCCGATCGACCTCGTGGAACAGCAGATCAGTGGAGAAAGCGCGGGCACGCTTAACCAGTTTAAGCAAAGAATCCCTTTCAACACCTTATTGAAAATGAAGGGCGAGCTGCTGAAGCCGGTGATCACTTTCGATATCACCACCGACGAGAAAAACAATGCGGTGTCTTCCAACGTTACCGATATCGTAGACCAGAAGCTGTCGCAGCTGAGAACCCAGGAGTCTGAGATGAACAAACAGGTTTTTGCTTTGTTATTGCTCAACAGGTTCATCGGTGAAAATCCTTTTGAATCCGGGGCCGGTGTTTCCGGGGAAATGATGGCCAGGCAGAGTGTGAGTAAAATACTTTCGCAGCAGCTGAACAACCTCGCTTCCGATCTCATCAAAGGTGTGGATCTCAATTTTGACCTTGAATCTTCCGAAGATTATTCTTCCGGTGCCAAAAATACAAGAACCGACCTGAATGTAGATATCAGCAAAAAGCTTCTCAACGACCGGCTGAAGGTTTCTGTAGGAAGTAATTTCGGACTGGAAGGTGAAGCGCGCCAGAACGAAAACATGACTAACATTGCGGGAGACGTAACCGTAGACTACAGTCTTTCAAAAGACGGCAGATACATGCTGAGAGCGTACCGTAAGAATGAGTATCAGGTGGCATTACAGGGACAGATCGTAGAAACCGGAGTAGGATTCATCATTACCCTCGACTACGACAAGTTCAGAGATATTTTCCAGAAGTCAAAGAACGAAAAGCAAAAAGAGAAGAGAAAAAACAAACAGAACCAAGCCGTAGAATTTAAATAAATGAAAAGAAACTATAAAATATCCTTTAAACAGGCCTTTACTTTCGGGATCGCTTTTGCGGCAGTCTCGTGCAACACAAGATATCTGAAGGAAGGACAGATGCTGTACACCGGTGCAGAAATCAATATCGAAAATGATACGATTTCCAAAGGAGAAAAGAAAGACTTAAAGGCCGGGCTGGAAGCGAATCTTACTCCGAAACCCAATTCAAGCTTTCTTGGTTTAAGGCCGAAACTTTTTTTCTATAATATTGCTAAAGAACCTAAAAAAGAAAAGGGATTCAATTACTGGCTAAAATATAAGATCGGTGAAAAACCCGTTCTGCTTGGGGACGTAGACCGTGAATTCAATAAAGATATCATTGAAAATTATTCAGAAAATAAAGGTTATTTCAATGCGAGGGCAACCTACGATACGGTTGCCAAAAATAAGAAGGCAAAGGTGATCTACACCGTGAAACCCGGCGCCAGATATCTCATCAGCGATGTAAAATTCCAGCAGGATTCTACGCTGGTAAACCGGGAGATCCAAAACCTGACGGATAAAACATTCCTGAAAAGAGGACAGCCTTTTGACCTTGACGTGATAAAATCCGAGAGGGAAAGAATTGATAACGGATTGAAGGAACGCGGCTTCTATTATTTTCATCCGGATAACATCATCGTGCAGGCAGACAGCACAGTAAGCAGGAACCATAAAGTTGAGATGAATGTAAAGCTGAAGGACAATACGCCGGAGCTTTCTACCCAGCAGTTCAGCATTGATAAAGTGATCGTATTCCCGAATTACAACATCCAGGATGTGAAAAACGGCAAATACAGTGTTCCGATGGATACCGATTCGCTCGGTAAATATGCCTACAATGACATCTATGTCATCGACCCTCAACACAAATTCAAACCCCGGATCTTCGACAGGGCTTTATATTTCAAAAAAGGAGATCTTTACAACAGGACCAATCATAACCTTACCCTTAATCGCCTGATCAGTCTTGGGGTATTTAAATTCGTGAAAAATGAATTCATTGTTTCGGATTCTCTGAAGCATAAATTTGATGCTTATTATTTACTGACGCCGAGAGAACTTCAGTCCCTGCGGCTGGAAGCTTTAGGAAGAACAAACTCGGCCAACTATGCCGGAAGTGAGCTGAACCTCAACTGGACGCACAGAAATTTCTTCCGGGGAGCAGAACAGTTCAAAGCATCGGTGTACGGAGCTTTCGATGTGCAGATCGGCGGTCCGGAAAATGCCAAAAACATCTTCAGGGCCGGAACCAACGTACAGCTTTCCATTCCAAGGATCGTGGCGCCGTTCAGGTTTAACTCATCCAGTGCTTTTGTGCCGAGAACGAATATCACCCTGGGTTATGAATTCCAGAACCGCACGGAATATTATACTTTAAACACGTTCAGCGGATCTTTCGGCTATGTCTGGAAAGAAAATGCAAGAAAGGAGCACGATTTGAAAATCCTTGATGTCACTTATGTTTCACCAGCCAACATTACCCCTTTATACGATTCCATTTCGAGAAAAAGTGATGCGATGAGAAGAGTTGTGGAACGGCAGCTGATCTTCGGCCCTACCTATTCTTACACGTATACCAATACCATGCTTTCCAAGCCCAGCACCATTTATTATAAAGGAACCCTGGATCTTGCAGGCAACATCACAGGCCTGCTGACCGGTGCTGATGCAAAGAAAGACAAGCAAAAGACCATCTTCGGGGTACCGTTCAGCCAGTATGCGAAGATTGAAAACGACTTCAGGTTTTACCATAAATTTACAGAAAAGACCTCTCTGGCCACGCGAGCTATTGCGGGTCTTGCTTATCCTTACGGAAATTCTGAGCACATTCCTTTTTCAAGACAGTTCTTTTCCGGGGGGAGCAACAGTGTGAGGGCTTTCCGGGCAAGGACTCTGGGACCGGGAAGCTTTGATCCCAGAACCATCCAGTCCGGCTATTACTTTGATCAGTCGGGAGACATCAAGCTGGAACTGAATGCCGAATATCGCGCCAATTTATATAAATTCTTAAACGTTGCTGTCTTTGCGGACGCAGGAAACGTGTGGCTGGTAAATGAAGATCCCGACAGACCCGGAGCAAAATTCTCAAAAGAATTTTTAAGCGAAATTGCCGTAGGAGCCGGAGTTG
Organism: Chryseobacterium sp.; assembly: GCA_048594965.1. Lineage (GTDB taxonomy): Bacteria > Bacteroidota > Bacteroidia > Flavobacteriales > Weeksellaceae > Chryseobacterium. The sequence goes on from JBMDXW010000042.1 coordinate 12,329, forward strand.
GTCTGAGACTTGATTTCTCTATTTTAATTCTGAGACTTGACCTCGCCATGCCATTGAGAGTACCTTATTATGAAAGAGGTGACCGGTGGACTTTCGATAAAATCAATTTCGGG
>JBMDXW010000420.1:0-2832 GCA_048594965.1 Chryseobacterium sp.
CCTGTACCCCGGGGTCCTCTCATGAATTTTCTGCCGGTTGCCGTGAGAAAGTCGCAGTTTATTTTTTTTACATCAACCACCATCTGGCCCACCGACTGGCAGGCATCCACAAGATACAGAACATCATATTGCCGGCAGATCTTCCCCACCCCTTCCACATTCTGTATCAACCCTGAATTGGTCGGGACATGCGTTACCGCCACAAGCTTCGGATGATGTTCTTTTATTAATGTCTCGAGGTCGTCAAGATCCAGCGAATGATCCGGAAGGTTTTTCATTCTGATCACTTTTACATTCAGCTTCTTCCGGAGAGAAATAAAGGTGATCTGGTTGGATATATAATCGTCGGACGTCGTAATGATCACATCTCCTTCTTTAAAAACGATACCAGATAATGCCTTGGCGTACGCTTCCGTGGCACTGGTTGCAAAAGCAATATTCGCAGGCTTCGCAACGATCAGTTTTGCCGTCTCTTCATAAAATGTTTCCAGCTGTTTTGTGTTTCTTTCGGCAACTTCATATCCGCCATACTGTTCTTCCTGGTGTAAATAATTAACCATCGAATCAACAACGGATGAAGGCATTAATGAAGAGCCTGCATTATTTAGAAAAATTTTCCCGTCTTCAAGTCCCCTGATGTCGTGTCTTATTTTATGTATATCCATTTTTTTTAAATATTTATCGGAAACAATTTTACATAAAAAATCCCGAAGAGAATAACGGGATTTATAATTTATATGTTGAATTTTTTTAATCTAAAACACTCCAGCCTCTTTTCGGATTGTTATTATTGGATACTTCCTGTTCGTTGACAATGATGTTTTCTTTTCTCTGACCGATATAATCGAGTTCGCTGAGTTTAGAGAAAATCGTCTCAAGGCTTCTGAGCATCTGCTGGATGTACAATAACGGTTCTCCGCAGTTGTGATGGTCATAATTGGTCTCGGCTACGATAGAGAGCTGGTTGAGCAAGGTGTGGGGTGCAATTTCACTCCACTCAAGGCTGTAATTGAGCATTTCCTCAAGCTCTGCAGGAACCATCACCTGGGTAGCCTGGTAGATGCGCAGTGCCAGCTTGGCAAACGATTCTATAAGAAATACCGGCGGCTGGTATGGGGTAATGTTCCTGAACTGAAAATACATATCTCCGAATGTGCTGATCATCGTATTGCACAGGAGCTTTACATTCTGCGCCAAAGCGGTATTCTGGTTTTTATGGGATGATTTCTGGATAATCTTGAAAGAATACTGCTGTAGATTTCCGATGGATTTTGCAAACATATTATAATAATCCAGCAATACCGGATGGCTCTGGATCGAGGTGCATGGCGGAATAAAATTAGAATCCACCTGGGCGATGTTTCCTTTGAGATCTACTTTCCCGATAATCAGATAATTTCCTCCGGAATAGCTGCTGTTCAGGGAAGTCACCGGAAGCAGTTCGATATGATGATTCGGCTGTGTATTCGGATGACGTGGCGGAATCTCTTCCGGGTCGATATCCCCGAAAGGCACTTTATCAAAAGGATTGACGGAAATCAGAATGTAGTAATCTCCGTCTGCCTGTTCCTCCGACATATTTTTTGCAAGTGATTTTACACTCACCCTCCTGTCGTTAAGCTCAATCCGGTAGCCAGCCAGGGTAATTGCGCTGCAATGCTTGATCACCAGCTGCACATCATTGGTAGCCGTGTTGTGAACATCAAAAATGGTACGGTCTGTAAATTCATTCGAAATCGGTAAAAGGCCGTAATTATAGTTCGTGATCCCCAAAGAGTTGGAATCCCTTATATTATCCATTAAAAAGTTATCCTGATCATTAAGATGTCTCTGGGAAACTTTCATCCCGTCAACCCAATTGATGGCAAAATGCTTAATAGGCTGTATCATATTCAATATTTTTAAAGTGTGTGAGATTGTGTTCTTCTTATTCCTTCTTCTTCGTGCTGGATCACTCTTTTGCAGATCACGACATCATTTTCGGCGATCCTGTTTTCGGTAATATCCTGATCGAAGTCGATGTATTTCCTGAAGCTGAAAAATGATTTTTTAGTATAGAAAATCCAGTAATACGGTTCTCTTTCCTGGTCGGACAAATGAATGACGGAATTCGGGTTTTTATGGTTGTAATCATCCACCACGCGGTAAAACCAGTCTCCGAAAGTCACGCCTGTGGGCAGTGTTTTGGCTTTAATCCTGAACCGGTTGGCATCTTCGAGGTTTTTGCTGAGTTCCACATTCAGGACCATCAGCCTGTCGAAATCTGCCCCTTCGAAATCCGGAAGCTTCTGATCGGGAGAGTATCTCCATGTCTTATAAATATCTACAGGAATGCTGATGAGCTGAACATAGCAGTAATGGAAAACCAAAGGCACTAAAAACGTAAGAATACTTGTGGCTGCCATGATAGGATATCCGGTTCCCTTACTCATCCAGTTGAAGATCAGGTAAAACAGGTAACCCCCAAAACCGATACAGGTAATGGATAAGATCGATTCAAAGAGAATGCTTTTGGTTAAAGAAGTAAAATGCTTTTTAAAATACCGGTCCGAAAGATTCACATGGATGATGCCTAAAATCAGGTAAATGATCTGGGCTATGAGATACCAGTACGGATTGAAGAGATTTCCCGCGAAACCGAAGATCCCCGGAAGCGCCAGACACAAACTGCACAGCAGAACATAAATGATGATGGTCTTGATCTTGATGGCAGGTTTATTTCTTCTGATGGCTCCCAGGATGACCATCATAATAACCGCAAACAAAGGCATCAGAATATACCTTAAAAAGATTCCCTTTACTGAAGAAATTTCCATGTGTCTTTTTTCGAAT
>JBMDXW010000421.1:0-15139 GCA_048594965.1 Chryseobacterium sp.
CAAAAGTCTCACAGTTGTAAAGGTTAAGAATAAACAAAGTTTATTTTGATTCAGAGAATTAAGATGGAGATCCTGGAGTTTTTTAACATGAAGAAATAAAGATATTGTAGCTGAAAGAATTTATTAGTGAAATTCGCCTTATCAAGCAGAAGGATCGCCGTGGTAAGGTTAAGAATAAACAAAGTTTATTTTAATTCAGAGAATTAAGATGGAGAACATGAAGTTTTTTAACATGAAGAAATGAAGGTATTTTAGCTGGAGAGAATTTATTTAGTGAAATTCACTTTCTAAAGCAAAAGACTCACGGTGGTAAGGTGAAGAATAAACAAGGTTTATTTTAATTCAGAGAATTAAGATGGAGAATAGGAAGTTTTTTAACATGAAGAAATGAAGGTATTTTGGCTGGAGAGAATTTATTTAGTGAAATTCACTTTCTAAAGCAAAAGACTCACGGTGGTAAGGTTAAGAATAAACAAAGTTTATTTTGATTCAGAGAATTAAGATGAGGAGGGATGACGGAAAAATTTCTGAGTGAAAATTTATAGGAGTACGTGACAGCCGGTTAGCCGTTAAAGGGAATGCTGTATGAAATGCGGTTCATCAAACCTGTTCTTTTATTGTTCATTAAAAGGTAAATCGCCGGATTTATTTATTTTACATCAAGTTTTGGTTCGGTACATCATTTTTTGGTTGGCTACGTTGGTTTTTAGCGTCAACTTGCATAAAAAACAAATGATGAAAGAAAAGATCACCCTTTCCGCGACGCTTCCGCACCACCGCAAACTCAACCACCTGCTGAATTCTCTTGCGGAAAAAGCACCTGTCCGGCACGTATTTATAAGCCACCCGCAGACTTCAGAAAAACAGGTTCTCATCATCCACCTCGGCTGCTCCCGAATGCCGGACGGGCTCCTTTCGGACAAACAGATCAGGAAAGCCTCCTTCCCGTATGGAAACCACATTATTCTACTGGCCGAAACCGACCTGAAAAAGCACCTGAAATCAGGAAGCCTGTTTCTCGAACGGCACTGCAACGCTTCAACACTGGTTTTCACTTCCGACAGACATGAACTTCCTGTCGAAAATATTTCACGATCGCTGAAAAAATTCCGGCTGATCCGGCAGAAGTATGGTTTTATCTGCCGTCTGCTGGGCAAAGAAATCCGGAAAGCGGAAAGTATCGGCTCTTTGATTACGGCTTATTATCTTTATACCAGTCTCTTCACACATCATTTATTCCACCTGGAATTTCTCTGCCTGGGGCGGGATTTCCATCAGGATACTTTGGATCAGCGGCTGCTGAGGCTGGAGCCCTTTTTCCCGGAAATCAGAAGCTTCCTGCTGAAGAAGACCGGAAATACTTATTTTATTACCGAAGCCCTCCTCAGCGCCGGCAAAGCAGAGACTGATAAAGAATATTCCATCCTCAGGTCCGAATTCAGGGAAGCCATCGCCATTGCCGAAAAGGAACTGCAGGGCCTGGTCAAAAGAACCTTCCGCGATATCAAAGCAACTATGAAACATCCTGCCAACTTACCAAAAATCCCGATTGAAAACACAGCCATCTCTCCGCATCAATCCGTGATCAGCATCCTGACCCGCCGTTTCCAGATTGAAGAAATTTTCCTGTTCCACCGCGAAGAATTTATTTCTGAAGGCCGGACCACCACCGAACTGTATCTGCTCCTGATCGGCAAAAACATTAACAAAAAGGATCTTGATGTAATGAGGCAAACCGTTTCCCGGAAGACCGGCGGAAAGTATTCAATTGTTCCGATCGCCCATTCCGCCCGATGGATCCAGGAACACCTTTGGGAATCGCAGCCTTTTTTCCGGAAGGTTATGCAACCGAAAAATGCCGTTTATACTTCTGGTTTCCCTACGGTGATCCATTGGCATACCTGGGAACCGGGTCTCTGTACCGATGAAGAAGTTTGCTCTCAGCAGTTTAATGCGCTGTACGGAAATTACAAAACCCCGTGCTCCCAAAAGCAGCCTTCTGCAGCAGAAGGACTCCGGCTGATCGTAAAACGCATTGTCCACAAAGCTTTCCTCCAGATCATTTACAACCGGCTCCATTACCGCCCCGAAGAAAAGACGGACCTCCGCATCCTGTCGAAACTCTGCACCTTTGCAGAACCCGAAATGAAAGTCTTACTTCCGATGATTTTGAAGCTGCCATTCGATTTCTTCTCTTTCTTAAACCAGACCGGAAATCCGGATGAAAATATGATTTGCCTGCGTAAAGAGCCTTGTAGTATATTAGATGAACTGGTAAAGAGCCTTGCGGAATTACCGGAAAAAGGTCCAAAAAGTAAGAAACTCGGTGATCAAGCTTTCTTTATACATGATTGACAGATTATTATTTCTTTAAATTTATCTAAACTTAACCCAGATCGTATCACTTTTTTACTTGCTACCATATCCTTACCGTACAAACACCTAACAGTACAATTGGTCATTTCCACGCTATTCCGGATGCTCTTTTCTGCGTTACTTTGACATACAAAACAACTAAAAAACAAACATCATGGAAGCAAACACAAGCTACAATGCAAATTCAACAGGAGAATTAAAATTAGGAGGAGGCGCTCAGTTCTGGGTATACCTTTCCCCACAAAATGACACAGCTAAAATGATCGGACAATGGAAAGTAACTTTTTCACAAGGAAACTGGCAGGATACGATCTCCAGCGACAATCCTACCAAACAGCTTCAGACACCGGGTCTTTCAGGAATTTTTGATATCAAAGTGGAACTGTTAAGCGGTTCTACAGGAACATGGAGAGAGATCCCGGCCCAGGAAGGAAGCAGAAACCAGATCGGATGCAACTCCAACTGCGCATCCATGGTAGGTATTGTTGCAGACAGCACTAGCCCGGCACCGGGAGCCATCAATGCACACTTCTGGACTACATGGGATGCCATGTGCAGATCATAAGTTTAAAATTAAACAACTCTTCTGAAACTGTATTATTATAATACAGTCAGGATAGCTGATGGACTTTCGAAAGTATAAAGTACTTTCAGACAGCTTAATGCACTCCAATTCATTTGAGTTGGAGTGCCTTTCATTTCATTTTACCTTCTTCTTTTTTCTGAAATCCCACGGTGACACGGCCGTCTTATCAGCCCACAAACCCAGCTTTTTTTCTTTGGCTTCATCCTGTAGTTTCTGAAGCTCCGTGTTTTTAGAAGCCTTGAAATACCACCACCCAAATCCAGCCTTCACGATTTCACGCGACAGGTATTTATCACCGTCATAGAAAATGCCCGCCACACTTCTTCCGTAACGGTCCTTCCCTACTTTATAAAACGTAACGTTTTTACCGAAGACCTGTTCGGATGTAAATTGCTTGGCATTATTTCCAAAGGCCTGGCCGCTTTCCGGACAGTCGACTTCAGCGAGGCGGAGGGTCTGCTGAGTTTTATCGGCAAGTAAGACCACAACGGTATCTCCGTCTTTTATTTTGATCACCTTGCCTCGGAGCTGCGCCCATCCGGATACGAAAATTAAAAGGAGTATGCCGCAGATATTTTTTGTCATCATATTCATCAGGATAAAACATTAAAGGATAAAAGCATGCAAAACTAACAATATTGTACGATTTTGAAATGACAAAATCCCGAATCCTTCTGCACCATAACCATAAAGAATCATCTTAAATATTTTCATTCAAAACAATCATAGATTACACTACAAAACAATAAAATATAAACCCTTGAAAACTAAAATACTAAACCACAACTCAATAAAATACATACCCACAGACCACAAAAAAGACTAAAAAAATGTTTTATCGTAAAGAATTTTATATATTTGCACCATCTAACAATTAAAAAAAAATTTACTATGTCAGACATTGCATCAAGAGTAAAAGCTATCATCGCTGATAAGCTTGACGTTGAAGAAACAGAAGTAACTCCGGAGGCTAGCTTCACAAACGATTTAGGAGCAGATTCATTGGATACCGTTGAATTAATCATGGAGTTTGAAAAAGAATTCAACATTCAAATCCCTGATGATCAGGCTGAAAAAATTACTACTGTAGGACACGCTATCGCTTATATCGAAGAAGTAGTAAATAAATAATATTCTTCAACAAAAAGAAATTAAACAAAGTTTATGGAATTAAAAAGAGTAGTTGTAACCGGTTTTGGAGCAATAACACCGATTGGAAATAATGCAAAAGAATACTGGGAAAATCTTGTGAAAGGTGAGAGCGGTGCCGCTCCGATTACTCTTTTTGATGCCACAAACTTCAAAACAAAGTTTGCTTGTGAGGTGAAAAATTTCGATCCGCTGCAGTATTTCGACAAGAAAGAAGCAAAAAAGATGGACCGAAATACCCAGCTTGGGCTGGTTGCTGCCAGGGAAGCAGTAGAACACTCAGGAATCATTGACGACAGTGTAGACAAAAACAGAGTCGGAGTAGTATGGGGCTCAGGAATCGGAGGTCTTGAAACTTTCGAAACTGAAGTTTTAGGTTGGGCAAATACGGATATTCCGAGATTCAACCCATTCTTTATTCCTAAAATGATCGCTGATATCACGCCGGGACACATTTCCATAGAGTACGGTTTTCATGGACCCAATTACACAACAGTTTCTGCGTGTGCATCTTCAGCAAATGCTCTGATTGATGCCAAAATGCTGATCCAGCTTGGAAAAGCAGACGTCATTGTTTGTGGTGGTTCTGAAGCAGCCGTTACGGCCAGTGGTGTCGGCGGATTTAATGCAATGATGGCACTCTCTACAAGAAACGATGATCCCAAAACCGCTTCAAGACCTTTCGACAAAGACAGAGATGGCTTTGTTCTGGGAGAAGGGGCAGGATGCATCATCCTTGAAGAATACGAGCACGCCGTAAAACGTGGTGCAACAATTTACGCAGAATTAAAAGGCGGAGGTCTGAGCGCAGACGCACATCACATGACCGCACCGCATCCTGAAGGCCTTGGAGCTTATCTGGTAATGAAAAACTGCCTGGAAGACGCGGGACTTACTGCTGATGAAGTAGACCATATCAACATGCATGGTACCTCTACTCCATTAGGAGATATTGCAGAATCCAATGCCATTTCAAAATTACTGGGCGAGCACGCTTTCGACATTCAGATTAATTCTACAAAATCAATGACAGGTCACCTGTTGGGTGCAGCCGGTGTTATTGAAGCTATTGCTGCGTTGGGAACGATTATTCATGGTATTGTTCCTCCTACCATTAACCATTTTACTGACGACGAAAATATCGACAGCCGACTGAATTTCACTTTCAATGAAGCTGCAAAGAAAGATGTAAAAGTAGCCATGAGTAATACTTTTGGGTTTGGTGGCCACAACGCTTGCGTTCTATTTACGAAAATCTAAATCTACTGAATGGAGTTACAGAAATACTTTTCTAAATTCCTTCTCAAACAAAGAAAAAGAAAATTAACGGAGAGAGATTACTTTCTCAGTACTGAGCTCAATAAAATACTTGGTACTGAGGTGCAAAATGTTGCGCTGTACCGTGAAGCTTTTTCGCTGAAAAACTCTTCTAAAAATAAAGACAGCAACTATGAAAGGCTGGAGTTTTTAGGAGATTCTGTTTTGGGCACAATTATCTCGTGTCATTTGTTTCAAACCTATCCTCAGGCCAATGAAGGATATCTGACACAAATGAAATCCAAGATTGTGAATAGGAAAAACCTGAATAAGCTGGGAGAAGATCTCAAACTGACAGATCTTTTGCAAAAACAGACCTCTGTAGCATTGGGAGAAAATATCTCAGGAAATTTATTCGAAGCCTTAATCGGTGCCGTTTATCTGGATTTTCATTACGAAACCTGTAAGAAAATTATTTTAAACAGGCTTCTGACACCCACCGAAATGAATAAGCTTGAGAATAAAATCGTAAGCTACAAAGGCCTTCTTCTCGAATGGAGTCAAAAGAAAAAATTAAATATAAAATACGAAACCTGTGAAGAAATACAGGTAAACCGGTCGATAGTCTTCCGGTGCCATGTCTGGCTGGGCGATGAAAAAATTGCCAATGCGACGGAAACCTCCAAAAAGAAGGCAGAAGAGAAAGCAGCCCAGAGAGCATTTTATATTTTAAATAAAAAAGAGAACATACTTGGAAATTCAAAAGCTATATGATCTTGAGGATACAGAATTTGAAGATATTGCCATAGGATTGGTAAGATTAGCCAAAAATGTACCCGATCATGAGTTTTTTTTCAAAGTAAATCAGAGAAACGATCTTAATTTTAAAAGGATTGCCGACCTCATCTATCACGGTTCGTATTACGATTACTATTTTCCCCGTTTTGAGGCCTATCACAAATTTACCAAAACGTGCTTTACTTTCATTTCAAACCGATCGGCAGAAAGTAAACAAAAAAAAATACAAACTGAGCTTTTCTCAGGAGAAGAAAATATTAAATTTTTATTAAATAATCAGGTAGAAGTACAATATATTTTGCATAGTTCGGAACAGTTTCCTGATTTTTCCGTAATTTTGCTCCCTGAAAATCTTGTGTTTCCTATTCAAGATTATACATTAGGTTCTGAGGAAGAACTTTATCAAATTATCCAGTATTATGAATAAGTATTTAAAGAAGACAAAAATTATCGCAACACTTGGGCCGGCGTCATCGTCGAAGGAAGTAATGTTAGGGTTAATGAGAGCAGGTGTTGATGTTTTTAGAATAAATTTCTCACACGCAGATTACGACTTGGTTCGTTCAAATATAGAAATCATCAGAGAGCTGAACAAAGAGTACGGTTTCTCTGTTGGCATTTTAGGGGATTTACAGGGTCCCAAATTAAGAGTAGGGGTTGTAAAAGAGGGATCATATCTGAATCCCGGAGATATCCTTACTTTCACAAATGAAAAGATCGAAGGTGACTCTACCAAAGTTTATATGACCTACCAGCAATTCCCGCAGGACGTAAAGGTAGGTGAAAGAATCCTGATCGACGATGGAAAATTGGTATTGGAGGTTATTGAAACCAACCTTACCGATACGGTGAAGGCCAAAACCATCCAAGGTGGACCGCTAAGCTCTAAAAAAGGCGTTAACCTTCCAAATACAAATGTTTCGCTTCCTGCATTAACGGAAAAGGATATCCAGGATGCCAACTTCATGCTGGACCAGGAAGTAGACTGGATTGCCCTTTCATTCGTGCGTCACGCCCAGGATATTATTGATCTTAAGGAACTGATTTCAAAGCACCCGAACGGAAAATTCAAAACGCCGATTATCGCAAAAATTGAAAAACCGGAAGGCGTTAAAAATATTGATGAAATCTTATTGGAGTGCGACGGACTTATGGTTGCCAGAGGAGATTTAGGGGTTGAAGTTCCGATGGAGGAAGTCCCTGCGATCCAGAAGACATTGGTGGAAAAAGCTAGATTCTATTCCAAGCCGGTAATTATTGCTACCCAGATGATGGAAACGATGATCAACAGCCTTACCCCAACAAGAGCGGAAGTAAATGACGTTGCCAACTCCGTACTGGATGGAGCGGATGCCGTTATGCTTTCCGGAGAAACTTCCGTAGGAAGATATCCTGTCCAGGTGGTTGAAAATATGGCAAAAATCGTTAAGAATATCGAGACGACCCACTTCTACCAGCATAAAAATGAGCCTATCGAAAAAGACTTCAACTGTATTGATGAAAGGTTCATTACCAACAGGGTTTGCCTTGCAGCTGTAAGAATTGCCAAAACAACCAACGTTTCAGCGATCGTTACCTTAACCAGCTCAGGATATACTGCGTTCCAGCTTTCTGCACACCGACCGAATTCTCATATCATCGTTTACAGCGGAAATAAGAGAGTAATCACCATGCTGAATCTTCTGTGGGGTGTTCACGCTTATTATTACGATATGAAGAAATCTACTGATGAAACGATTATCCAGGTGAATATGCTCACTCATAATTACGGATATATTGAGGCTGGAGATTTTGTTATTAACATCAATGCTACTCCATCTTACGAAGGGGGTAAAACCAATACATTAAGACTGACTACGGTTTAATTGATCTAAACTGTTACCATAAAGCAAAACTCCCGAATTCACCGGGAGTTTTTTTATTCAAGAGATTAATTTCCAACCACGGTTTTTGCCGTAACAAATTCTCTTAACGCCAGTAATGAAAGTTCTGTTCCGTATCCTGAAGTCTTTGTCCCTCCAAACGGAAAACGGGGATCGGAACTTGTCATCCTGTTGATGTTTACCGTTCCGGATTCCAGGTTTTCAATGAAAAACAACTGACGGTTTTTATCTTTGGTCCAAACAGAATTGGAAAGACCAAAAGGAATATCGTTGGCTATTTCTAACGCATGCTGATCATTTTCTGCAATCATCACCATTCCCAGCGGTCCGAAAAGTTCTTCCTGCAGGATCGGATTTCCTTCCTTTACCCTGAGAAGTCCTGGTTTGAATTCATTGTCTGAGATTCTCTCTAAAGGAAGAATGATCTCAGCCCCGTTTTCCAATGCTTTCTGAAACTGCTTCTCCAGATCGTCTGCAAGGTCGGGCCTTGCCATCCCGGAAATCTTTGTTTCTTTATCCATCGGATCCCCAGGGATAAATTTGCTATATTCTTCGATAAACTTAGGAAGGAAAACGTCCTCTATTTTTTTATCAATGATAAATCTTTTAGCTGCTACACAGGTTTGTCCGCAATTCTGGAGTCTTGCAAGCGCTCCTACTTTGGCCGCTTCGTCCAGATCTGCATCATCCAGAACAATGAAGGCGTCGCTGCCTCCTAGTTCCAACAGTGATTTTTTGATATTCTGCCCGGCAATAGAAGCTACCTCAGCACCTGCCTTTTCGCTTCCTGTAAGGCTTACTCCCGAAATCGCTTTGTGTTCAAGCACTTCCTTTACATCTTTGTGCCCGATTTCAAGATTCTTAAAAACACCTTCAGGAAATCCAGCCTCAAGAAGCACCTTTTCTATAGCATTACCACTTCCGAAACAGATGGAGGCATGTTTGAGGACCACGGTATTACCCGCCAGGATTGCCGGAGTAGCAAACCTCAACACCTGCCAGAAAGGAAAATTCCATGGCATTACGCCTAATATCACTCCTTTCGGGACGAAATGAATTTCAGAATAGGAATATTCGGATTCTATTTTTTCGGGCTTCAAAGTATTTTCTGCATCCGCGTAATAATTCATCATTAATGCACACTTCTCAACCTCAGCAATAGCCTGAGAGATAGGCTTGTTCATCTCTGAAGTGATGATTGCCCCAAACTCCTCAGCACGTGCTTTTAAAATTTCAGCCGCTTTGGCAAGGAGTTTTTGCCTGTGATCGAATGGAGTTTTCTTCCATTCTGAAAATGCCTTATCTGCTTTGATAAGTTTATTTTCAATTAACTGTTCCATAATGTAGTCTCTGTTTTAAATTCAAAACTGAATTTATTGTTGCTTAAAAAGCGTAATAAAGGAACAAAATGTATTCCTTATGATTTTTTAAATAATGATTTTTTCTGTGACCCGACGTCAGATCATGAACCATTCGTTGATAAGAGTAGCAGCAAGTCTTGCCGTTCGGTCCTGGATATCATAAGCAGGATTGACTTCCGCGACATCCAATGCCAGCAGCTTTTCACTCTTCAGGATATGCCTGTACAAATGCATAAATGCAGCATCAGCAAAAATACCGTTATAGGCCGAAGCAGAAACGCCGGGGGCAACGGAGGCATTAAAAACATCCATGCAAATCGTAAGATAAAGATAATCCACACTTTCGGTCAGGTCATTAATTCTCTGATAAATAGAAGGAAGGTTCTCAAAGAATATTTCGTCGGCCAGAATGTATTTCATTCCGTACTGATGAGCAGTATCAAATAACTTCAGGGTATTGGAGTTTCTCTGGATCCCGATATGTAAGGAATGGATCTGCCCTTCCTGTGCGATTTGCCAGAATCCCGTTCCGGAGCTTGCCCCTACTCCGCTTTCCGGCTTCCGGTTGTCAAAATGCGCATCAATACTAATGATTCCTATCTTCTGCTCAGGAAAGGCGGTTTTCATTCCCAGGTAATGTGCATACGTTACTTCATGTCCCCCACCGAATACCACCGATCTTCCGTTTTTCAGTAAAACTTTCGAAACATTCTTGGCGAGTGTATTTTGTGCCTCTTCCAGATTATTTCCATGACAGGTCACATTTCCAAAATCGAGGAGTGTAAAATCCGGACGGATCACAGGAAAATTAACCATATTCTTTCGAATAACATCAGGTGCATCCTTCGCCCCTTCCCTTCCTTTATTCCTTCTAACGCCCTCATCTACTGCAAAGCCGTGTAAAACGAAATCCTTAGTTGAAATAAGATCGTAATTACTTTCCTCTCTTACTCTCTGAAATATCCTGTGGAAAAGAAGCTCTTCTCCGTCTAATCTTCCCTGCCAAATCATTGTCGTATTGTTTACAGATTATTCTCTGAATTTTCCTTTTATTGTTGGTATAAATGTTCTCAAAAACAGGACCAAAAAAACGACCAGCGCAAAACTGAGTTTTATAACCAGGCTATTATTGTTTGAAAAGGTAATAAGTAAAAACAGCACAACAATAGCCATTAAATAAAATGCAGAATATAGGTAGCCGCCCCTGTTTTCATATTTAAATTCCCCTCCGTTAGAAGAAAACATTTCGTTCAGCATATCACTTGCCAGCCCGTGATCAACTTTTCTTACATCGGAGGTCAAATTCTTAATAATTAATTCTCTTTTACTTCCGGACTTTACCGCCTGATAAGCGTATTCGATAGGTCTTTCGGGAATCTCCAGAGACTTATACTTTTCTTTGGTTTCATTAAAATTTTTCATGTATTAATTTTTGTAGATAACTAAGACTTTTCCCCGTCAATATACACATCATGAGCCTTGAGGCTTCCCTGGTTATAAAGAACGTTCTGAAAGTTATCGGTTTTATAGGTAACAAAATCTGCTTTGAATCCTTTTTCCAGTTTACCTCTGTCCTCCAGTCCAAGCGCATAGGCCGAACGAAAAGTGATTCCCGCCAAAATTTCTGCGGTGGTCAGTTTTTCAAAAGTTGCCAGGATCGAAGCCTGCGAGATGAGATTTCCCATCGGTGCGGAACCTGGATTCCAGTCACTGGCGATGGCCAGTATTGCTCCGGCGTCGAGTAATTTCCTTGCCGGTGTAAATTTTTCACCTAATCCCAAACTGGCTCCCGGCAGCGCAGTAGCCACGGTCTCAGATTTTGCTAAAAAATCAATATCATCATCCACTGTTGCTTCAAGATGGTCTGCCGATTTCGCCCCGACCTGCACGGCAATTCTGGAACTTCCTGGTGTAAATTGATCCGCATGAACGGTTATCTCAAAACCTAGTTTTTTAGTTTCAAGTAAAAAAGCTTTACTTTCTTCAGGCTGAAATGCTGATTTTTCAATGAAAATATCAACCCTTCTTGCCAGGTCTTCTTCTTTTACTTTAGGTAAAATTTCGTTTAAAATATATTGTAAGTACTCTTTATTGCTCCCTTCAAAATCTCTCGGTTTGAGGTGTGCGGAAAGGCAGGTCGGAACCAAAGTCGCTTTTGTCTTCTGCTGTGCTTCTTTTATGGTTCTGAGCATTTTCAGTTCGCTCTCCACATCCAGCCCATAACCGCTTTTCACCTCTATGGTAGTAATTCCCAGAGATCTTAAAAAATCAATTCTCTCTAATAATGTCTTTAACAATTCTTGTTCAGAAGCATTTCTTGTATGTTGCACCGAACTCCATATTCCTCCGCCGCTTTCGGCAATTTCAAGATAGGTTTTTCCGGCATTACGCATGGCAAAATCATTCGCCCGGTTGCCCCCGAAACAGATATGCGTATGGGAATCGGTAAAGGCCGGAAGAGCAATCTGTTCTCCCTGGATGACATCAATTTCAATATCCTGATAATCGGATTGTAATGCCTCAAAATTTCCAATCTGATGGATTTTTCCGTTATTTAATAAAATTCCGCCGTCAGGAATGATTTCCAGCTGTTCATCTGAAAGTTTTCCTCTTAAAGGAAGGTTAGCAAGTGTTATGACTTGTTTGAAAGGGCCGATTAATTTCATGTATTGAGGTTAAGACTGAGATTTAGTTTAAAATTTGGATTAAATTTTCTCTTCCAAAAATACTTAAAATAAATCAATCTTATAGATCATATTCTTCCCAAACTTACAAGTCGCCCCTGCAATCAACCTCAACCTTAAATCTCAACATCTCTCTTTAATCTTTACCCCAATTTGCTTATCTTTACGGTAAATGAAACTGAATTAATGCCTGACTTTTTACATCCAGATAAAGACAATTATTCCCGTGAAGAGCTTGCACAGGAAGAACAGATCCGTCCCCAGAGCTTCAGGGATTTTGCGGGACAGAGAAAGACCCTGGAAAATCTTGAGGTTTTCGTAACTGCCGCCAAAAAACGCGGGGGTGCGCTCGATCATGTTCTCTTGCATGGCCCTCCCGGTTTGGGAAAAACCACACTTGCCAATATTATTGCCAATGAGCTTGGCGTAAACTGCAAAATTACTTCAGGACCTGTCTTAGACAAGCCCGGAAGTCTTGCGGGCTTACTGACCAATCTTGAAGAAAACGATGTGCTTTTTATAGATGAAATCCATCGTCTTTCTCCTGTGGTCGAAGAATACCTCTACTCTGCGATGGAAGATTACAAAATCGACATCATGCTTGAGACCGGCCCCAATGCGAGGAGCGTGCAGATCGGACTGAACCCATTCACGCTGGTTGGCGCCACTACCCGCAGCGGGATGCTTACCAAACCAATGCTGGCAAGATTCGGAATTCAGAGCAGGCTGGAATATTATACGATCGAGCTTTTGTCCATGATTATCCAAAGGAGCTCAAGGGTTTTGGGGGTAAAGATCTATGAAGACGCTGCCATTGAAATCGCCCGCCGAAGCCGTGGAACCCCCAGGATTGCCAACGCCCTCCTGAGAAGGGTCCGCGATTTTGCAGAGATCAAAGGAAATGGTGAAATCGAAATCAACATTACCAAATATGCGCTTAACTCTTTAAATGTAGATGAATTCGGGCTGGACGAGATGGATAATAAAATCATGCGGGTCATGATCGAGAACTTTAAAGGGAAGCCGGTAGGAATTTCGGCATTGGCCACCTCCATCGGTGAAAATCCGGAGACCCTTGAAGAGGTTTATGAGCCTTTTCTCATTCAGGAAGGATTTATCATCAGGACACCGAGAGGGCGGGAAGTAACCGAGAAAGCTTACCGTCACTTAAATATTTCAACCCCTAAAAATCCGGGAGAGCTCTTCTGAGATAATTTAAAATAAACGATTAAAAAACAACATTATAAATCTTAATATTATATGAAACTATATCCAATACAGTGCGGAAAATTTAAACTGGATGGCGGTGCCATGTTCGGAGTCGTCCCGAAGAGTCTGTGGGAAAAAACCAATCCTGCGGACGAAAAAAACCTGATTGAGCTGGGAACAAGATCCCTGCTGGTAGAAGACGGAAAAAAACTGATCCTGATCGACTGCGGACTGGGAAACAAGCAGGACGACAAGTTCTTTGGACACTATTCGCTCTGGGGAGACGATACCTTGGATCAGAATTTAAAAAAATACGGCTTTGTAAGAGAAGACATCACCGATGTTTTCCTTACGCACCTTCATTTTGACCACTGCGGTGGTGCTATCGAATGGAATGATGACCGAACCGGATACCGACCGGCCTTCAAAAATGCACAGTTCTGGACAAATGAGAACCACTGGCAATGGGCCACCGAACCCAATGCCAGAGAAAAAGCAAGCTTTTTAAAAGAAAATATCCTCCCGATCCAGGAAAGCGGCCAGCTTCATTTTTTACCGCTTCCGACAACCGGAAACTATGGTTTTGCCCCGGATCTTAAAATGGATGTCATTTTTGTAGACGGCCATACGGAAAAACAGATGCTCCCCGTAATCCAATACCAGGAAAAGACCATCGTTTTTGCGGCCGATCTTATTCCTACAGCGGGACATATTCCACAGGTTTATGTAATGGGATACGATACCAGACCTCTCCTGACACTGGAAGAAAAAGGAAAATTCCTGAAACAATGTGTGGATAACGAATATCTTCTGTTCTTTGAGCACGATGCCCACCATGAACTTGCCAGCCTTAAAATGACGGAAAAAGGCGTACGGCTGGATGAGACCTTTAGTTTTAATGATGTTTTCGGATATTAATTTTAAGTATGGAAGAACTACATTCAGAAGTACAACAGGCTGAGCCGGAACCGTTATCGGCTCCAAAAATCATAGGTCTCACAGGAGGTATCGGCTCCGGGAAGAGCACCGTTGCAGAGTTTATCGAGGAATTTGGATTTCCGGTCTATTATTCCGATGAGCGGGCAAAAGATATCGTCAATGACAACGAAGAGCTGAAGGCCAAGATCCGGGAACTTTTAGGCGAAGAAGCGTATGATGAAAACGGCCTGTACAATAGAAAATTTGTTGCCGATAAAGTGTTTAACAACAGAGAGCTCCTTGAGCAGTTAAATCACATCATCCATCCCGCCGTACGCATTGATTTCGATACGTGGGTAAAAAAGCAGACCAAATATCTTGTTTTTAAAGAAACCGCTTTACTGTTTGAGCTTAAATTAAACAGGGATTGTTACAAATCCGTACTGGTAACTGCCGAAGACAATATCCGTATGAAAAGGGTAATGGACAGGGACGGCAAAACCTACCGGGAAGTTCAGACCATTATGGAAAAGCAGATGCCGGAAAAAGACAAGATAAAACTGGCCGACTGCATCATTTATAACAACACCAATCTTGAAGATCTGAAAGAACACACCGAAAAGGTGATTTTCGATATAGAATAAATTGATAATCCGTCCGTTGTAGGATGCAACCAAAATTTTAGACAAGTTAAACAATGTTATATGAAAGCGTTCGGTACAGTACCGGACTCTTTCCTTTTAGATGAGGTCTTATCCTGTCGTGGTTATAATAATTAAAAAGAGATAAAACAATACATCACTTATTACAATAACGACAGAATACGGTTAAATCTAAATGGAAAGAGCCCGGTACAGTACCGAACTCTTTTATTGAATAATATTGTTTAATTTTGTCTAAACTTTTGGGTGCAGTCTA
>JBMDXW010000422.1:0-20007 GCA_048594965.1 Chryseobacterium sp.
CAGGCTGTTCCTGCCACGTTTTCTTAAAGCTGTCTAAGTCAAATTCAGGCATGTTTTTCCATCTGTTCTTTAAGGGTTTTCTTTAATCTGTTCATTTTCACACGCGCATTTACTTCGGTAATCCCGAGGTTTTCTGCAATATCCTTGTAAGGCAAATCATCCAGATACATCATTACAATCGCTCTTTCTACGTTAGGCAACGTTTTTATTACTGTATACAAAAGTGATACCTGCTGCTGTTTTTCATCATCATCTTCAATGAAATCGGCATGGTTGATATCCAGCTCGTTGGTAGGCAGGCTTTTGCTTTTTTTCCTAAAGAGGGTAATGGCTGTATTGAGTGCAACACGGTACATCCACGTAGAAATTTTAGAATTTCCTTTAAATGAGTCATAACTTCTCCATAATTGTAACACAATTTCCTGAAAAAGATCTTCTTCATCCTCTAAAGAATTGGTATAAAGCCGCGAAACTTTGATAATCAGCCCCTGATTATCTTTGATAAGCTGCGCAAATTCTTTTTCCTTTGAAGCCAATGCAGATGTATAATTTAGTGGTACGAAGATATAATATAATTTGAGAATTTGAAAATTAAGTAATTTGAAAATGAACGATTAAAGTCTTTTTTCTTAATAGCTATAATAATCATCGGTTGAATTAAAAATTTTCAAATTATCACATTGCCGAATTTTCAAATTATCTATCTTTGCACCCACGAGAAAGTCGGCTTGTTGATTCCTGCTTTGGCAGGGGTAGGAAAGTCCGGACACCATAGGGCAGCAAAGCGGATAACATCCGTCACCCGCGAGGGTAGGACCAGTGCAACAGAAAGGATGTACAGTTCGGCTGTAGTGAAATCAGGTAAACTCTTTGTGGTGCAATGATAAGTATATCGGTTCTTTTCAGCAATGAAAATAGGAGTTGCCCGCTCTGAAAGCCGAGGGGTAATCAGCTAAAGTTTTGCAGCAATGTAAGACGCAGATAAATAACAGGCACTTCTTCGGAAGAACAAAATCCGGCTTACAGATTTTCTCGTGATTTTTTATATAAATTATTTTTTCTTTTTAATAACCAAATTCCTGACATGATTGTTGCTAATCCTATTAATACATAAATCAAATTATTAGAGCTATTTTGAACACTTTCTTCCTGATAGTAATAGTTGAACGAATAGATGATAAAGTTTGAAATGGAATGGAAAATAATAGAATATTCAATTTTTCGTGTTTCTAAAAATACAATTCCTAGACCTATTCCAAAAATAAAAATTTGAAAGAAAGAACCTAAATCTTGGTGATATATTGAAAATAAAATACTTGCACTAAGCAATGCCAATGTATTAGAGTATCTTTTAGCTAAGCTTTCCTGAATAAATTTTCTAAAAAATAATTCTTCAACTAATGGAGCAACCACACATCCCTTTATCAATCTGAGTACAAAATATGAAAACGGTACATTTCCCCCGTTTGTAATGCCCATGACATTTGTTTTAAAAATAGTATCCTGAATATTATTAAAACCATATTGAAAAATAATATCTCCTATTATAAATGAACACAGAACAATAATAATATGAAAATTAATAGGAACCTTCTGTATAGAAAGTTTCTCTTTAGAAAAAAATATTTTTTTTATTATTAAAAATGAACAGGTTTGAGCTATGATGTTTATAAATATTTGATAAAAATTATATTGATAATGGCTCAAATCCATAAACAATTTCAATATGTCGAGAAAGGAATAAATTAGTGAGCCAAAAAATAGAAATACTATCGTTATTATAATTGCTTTCCAGATTGTCATTCTTTATTCACTTTCCAATTGTTTTTTCGCTTCCTGTAAATCTTTATGATCTTCCTCAGATAACTTAGGATATTGCAAATTCATTTTCTCTAAAGTATCAATAATGATCTGGATCGCTGCAATCCGGGCAAACCACTTATTGTCCGCAGGAAGCACGTACCAGGGCGCATCATCTTTGGCGGTTTCATTGATAGCGGTCTCATAACATTCCATGTACTTGTCAAAAAGTGCACGTTCCGGAAGATCGGCAGAAGAGAATTTCCAGTTTTTCTCCTGCTCATTGATTCTGTCGAGAAGCCTTTTCTTTTGCTCGTCTTTTGAGACATTCAGAAATATCTTAATGATGGTAGTCCCGTTTTGGGCTAAATGCTTTTCAAAATTCCGGATGCTCTCGTAGCGGTTTTCCCAGAATTTTTCATCAAAATCTTTTACGGATTTCCAGGTTTTTTCGCTTAAATTATATTCGGGATGCACTTTGCATACCAGGACGCTTTCGTAATGTGATCTGTTAAAAATGCCGATCATGCCTTTTTGCGGCAATGCGAGATAATGCCTCCACAGAAAGTCATGCGAATATTCCCGGGAACTTGGTGTTTTAAAACTTGTCACATTACAGCCTTGCGGATTTACCCCGCCGAAAACATGTTCAATCATGCTGTCCTTTCCCGCCGCATCCATGGCCTGCAGCACAACTAAAAGCGACTGGCTGCCATCGGAATACAGCCTTTCCTGGAGTTCCCGGAGCTTTTCTTTTTCCCTGATCAGCAATTGTTCGCCATCTTCTTTGGTCAGTTTTCCTTTGTATTCCGTTGCCGCTTTTTTTATTGAAAATTTTCCTTTTACCAGAAAGTCGTCTGAAAAGTTGGTGTCCATAAGTTTTATTTAAAGTAAAAATAAAAAAAAACTGGCGATGATTTTATTTATTTTTTTATAATTAGTTTTTACTTTTAGGATATGGAAAGGCTTTGTCTAATTCAATGGGATTGTATTCACTGAGGATATCCTCCTGTTCTTCTTTAATGAGTTTATTGAGTTCTTCAGGCTTATATTTTACGCCGTTATATTCAAATGAAATAATTTTGTTATTATAAAATTCCTGTCTTATATCATTTAAAGGATCATTAAAATATTCAAGCGCTTTTTTACTTACATTTTTTTCATTGGTAGAAACAGGTCTGTCACCGTATCGTACTTCCAGAATGTTTTCAGTATTGTATGTTGTTTTTAGATTGGTGCTTTTAACAAGATTGAATTTGTAATTTTGTCTGGTATCTTCTATTTCTAAAATTAATCCCGGTAAGCCGTTGAATTTATAGGGCCCTTCATTAAATGGAATTTCTTTAGTGAACCATGCTATCCATCTTCTGCCTCCATAATTTGCGGTCGCTTTTTGTGCCTTAAAGCCCTGATAAGTTTTGGTTTCATTTTCCAGTTTCCAGTTTATGGGATCTTTGGTGGAATAAGAATAAATATCATCACCTACAGCTACGTAATTGATATGGGTCTGAGAATTTCTTTTTCTCGCAACCGGAATTTGATTTGTCCATGTAAGATCCTGAGAGTGATAAATTTTGTTCAGTGAATCCTTCTCCAAAAATTTATAATCATAGTATTTAACGTCATCAGGATTGATGTCTAAGACCATAAATTTTTTCTTATAATCCACTACTGTAGAATCGGGCTTATAATTAAGCTCATATATAAATCGATGAGTTTGTGAAAAAACCAGATGAGACGTTAATACAAACAATAAAATTAAATTCTTCATATACCCCTATTTTACTATGTGTTTTTTATATAGAGCTGAAAATCCGGATTTTATTTCTTGTAAATCATAACGTACTGGAATCACTTCTTTTCCTGACTTGTCAATAAAACCATACGTGCCGGCAATACCTTTTACCAAAGCCAGATCTTCCTTGTATTCTCCATATTTTTCAATTTTTGAATAAATAGGCTGAACTATAATTTTATCATTATATCCTACAATTCCATACGTGTTGGAAACTGTTTTTATGAGTCGCCATTCAGGATTTATTTCTGAAATGTCTTTTCTTTTTATCTTTTTTACCTGGGCAAATGTCATACTGAACATTACTGAAAATAGCAACGTTACTATTTTTGTTTTCATAATTAAAGTATTAGTCAATTATTTGTAAGTTTCTGTCTTCAACAATCTGAACTTGATTTGATATTAAATTATAATATTTCGTGTAAAATAATAATTTATTTATTAATAATATCTGGATCTGTCAACATAAGTTAAAATTCGTCTAAAAAAAAAACGATGCAAAATATAAAATTTTGCACCGTTTTTTCCTTATTTATTAGGATGTTAAAATGTAAAAACTATTTTGCAGCCGCTACTTTTTTAGCATCTTTAGCCGCTTTTTTATCAGCTTTAGCTTTAGCTTTTAGTTCTGCAGGAGTTAAAGGTTTTGGATCCGGAGCGTTAGGATCTACGTTTCCTTTGATGTAAATTACACTTCTGTTGTTTACAGGGTCGTTAGAAAATACCTCGATTGTTTTGTTGAATCCACCATTGATAGCGGTGTTGTATCCTACTTTGATCTTAGCAGATTTCCCAGGCATGATAGGATCTGTGCTGAATTCAGGCGTTGTACATCCACAAGATGCTTTTACGTTTGAAAGGATAAGAGGCTTATCTCCGGTATTGGTTACCGTAAAGAATCTGATACCGTCTGAACTGGGTTTAATAGTTCCGTAATCGAAAGTAGTTTTATCAAATGTGATCGTTTGTGCAGATGCTAATGCGAATGTTCCGAACAATGCAATTCCTGCGATTAATTTTTTCATATTCTTGAATATTAAATATGTTGTTAGATAAATTTTGAGAAACAAAGTTAAAAATTATTTTAATTCATACTCAAAATTTTTTTTCTTTAGACTATTTTTGCAAATTGTAAATTAAAGTAAAAGAATTTATGCAGATTTCAGAAAAGTACAATTCACAGGAGACCGAGCAGAAGTGGTACAATTACTGGCTGGAAAACAAGTATTTCCATTCAGAGCCGAACGACAAGCCGCCTTACACTGTTGTCATCCCTCCACCGAACGTGACGGGGATTTTACATATGGGGCACATGCTGAATAATACCATTCAGGATGTTCTGGTCCGCCGTGCTAGAATGCAGGGCTTCAATGCCTGCTGGGTTCCGGGAACAGACCACGCCTCCATTGCTACGGAAGCGAAGGTTGTGGCCAAACTGAAGTCTGAAGGAATTAATAAATCGGATATTACCCGCGAAGAATTTTTAACACACGCTTGGGACTGGACCGACAAATACGGAGGAACCATCCTTGAGCAGCTGAAAAAGCTTGGTTGCTCCTGCGATTGGGACAGAACCCGCTTCACCATGGAAGCGAAACTTTCCCAACAGGTGATCAAATCTTTCGTTGATCTGTACAATAAAGGGCTTATCTATCGTGGTTACAGGATGGTCAACTGGGATCCTGAAGCGAAAACCAATATTTCCGATGAAGAAGTCATCTTTAAAGAACAGAACGGAAAATTGTATTTCCTGAAGTATGCCATCGAGGGATCCGAGGAATTTCTTTCGGTAGCAACTACGCGTCCTGAAACGATTTTCGGGGATACTGCAGTATGCATTAATCCTAACGATGAAAGATACGCTCATTTAAAAGGCAAAAAAGTTATCGTACCGATTGTAAACAGGGTGATTCCAATCATTGAAGACGAATATGTGGACATCGAATTCGGAACGGGAGCTTTGAAGATCACGCCTGCCCATGATGTTAATGATTATGAAATAGGACAAAAGCACAATCTTCAGATGATTGATTCCCTGGATGATGATGGCAATCTGAATGATTACGGACTGCATTATGCAGGGAAAAACAGATTTGAGGTAAGGAAAAAGATTGCCAAAGAACTGGAAGAAAAAGATCTTTTGCTGAAAGCAGAGGACTATGTAAATAAAGTGGGAACTTCCGAAAGAACAGGTGCGGTGATAGAGCCTAAAGTTTCTGTACAATGGTTCCTGAAAATGTCTGAAATTGCAAAGCCTGCTCTGGATGTGGTGATGGATGATGAGGTTAAGTTTTATCCTGAAAAGTTTAAAAATACCTACAAACACTGGATGGAAAACATCCGCGACTGGAACATCTCCCGCCAGCTCTGGTGGGGACAGCAGATTCCTGCCTATTATTATGGTGACGGAGAAAATGATTTCGTAGTCGCCGAAGACAAATATCAGGCTCTTGTAGTATTAGAAGAACAAAAAGGAATTATTGCGAATCTTGATGACCTGAGACAAGATGAAGATGCGCTTGATACCTGGTTCTCGTCATGGTTGTGGCCGATGTCTGTTTTCGACGGATTGCTGGACCCCGAAAATAAAGATATCAACTATTATTACCCAACTTCAGATCTGGTGACGGGTCCTGATATTATTTTCTTCTGGGTGGCCAGAATGATCATGGCAGGATTGGAATACAGAAAAGAAGTTCCGTTTAAAAATGTTTATTTTACAGGAATTGTAAGGGATAAGCAGAGAAGAAAGATGTCTAAACAATTAGGGAATTCTCCGGATCCTTTGGATTTAATTGAGAAGTATGGTGCAGACGGTGTCCGTGTAGGAATTTTATTGAGTTCTGCAGCCGGAAACGACCTTCTTTTTGATGAGGATCTGATGCTTCAGGGACGAAATTTCATGACCAAAATCTGGAATGCCTTCCGTCTGATCAACATGTGGAATCATGAAGATAAACCGGCTAATGATACTGAAAACCAGACCATCGAATGGTTTGAGCATAAATTAAATAAAACCATTGCCGAGATTAATGATCAGTTTGAAAAATTCAGAATTTCTGATGCTTTGCATTTGATTTATAAATTAATCTGGGACGATTTCTGCGGATGGTATCTGGAGGCCATCAAACCGAATTATGGCGAAGGAATCTCAAAAGAGGTATATCACACCACTATTGGGTTTTTCGAGGAATTAATGAAGCTGCTGCATCCGTTCATGCCATTCCTGACGGAGGAACTGTGGCAGACCATATCAGAAAGAGACAGGGCAAATGCCTTGGTAATAGCGCAACAGAAAAAAGCAGAAGCATTCGACGAGGCTATCATTAAAAACTTTGAAACGGCTGCGGAACTGATTTCGGGCGTTAGAAACTATCGTCAGACCAAAGGGATTTCTCCGAGAGAAGAGGCCGAAATTTATACCAATGCTTCGGAATTTGCCAACGAAGCTGTCATCAGAAAGCTGGCGAATGTTTCACAAATCCACTTCGGAATAAAAACCGATAAGCCAAGTTTTACCTTTTTGGTAGGCGCTACTGAAATTTCAATTCCTTTGAGCGAAAACCTGGATTTGGAAGAAGAGAAAAAGAAAACGGAAGAGGAATTAAAATATTTGAAAGGATTTTTAATTTCAGTCGATAAAAAACTTTCCAATGAAAAATTTGTTGCGAATGCAAAGCCTGAAGTCGTGGAAGTTGAGCGTAAAAAACAGAAAGACGCCCTTGATAAGATCGCGATTTTAGAAGAAAAATTGAAAAGTTTGTAACGTAAAGGTTCAGGTTAAGGCTGAGTCTCAAGCTTATCCTTAACCTTACATTTAACCTAAAGTAGAAAATGACACATTTAGAAAATATTAAAAAAATATTCTCCAAAAACTTTGTTGAGAGTCCGTTGCTTGAAAGTTTTGAGGCTGGAAAAATTTATCTTTCCAGTGGAAAACTGGTCGCTTGTGATCCTGTAATCACAAATGATATGAAGCCTTTTTCCACAGAGTTCCCGAAAGGAGATTTCTCTGTCCTGGTCCACAAAGAAAGAGAAAGTAATTGTGTAGCTTATGTAGAAATTATATTCGGTACAGCAGAAATTACAGACTGGAAGCTGGCCACAACAGAGGGGCAGGATGTGAAAGAGCTTTCTGAGGACGAAGTTTTCGGATATCCTGTAGAAAGCGGGATGGGATGTTTCATGGATGCTGATACGCAGAACAGCCTCAATGAGCTGGAGCAGAGACTGTATCACAGCAAAGGAGTAGATTTTGCGGGCATTTACGAAGAGTTTTTCCATGAATATTTTTTCGATGAAAACGGAGCCATTGATCAGTATGCCTTTTTAAAGCCTTCAGAAGATCATCCTGGAACTATTTTTGCCTTTGAAACAGGATATGGTGAAGGATTTTATGCAAGTTATATCGCATACGACAAAACCCAGGCACCGGTAAAGATTGTGACTGAATTTATCGAGATCAGCTAAATTTATTCACCAACACCTAATTATTAAATGTATTAAGAATGAATTTGTCATCACAACAACCGAAAATTATTGTTGTCGGGAGCTCGTCGGTAGACCTTATCCTGGAAACCGAAAAAATCCCCGCTCAGAATGAAACCGTGATTGCCGGCACATCTGAAAGTTTTTTTGGCGGAAAGGGTGCCAATCAGGCAGTAGCAGCAGCCAGGCTCGGTGCTGCCGTACATTTTATAGGTTGTGTGGGGATGGATCCGCTGGGACAGCAGATCATGAGAAATCTGATCAGTGAAAACGTAAGTGTCGATTATGTTTTTGAGACCGATCGTGAGGCGAGCGGAACAGCTTATGTGACCGCTTCAAAAGGCGACTCGGCTATTGTTGTGGTTCCTGCTGCAAATAATTACCTAAATACACAGCATGTAGACTCTGCAGACCGGTATTTCCAGACCGCAGATCTTATTCTTGTCCAGCTGGAAGTTTCTATGGATGTCGTTGAATTTACGGTTGAGAAAGCTAAAAAATACGGCAAGAAAGTCGGACTTTATGCGTCACCGGCACAGAGACTGAAGGATGAAGTGATTGAAAATCTTGATTTTATTGTCGTGAAGAGCAACGAAATTCATATACTTTTCGGGGAAGATCAAAGAGAAGAGATTCTTAAGAAATATTTTAATAAAGTGTTTGTACGGGATGATATCAATTCTACCGTTTACTTCGACGGCACTGAAATGAAATATTGCAGGAATGACAACGAGAAAGCGATCTACAAAATGGGAATGGGAGATGCATTTACGGCTGGGTTTTCAGTTGCATTATGTCATAATAATGATGTTCACGAATGCGTAAAATTCGGGAATGAAATTTCGGCAAGGGTTTCCGCAAAAAAAGGTTCTCAGACCGGCCTCCCGAGATTGTCGGATTTCAAGGCATAAGCTATTTGTTACATATCGAAAAGCGTCGACGGTTCTTAGGATTTAAACAAATAGTTCCACTTTTACAGTGGATTTTTCTTTTTTATCTATGGAAAAGCTGATACTTACCACCAAAGATTCTTTTTCAATCACAGCGCATCTTTTTGTGCCCGATAAGAGCAATCGTAAATTTTTGCTTATTAATTCGGCCACCGGTGTCAGGCAGCAGGTTTATTTTTCCTTTGCAAAATACTTTTCTGAAAAAGGCTTTACGGTTCTTACCTACGATTACCGTGGTATTGGGCTTTCAAAACCGAAACGGATGAAAGGTTTCAATGCTTCGATGAGAATCTGGGGTACACAGGACTACAAAGCAGTAACAGATTATATTCAGCTAAACTTTAATGATTTTCAGAAATATGGCCTCGGTCATTCTGTGGGAGCTTTAATCCTGGGAATGAATGAAGACTCGCGGATTTTTGATGAATTCGTTTTTGTGGGAACCCAAAACGCGTTTATGGGACATTTAAAGTTCAGAACAAAAATAGAAGCCTGTCTGGGCTTCGGGATCGTGCAGCCGCTAACTACCGCATTGTTAGGGTATTTTCCGGCACATTGGTTCGGATTGGGAGAAAGTCTTCCAAAAAATTGCGCATATGACTGGAGAACCTTAATTTTAAACAGAAAATCGACCAACGGATTACTGGATAAAACCGATGATTATTCAAAAACTTTGAAGCAGAAAGTATTTGTGATCAGGGCTGAAGATGATGTATGGCTTACCGAAAAGGGCGTAAAAAGCCTTCTCAATGATACGTACCCGAATCTGAAGCCGACGTACAGGCTGGTTAAAACTTCCGAATCCGAGAAAAAAGAAATCGGTCATGTTAACTTCTTCAGAAGCTACAACAGGAAGCTCTGGAATATTATTTTAAACGAATTGATCAATGAAGAATCTGATTGAAAACACCGTAGAATTTGTTAAAGAGAAATTGAAAGGTGCCGAAGCCGGCCACGATTGGTATCACATCGAACGGGTGTGGAAACTATCACAATGTATTGCAGAAACAGAAAACTGTGATCTTCAGGTGGTAGAGCTGGCGGCTCTGCTTCACGATATTGCCGACCCAAAATTTCATAACGGTGACGAAACATTGGCCCTGAAGGTTTCCAGGGAGTTTCTCGAAAGTCAGCAAGCTTCTGCGAAGATCATCGAAAATGTTTTGTTTATCATCAAAAATATTTCATTTAAAAACAGGGGAGAGGTTCCTGCCGATCTTCCCATTGAACTTAAAATTGTTCAGGACGCCGACAGGATCGATGCGATCGGTGCGATCGGGATTGCCAGAACATTCAATTTCGGTGGCTTTAAGAATAATCTGATGTATGATCCTGAAATAAAGCCCAAACTTAATATGTCGAAAGAAGAATATAAAAAATCGGACGGCACAACGATCAATCATTTTTACGAGAAACTTTTACTTCTGAAAGACCTGATGAATACTGAGAAAGGAAAGGAGATTGCCCGTGAAAGACATGACTTTATGCTGCAGTTCCTCGACCGGTTTTACGAAGAATGGAACGTCGGTGATATTTCCGCAGAAAGCATATTAAAATAAGTATCTTTGCAGTATGGTATTCATCGTTCTGGCGATTTTCTGGGCTTTGGTGATTTCTCTTCTGCTATATAAAATAAGGAGAGGAAAGGGTGCCGAATGGGCAAAATTGTTCCGCATTGTTACGGTTGTATTTTCAATTTCGATTTTTACGTACTGGTTTGTTAAAAAAAGTGCCGTTGGAATCGTAGAGAACTCTCTGGCGCTGCAGGTCATCAATAAGCTTCCGCAGCCGCTGGATTTCTACGTTATAACGCTTAACGATGCTGAGGTCGGAAAGATCACGGATACCAAGCATATCGGGAAAGTCCGCCCGGAATATTACAGGATCGAGTATCTGAAGATGGATACGTCGGACGAGTATTGGATTGTCGGCTATCTGGGCAAAAATCTGGTTTATTTTTCGCAGCACTCGCTTCCTAATAAAAATATAGACCAGATCGTAGAAACCCGGAATTATATTAATCAGAGTGTGAAGCTTTCAGATCTGGCAAAAAAACAGATCGAAAACTACAATTATGAGAATACAAAAGTGGGAATTTGGATCACCTTGGACTTTCTCCTTTTATTTCTGAATTTAATGTTGCTTATCCGAAGAAAATAAAATTCCGGCTTTTGATGAAGCCGGAATTTTTATAGTGATTAAAAAATCAGGGATAATCAAGAATGATCATGATCGTTTCCTTGAGTTCTTCCGGACATTTTTTGATGATCTTATCTTTTTTCAGCTTGCTGATCTGCCGGGGTTCCAGCCATTCTGTGACATCGGAACTTAAGCTGTTGTTGTCATATACCCGTTTTATTTTGTTGTTCTCATAAAAAGTATACTCATCTCCGAGAAAGCCCGATGAAATGCTTATTTTGCATATCTCCTTTTCCATATTTGTCTTTTTAAAAATGTGTTATTAAATTGAATTTATCACAGGTTTAATTTAATAATTTTTAAAATATGAAAAGGATTTTAGAGCTAATTTTTTATATTTTGCAATAAAGGTTTAAAATTTTTACTAAAAATTTAAAGTAGGTTAAATTCATTCCACTTAAAGGTGAATAATGATAAAAAAAATTCAGAGTCTAAAAAAGTGTTCCGGTGCTTTCTGTTGCCATTTTTGGAAGGTGAAGGTCTGTTTTCCACGCTTCATTCATTTTTTTTATGAAATAAGCGGACAGAAGAGGGGACGCTTTTTCGATATTCTGATGTACAAAAAAGTAGATATTCCTGAGGCCTTCTTTCTTCCATTTCGTGAGATGTTTTAGCCAGTCGTCCAGTCTTTCATAATCACTTTCTGCGTTGGCTCCTACATAACGGATGAATGCTGTCGGGGTGGTAAGGCGCATGTGGAGCATGTCTCTTCTTCCGGCCGTATCGACAATGATGTTGGTAATATTGTGGGCCTCAAAGAGCTCACAGGTAGTATTCAGGATGTTTTCATCCGTAAACCAATCGGTATTTCTTAATTCGATCGCCAGCGGGACTTCTTTCGGCCATTCTTTAACGAATTTTTCAAGTCTGTCGTAATCTTTCGGTTTAAAATTATCATGAAGCTGAAGAAATACCATTCCCAGTTTTTCATCAAACTTCATGACAGAGGTTGCAAACTGGGTTACCGGATCAGTGACATCTATTAATCTCCTGAAATGAGAAACCGTATTGGTGATCTTAGGGAAAAACCTGAAATCTGCAGGCGTCTTCTCTTTCCAGGTCTGTACCTGCTCGGGAGTCGGCATGCTATAGAAAGTCGCGTTCAGTTCGATGGAATTGAACTGCGTGGCATAATATGTGAGTTCATCCTTAGTTCCTTTAGGATAAAACCCTTTCAGGTCGGTTTTATTCCATTTGGCACATCCGATGGAAATATTTTCCAGTCCGTTTTTGTTCTGGCTTAAAATTTCCTTCGTTCTGGGATGGTCTTTGGGTAATGTAAAATCTATTTGTGAGGGATCTTCTACCTGTCCGAATTTCATATTTTAATTTTTTAGTGTTAGTTACGCTTTAAACAAATATAAAATAAAAAAGCACGCCGTAAAAGCGTGCTGAAATGAATATGTAGTGTTTATTATTTGAGGGCCTTAAGCTTCGCAAGCGGTACAGGTAACAAAGTTTACCATCATCTCTTTTGAAACAGAAGAACTTCTTTGATAATAAAGGGTTTTAACGCCTTTTTTCCATGCTTCGATATAAAGGTAGTTCACATCTTTCACCGGCATGGTGGAAGGGATCTGCAGGTTCAGCGACTGAGCCTGGTCAATATACTGCTGTCTTTGGGCAGCCTGGGAAATAATTTCCATCGGGGAGATTTCTTTAAATGTTTTAAATACTGCTTTCTCCTCATCCGTCAATTCTTTCAGGTGCTGTACCGAACCGTGATTCAGCATGATGGTTCTCCATGTTTCCTCATTGTCCAGCCCTTTTTCAGCCAATAATTTAGCCAGGTATTTGTTCTTACGCATAAAGTTTCCTTTGGCAAGACCTGCTTTGAAATAATTAGATGCAAAAGGTTCAATTCCCGGAGAAGTCTGTCCCAGGATGGCAGAACTTGAAGTGGTAGGCGCAATAGCCATCGTGGTGGTATTTCTTAAGCCGTATCCTTTAAGCAGTTCCGGTTCTCCGTAGATGTTGGCTAGCTCTCTTGAAGCCTGCTCTGCCTGCTCCTTGATTCTTCTGAAAGCTCTGGCATTGAACTGGGTAGCCTCAAAGCTTTCGAAAGGAATCATATTTTTCTGAAGGTAAGAATGGTATCCTAAAACGCCCAGGCCCAGCGCTCTGTGTCTCATGGCGAAATTTCTTGCACCCTGAAGATAATAATTACCTTCTGTTTTGTCGATAAATTCCGATAAAACGGCATCAAGGAAATAGATGGCCAGTTTTACAGCATCCGTATCTTTCCATTCGTCGTACAGTTCAAGGTTCATGGAAGATAAACAGCAGATAAACGATTCCTCCATCGTGGAAGGAAGCATGATTTCAGAACACAGATTACTGGCATTTACCGTTAATCCTAAATCTTTGTAAACCTGAGGTTTGTTTCTGTTTACGTTGTCGGTAAAGAAAATGTAAGGAAGGCCTTTTTGCTGGCGGCTTTCCAGTACTCTTGCCCAAACCTTACGTTTTTCCATATCTCCGTCGATCATATCCTGCATCCAGTAATCCGGAACACAGATTCCGGTGAACAGGTTCTGAATCGGACTTCCGATATCTTTAATGGATAAAAATTCTTCGATATCTCCGTGGTCAACATCCAGGTAAGCGGCGAATGCACCTCTTCTCACACCACCCTGAGATACGACATCCATCGCCGTATCGAAAAGTTTCATGAAAGAAACCGCTCCTGAAGATTTTCCGTTGTCGGTCACTGCCGTTCCCCTGTTACGAAGCTCTCCGAAATACCCTGATGTTCCGCCCCCGATTTTGGTCTGCATGATCACTTCGCCCATTTTGTGGGTAATACCTTCGATGCTGTCCGGGATGTGAACGTTGAAGCAGGAAATAGGAAGACCTCTCTGGGTTCCCATATTGGCCCAAACCGGTGACGAGAAGCTGATCCATCCTTTGGTGATCATTTCTTTGAAAGCCGGCTGAAGCTCAGGTTTATACAATCTTTTTGCAGCTGCCGTGGTAATTCTGTCGATCGCTCCTTCTACTGTTTCCCCTTTCAGCAAATAGCCTCTGTTCAGCATTTGCTCAGACTCTTCATTGAGCCACCATATATTTGTACTTTGTTCCTCCATAGTTGTTTATATTTTCGAATTCCTGAGCATTAGATCACCCAGGAATTTTGTTGCTTTTTAATGATAATTACTTAAAAAGATTTATAGATATACTGTGACAGGCTCAGCATAACGTAATAGCTAATACTATCTATTTTTATGCTCGCTTCGCTTGTACTGTATTATTTATTTGCAAATTCTAAGATAGAATTTTTATTGACTTCTTTATTCTCGAAGAATTTCAAAGTCTCTAAATATCTACTGGTATCTAAATTTGTCCCTTCTTTATAAATTCCTTTATATATAGTAAATTTCTTTTCGTAATTTATAAGATATTCCGCGTAATCAACAGCGCCATAATATTCTTCAATATCATTATGATCATCAAAGCCGTTAAAAGTTAGCTTATGGCTATTTTTGTAATCAATAAATTGATCTTCCTTTAGAAATCCATTAATTTGAGAAAAAAGGCGCAGTGTTTTTTTTACAAATTCGGAAGTTTTGATTGATATATCTTCTCCATCCAAAATATTATCTTCTATCTCAATTTCAATTTTATTGTATTCAGATATTATTCTGTTTTGTAATATAAAAATATATTTCTCAATCTCAGTTAATTCGTCTTTTGAAACTTCTGCCTTTTTTTTATTAAGTATTTCAATTAAAGAATTTAAAAATTCTTTATTATAACTAATATTTTCTAATTGCATATATCTTAAAACAAATCGTTCGCCGTAATACTCTTATCGTGCTTCGTATAATCTACCGGTCTTTTAGCAAAGAAATCGTCCATTGAATTGGCAAAAACCTCTTCTTCAAACCACACCATCGGGCGGTATTGTTCCGGAGTGACATTGTATCTGGTATTCATGTTGATTTTCTTCAAGCTGTCGTCTACGCGGTACTTCATGAAGTTTAATAAATCTTCTTTTGAGAATACGTTTAATTCCCCGAGTTCAAAGATCCAGTCCAGGATTTCTCCTTCCAGTTCTACAGACTGGTCAACCAGGGTATAAATATCCTCAATATCAGAATCTGTCAAGAGATCAGGTTGTTCTTCGCGGATTTTATTGATCAGGAAGATTCCTGCATTGGCGTGGATCTGTTCATCAACGGAAGTCCATGCAATGATATTGGATACATTCTTCATGTATCCTTTGAATCTTGTGAAAGAAAGGATGATGGCAAACTGAGAGAAAAGTGAAACGTTCTCAATTAAAATACTGAATAAAAGAAGAGATGAAACATATTCTTTCGGAGTTGCCGAATTGGCGTGTTTCAGAACATTGGATAAAAAGTCGATTCTCTTTTTTACTGCAGGAATTTCAACGACATTCAGAAATTCTTCATTATAGCCTAGCACTTCCAAAAGACGGGAATAGGCTTCGGAGTGACGGAATTCGCACTCTGCAAAAGTTGCACCCAGGCCATTGAATTCCGGTTTTGGAAGATGGTTGTACAGGTTTCCCCAGAATGTTTTTACGGATACTTCAATCTGCGCAATGGCCAAAAGTGCATTTTTGACAGCATGTTTTTCATGCGGTTCCAGCTGTGAATGAAAATCCTGAACATCTGCCGTGAAATCCACTTCCGAGTGCACCCAGAACGATTTGTTGATCGCTTCTACGAATTGAAGAACCTCAGGGTATTCAAATGGCTTATAGCTAACTCTTTTATCAAAAATTCCCATATTTTTAGAATGTCTTAAAAAATTAAAATAATAGATCGATGTGGATAAAGTTCAAAAAATAAACAACTTACTGATTGATTGTTACTTGCGGTTGAAAGTTATCAACCTGGAAAGTGTTTTATTTTTTGTGATGTACAAGTACAAAGTTAGAAAACAAGAACTGTATTTGAAAGGGTGAAAGACTAAATGGTTGACTTTTAACCTTAAAAGTTTTCCACATTTACATGAAAACCGCTTAGATACTGACTTACACAAGCATAGGCCGTAAAAATGGATATTACAAGCAATTTGATATTAAACGATTGTTTTGAAAGTATTATTAATAAAGGGTAAATGAGTTAAACAATAAATTAATTGAAGATTTTTTCAATCTTCGTAACAAATTAAAATTTAAATCTACTTATTGGATAAAACATATACCGCTCAATGTTAGTAATTCAGGATTTACATAAGTCATACGATACCGGAAAAAGCAAGCTGCATGTTCTCAAGGGCATTAACCTTAGCATTTCTGAGGGTGAGTTTGTTTCGATCATGGGAAGTTCCGGATCCGGAAAATCTACCCTTCTTAATATTATCGGTATTCTTGATGAAAAAGATTCAGGCATCTATGAGCTGGATGGGGTTCCGATAGAGCATCTTTCGGAAATAAAGGCGGCAGAATACAGAAGTAAGTTTCTGGGATTTATTTTCCAGTCCTTCAACCTCATCGGTTATAAGACGGCCCTGGATAATGTCGCACTTCCGCTGTATTATCAGAATGTTTCGAGGAAAGAGCGCGAGCGCAAAGCCATGGAATATCTTGAGAAAGTCGGACTTTCCCAATGGGCCAATCATTTGCCTAATGAGCTTTCCGGAGGACAGAAACAAAGAGTTGCCATTGCAAGGGCATTGATCACGGATCCTAAAGTTGTACTTGCCGACGAACCTACCGGAGCGCTGGATTCAAAAACGACCCACGATATCATGAAACTTCTTCAGGACATCAATAATGAAGGGAAAACCATCATCGTGGTGACTCACGAACCTGACGTGGCTGCACAAACAAAGCGAAACGTTATTTTAAAAGATGGCATCATCGAAAGTGATGAGTTTATTAAGCAGTTGGTGCTTTAAGGTGAATAGTGAATTTTACTTTGCAAGTCAATTTTGCTTCGCAAGTGAATTTAGGGTTATGAAAAATTGACCATTGACTCGCAGAAATTCACATGAAATAATTCACTTTTTTATAAAGTAATAAAATAAAACTATGTTCGACCTAGATCGTTGGCAGGAAATATTCAGTTCGATCCGCAGTAATGTATTGCGGACGGTGCTTTCCGGCTTTACTGTGGCTTTGGGATTATTTATTTTCATCGTTCTTTTCGGAATAGGGACGGGGCTTCAGAACGCTTTTACACAAGGCTTTGCAAGAGACGCACAAAATCTGATTTCTATTGTGACAGGCAAAACAACGGTCGCCTATAAAGGACTTCAGTCTGATAGAGTCGTGACAATGAATAATGACGATTATGATTTCCTCGTCAATATTGACAAACAAAAGGTAGGCAGCTCAACACCGCGCTATACAGCCAATTTATTGGTGAAATACGGTAAAGAAAGCGGTAATTATCAGATCAACGGTGCAACGCCTGAAGAGCAGGTCATTGAAAACAGGAAAATGCTGGATGGCAGGTATTTGACACCCACCGATCTTGAAAGAAAACAGAATGTTGCCGTAATCGGAAGAATGGTACAGCGCGATCTGATTAAAAACGGAAGCCCGGTTGGTAAAGAACTGAACATCAATGGTACCATCTTCAAAGTTGTCGGCGTATTTTCCGATGACGGTGGCGACTGGGACGAAAGGCATATTACCGTTCCGATCACCACGCT
Source organism: Chryseobacterium sp. (assembly GCA_048594965.1). Lineage (GTDB taxonomy): Bacteria > Bacteroidota > Bacteroidia > Flavobacteriales > Weeksellaceae > Chryseobacterium. The sequence continues at coordinate 17,863 of JBMDXW010000422.1, forward strand.
GCAGCAGATGAAAAAAGGTTCGGATACGGTAAGCATCAATTATATCGCTTATAATGATAAGCTTACGCCTCAGCAGGCCATTAAATACGGTGATGAAATCAAAGAAAAATTAAAGGCGAGAAAGAATGTTGCGCCAAGTGACGAAAATGGAGTAAGGGTCTGGAACAATGCCCAGAATATGGAAGACACTTTCGCATTCATGGCCGTGCTTACCGGAATTGTTGGATTTATCGGCCTCGGAACGCTGGCCGCCGGAATTATCGGGATCAGCAATATCATGGTGTATATCGTAAAAGAAAGAACAAAGGAAATTGGAGTTAGAAAAGCAATCGGGGCAAAACCGAGAAGCATCGTTGCACTGATTGTGCAGGAGAGCGTCGTTATTACTGTTATCTCCGGCTTTGTGGGCGTAGGACTGGGCGTCTTGGCCTTACATCTGATCGGTGACCGTTTGGAAGAGTATTTTATTAAAGATCCGAGCGTGGGCTGGGGATCCATCTTTATGGCATTTATCGCCCTTATATTTTCAGGGTTGATTGCAGGTTTTGTTCCTGCATACAGGGCCTCGAAGATCAAGCCTATTGAAGCGTTGAGAACAGAATAATTAAAGATAACTGGGAATGGTGAATTTTGCTTAGCAAGTGAATTTAGGGTTATGAAAAATTGACCATTGACCGGCAGGAATTGACCATTGACATTTAAAGGGTGAATAGTGAATTTTGCTTTGCAAGTGAATTTTAGAGTCATGAAATTGACCATTGACTCGCAGAAATTGACCATTGACATTATATATTTTAAAATGAATATACTATTTAAAAAAGATACCTGGCAGGAAATTTATTATTCACTCCGGAATAATAAGCTTCGGACGTTCCTTACCATGATTGGGGTAGGATGGGGTATGTTTTTATATGTAAGTCTGCTGGGAGCCGCCAAAGGAATGGAAAACGGCTTTGATAAGTTGTTTTCCGGTTTTGCAACCAACTCTATTTTTCTTTGGGCCCAGAATACGTCCATTCCGTATGAAGGTTTTCCTAAAGGGCGCCAGATGCATCTGCACCTTTCGGACATTGATATGCTGAAAAGAAAAATTTCGGATATCGACTATATTTCGCCGCAGAATTCAAGAGGGAGCTTTACTGGAACGCCCGGAGAATCCATGTCCAGGAACGGAAAGAGCGGAACATATTCTCTAACGGGAGATTATCCGGTAGGAAATAAAATATCTGAAAAAAAACTGATCTACGGACGCTATATTAATGATGCTGACGTTTCGGGAAATAAGAATGTCGCCGTCATCGGTGAAGAGATCTACAAAAACTTTTTTGATTCTAAAAAGAACGAAAGCCCTCTAGGGAAATCAATCAATATCAAAGGGATTTTCTTCAATGTGGTAGGGGTGTTCAGAGTAAAAAAAGGAGGCGGATTCGAAAATGACCAGACGGTTTTTATTCCTCTTTCCACCTATACCAAAATGTATAATGCCGCAGATCAGATCGATATGTTTGCCATTGTGAGCAAGCCGAATGTTAATGTGAATGCTGTTGAAGAAAGGGTAAAGCTCGAATTGAAGACTAAAAACAAAGTGTCTCCTGAAGATACCAATGCTTTCGGAAGTTTTAACCTCGGGAAAGAATTTAAAAAACTTACAGGATTCCTTACCGGGATGCAGCTGCTGACGATCATCGTAGGAACACTGACGATTCTGGCAGGGGTCATTGCCATTTCGAATATCCTTCTGATTACCGTAAAGGAAAGGACCAAGGAAATCGGGATCCGGAGAGCTCTTGGAGCCAAACCCTCGGAGGTGCGGAACCAGATTCTTCTTGAAAGCGTTGTCATCACCCTCTCGTCGGGGCTCATCGGTTTTATGTTCGGGATTTTTGTCCTGATGATTTTAAATATAGCCACCCAGGGGCAGGACAGTTTCCCTTTTTATAATCCTACCGTAAACTACGGAAATGTATTTGCCGCCATGGCAGTAATGGTATTTTTAGGATTGATTATCGGGATGATCCCTGCGCAGAGAGCTGTTAAAATAAGACCTATTGAAGCATTAAGAACAGAATAAAGCGTAAGAACTGATGGAAGTAACACTCTTAGTCCATGTTCGGACGATTTTATTCAAATTTAACTTAAGTAATA
>JBMDXW010000423.1:0-2302 GCA_048594965.1 Chryseobacterium sp.
AAAATTATGAAAATCTTCAAACAACTTTTAATCCTGTTCAGTTTAATCCACAGAAATGGGCAGATGCCGTAAAAAAGGCTGGGATGAAGTATGTCGTTTTCACAACCAAGCATCACGACGGGTTTGCCATGTTCGATACAAAACAGTCTGATTATAAAATTACTTCCTCAAAAACCCCTTTTTCCAGGAATCCGAAAGCGGATGTAACAAAGGAAATTTTCAATACCTTCAGAAAAGAAGGCTTTAAGATCGGTGCCTATTTTTCAAAACCCGACTGGCACTCGGAAGAATACTGGTGGCCGTATTTTCCGCCAAAAGACCGTAACGTGAATTATGATCCGAAAAAATATCCTGAGAAATGGAACCGTTTTAAGAATTTTACCTTCAATCAGTTAAATGAAATCACTTCGAACTACGGAAAAATAGATATTCTGTGGTTGGATGGCGGTTGGGTACGCCCATTTTATACCATTGATCCGAATGTGGAATGGCAAAGGACCATCAAAGTCGAACAGGACATCGACATGGATAGGATCGGAAACATGGCCCGGAAAAATCAGCCGGGAATTATCGTGGTAGACCGCACCGTTCCCGGAAAGTGGGAAAATTATGTAACGCCCGAACAGGCCGTTCCTGAAAAAGCACTCCCGATCCCCTGGGAAAGCTGCATCACGATGGGAGATTCGTTTTCGTATGTACCGGATGATCATTATAAATCATCTCAGAAAATCATTGAAACATTGGTGAAGATCATTTCAAGAGGCGGAAACTACCTGATGAATATCGCTCCCGGACCCAGCGGAGACTATGATCCGGTTGTCTATGAAAGATTAAAAGAGCTTTCCGGCTGGATGGATCAGAATCAGTCGGCGGTTTTCGGGACAAGAAGTATTGCCCCTTATCACGACGGAGCTTTCTATTATACCCAAAGCAAAGACGGGAAAATCTTAAATGTTTTTCACCTGGATGATCAGAAAGTGTATTCCTCTCCTTCAGAATTAAATTTTCCTCTACCGGATGGTTTTAAACCTAAATCATTAAAAGTTTTAGGTATAAATCGTAAAATTCAGTGGAAAACATCAGGAAACAGAGTCCGTGTTGAGCTGCCGAAAGAAAGAACCCAACTGAAATATTCCACCGTAATCCAGCTTGCACAATAATGAAACTGAAATGTAAAGTAACCGGAATTTTATTTTTGGGTTCAATATTTATTTTTGCTCAAAAACCTCTGTATAAAGACCCGGCACAGCCTGTAGAAATCAGGGTTCGCGATTTATTAAAAAGAATGACGCCCGAAGAAAAGTTCTGGCAGTGCTTCATGATTCCGGGAGATCTGGATCATGTTCCCAAAGACCAGTATGCACACGGAATTTTCGGATTACAGGTAAGTGCCGGAAATCAGGGAGGCGGAGCTGCGGGACAGATGCTGATCTACAATGCCAATGAAGACGCCGAAAGATTAGCCAGAAAGATCAATACAATCCAGAAATATTTTCTCGAAGAGTCCCGGCTGGGCATTCCCATTATTCCTTTTGACGAGGCTTTGCACGGTTTGATGCGGGAAGGGGCGACTGCTTTTCCTCAGGCTATTGCCTTATCGGCCACGTTTAATCCTGAACTGATGAAAGAAGTATCTGGTGCTATCGCTAAAGAATCAAAACTCAGGGGAATCCGCCAGATCCTGACGCCGGTCATCAATCTCGCCAGCGATGTAAGATGGGGAAGAACCGAGGAAACCTATGGCGAAGATCCGTTCCTGACTTCCGAAATGGGAGTCAGTTTTGTCAGTTCTTTTGAAAACAAAGGGATTATCACGACCCCAAAACATTTTCTGGCGAACGTCGGCGAGGGAGGACGGGATTCATATCCGATCCACTGGAGCAAAAGATATCTGGAAGAAACCCATTTGGTTCCTTTTGAAAAAGCCTTTCATCAGGGAAAAAGCCGTTCGGTGATGACTTCCTACAATTTGATGGACGGAAGGCCTTCAACGGCCAATCGCTGGCTGCTGACCGAAAAGCTGAAGAATGAATGGAATTTTGCAGGATTTGTCATCAGTGATGCCAGTGCCGTCGGTGGTGCCAATGTCCTTCATTTTACGGCAAAAGATTATGATGATGCTTCCGCACAGGCTATGAATGCGGGGCTTGATGTGATTTTCCAGACCGAATATAAGCATTATAATCTTTTTATCCCGCCGTTTCTGGATGGAAGAATTTCTAAGGAGCGAATCGATGATGCCGTGTCACGGGTGTTAAGGGCAAAGTTTGAACTGGGTTTATTTGAAGATCCTTACGTTTCT
>JBMDXW010000424.1:0-10184 GCA_048594965.1 Chryseobacterium sp.
GTCTTCTTTACTTATCGTTTGCGCTTTATCAGAATAAACTGAATACTGACCTGCCGATTTTTTGACCAAAGAAAAATTATTGTCAACAATAGCAATGAATTCCTCAGGAAGCTCATCCCAATATTCTTTATCCAGCTCATAGGCATCATTCCTAACCCCCATAAAATTCAGCGTGTCACTAAATGCCAGCGCAGACGGATAATTCGGGTGGGAATTGAACTGGAACAGAAACTCCTGTTTGTCGAGCTTGAGATGGTTAATAAGTTTTTCCAATAGCATATTAATATTTTTGTCTAAAATAGGGAGATGTTTGAAAAAAACAAATTTTTTTTTCAATTTTCCGGGAAATATTGATTTGGACAGGTAAAATATGTAATAGAGATGCTTTAATTAATTTTTGATCAGAACTTTAAATTATTCCCATCTCTGAAAAGTTTATGCTAAAAATTTCTCAAATTATTTACCTGTTAATGGGTAAGAGTCAGTATTTCCAGAAAAAAGAAGGCCTAAAAAGTGTCACCAATGGTTTCAATTTTGAATTGTCCTAAATTTGTGAAAAAAAACTTGAAAATATTTTTTTATTTATAAAATATATTGTACTATTACAACGCCTTGAATCAGGTAACAAGTCAAGGTAATAAATTTTTTTTCATCATTTGTGTTTTTAGAATCGTATCGCCTGATACGATTCTTTTGTTTTTATTCATTTTTCGTAATTCAACAGAAGATCAATGAAATAAGAGTAGGTAATAGCCCCATCCTGTTGGTTGCTCTTAAGAAAAAGATTATTGGTAAACCCGAAAAAATCATCAAGTAATCCCTGGTGTTTTAGGATGAAAGCCTTTTCATAAGCTCTGTCTCTTTTCATTTCAGGAGAATAGTTTCGCAGTGCAGCTTTTACAAATTCAGGATCTTTGTCTGCCACGTAGTTCAGTAAACTTTTTAAAGTAAAATACTCGGTGCTGTAGCGCAGTTCGGTGTTTTCAGATTGTATCCCGATAAGATATCCTATGAAATTTGCTTCCTGCTCTCTCGCAAAACCCAACTGATGGGCGCTTTCATGAGCAGATGTGAAAGGAATCAAAGTGTTGGGCAATTGCGAATTGAACTGGGATTCTGCCGTAAAAGGATTATAATACCCCAGGATCCCGGTAAAGTTCATCACTTTTTTAAATAGGCTTGGCTTAAAAGAGTTAATTTCCGGAGCATATTTATCTGAAATATTTTTAGGAAGATTAGTCTGTCGGGAAAGGATTTCTTTTTGAATGGCGATCAGATTTGTAATGATAAAAACGCCGTTTTTATCTTCTTTTGTCAGCTTTCGGGTCTCTTTACATTTTTCAAGATATAGCAATGACAAAACTTTAGCTTTATCCAAAGTCGGCTCTTTTTGGGAAGGAAGCTTTTTAATGATAGGGATCTGGAAATACAGCATTCCCCAAAATACCTGGTACAGGAAGTAAAAGATATTTAGGGATATCAGAATTTTTAGAAGAGAACTTTTTCGCGTATTTTTCCTGAAACAGCGAATGATATGGTATACAATGAAGACACCCAGTAAAATATAAAAGATATCCCCGAACGAAAAAGGAACCCACGAGAAAATCAGCTGGTGAGATTGCTTTTGAAATTCAAAAAATCGCTCAAAAGCAGAAATCATTACTGCGGATCTGGAGAACGCATAAAACAAAAGAAATTGGGCAAGTAATAAACCTGCCCAAATCCTTTTCTTATGTGTCGTTTTTGTCGTATTAGTGACCACTGCCTTTCGTGATTTTGTCAAGATCAATACCCTGGGATTTTAGAATGCCGCTTACTCTTATAGCATAGAAAGCAAGATAAGCAAAACAAATTACCCCTACAATATAGCTGAAGTGGATATTCGTAAGATCGGCCACATAGCCTTGGATAAGACTTACAATTCCTCCTCCCATAATCATCATGATCAAAAGACCTGATCCTTCATTCGTATGTTTGCCGAGACCATTGATCGCCAAAGCAAAAATACAAGGCCATAGGGTAGAGCAGAATAGACCTACACTTGTAAATGCATATACTGAAACCATACCCGTCGTAAACATTCCGATTAACAGTGCGGCAATGCCGGCAACGGAGAAGATCAGGAGCATTCTCGCGGGATTACCTTTACTCATGATATCACAGATGATCATCGCAATAATGATTAATCCATACACATAAAAATGCGAAAGGTCATGCTTCGCAATGGCATTTACCAGCAAGAAAACCCCGAAAGCAAGATAAGGAGCCAGGAATCTCAGGATTTTTTTGATTCCCGCACTTACGTCAAAAGCTTCTACAGCTCCGGTCCAGCGGCCGATCATTAATGAAGCCCAATATAAAGAGATGTAAGGAGCTACATCTTTCGTTTCAAAATTTAAACTTTTTTCCATGTACGCAGGGAGATTACTCGCTGTAGAAACTTCAACACCCACATAAACGAAGATGGCAATCATTCCCATGAAAAGCTGTGGATATTGAAAAGCCGATTTTCGGTGTTCTCCCGGAACCACATCATCCGTATTTTCAGTAACGGTCGGCGTAATAGCAGGCAGTGAAGAAAATTTCAACATGATAGCGACCAGGACAAAAGCCACTCCCAATATCAGGTAAGGAACCTTTACACTTTCCACGCTTACATCAGTCGTCGCCGCAGCGGCAGAACCGAAAATGGCGAAAGACACGATAAGCGGACCTATGGTTGTACCCAAATTATTAATTCCTCCCGCCATCGTAAGTCTCTGAGAGCCCGTTTCAGCAGGTCCCACTTCAATAGCCAGAGGATTTGCAACAATCTGTTGCAGTGAAAATCCAAGTCCGACAATGAAAAGGCCGGAGATCATTAGTGGGAAAGAATGCAGGTTGGCCGCAGGATAAAATAAAAGGGTTCCCGCAGCAGATATGAGAAGTCCTACGATAAGGCCGTTTTTATAACCGATTTTATTTACCAAATCCTGTTTGATACCTTTGGAAACCGCCATATAAATTAAAGAACCCACCGTATACGCTACGTAGAAGCATATTTGAACCAGCATACTTTCGGTCTGTGATAATTTAAAAGCTTTTTGGAAAACAGGGATCAAAATGTCATTACTTGCCGCTACAAATCCCCAGAAGAAAAACACAGTAACCAATGGGATGAATTGTCCCCAATTGGTTTGTTTAGAATAATTTGACATATTTGTTGAAAATTTCTGAAAACAAATATATATTATTTCTTTTAATTATAGTCTTGGAGCAATGTTTTTTTTATGGTCTCAAAAGCAGACATTTTAAGCTCTTTCGGAGGTGCCGAAGGGTATAAAATTCCGTTAAAATACACTTTTGCTTTACCAGGATAACCTTTTGTGTTAACAAACGGAAAAATTTCCTTTAATCCGATAAAAGTGTAGATCACAATCGGCGAATTATGTTTTGAAGAAAGGGTAAAAGCGCCGTCTTTAAACTCATCCAAAATTACTGAAGTGTCGTCCGGGACCCCACCTTCCGGAAAGATGACGATACTGTTTCCTTCTTCCATTTTCTCGGCACATCTGCGGTAAACATCTGCCCGGCTCCTGGCGCTTTTACGGTCCACCATCACACATATTCTTTTGTAGATCGTCCCGAAGATCGGAATCTTCACCAGCTCTTTTTTTCCCACGAAACATACGGGATGGTCTTTACACAAAATGCACATCAGCATAATGTCCATGATCGAGGTATGGTTTGAAATAAAAACATACTGCTGGCTCTTATCGAGCGTTTCACCGGAGAGCCGGGTTATCTCATACCGCAGGCCCATACCATAAAACATACAGTAGCTCCAGTATCTTATAAACCGGTAGGCATATTTATAATGCTTTTTATTGAAGGATAAAATATAGACCGGAAGCCCGAAAATAATCGTAAATACAAAGGCCAGGATCAGAAGCCATATTCTCCACAGATAGTTGAAAATTTTCTCCGCCATCATCTATCCGTTAAAAATTACTTTCTTCTTGATCGAATAATTAAGAACGGAAACCAGGATAATCGCAGAAACCTTACTGATGATTTCCGGGCTCAGGGTATAGACCACAAGATCTATAGCATCTTTAAATACATAGCTGTAAAAAATCTGGAAAAAACCAAGACTCAGTAAAGTGGAAATAAAAGATACCAGCATAAAATAAGCAAACTCTTTCCTTTTGGAGTGTTTTCCTCGTTCAAAAACAAACCAGATGCTCAGGAAATAATTCGTGACGATTCCACAGCTGGTGGAAAAAATATTACTTAAAGGATAATGAATTCCGTGGAAATCAAGCTCGCGAGGAAAAAATCTGGGAATAGCGGTGCTGAACAGTTTAAAACTCCCGATTTCAACGACAGCACTTAGGCCTCCTGCAATGATAAACAATAAAACCTGTTTCTGTCGTAATAGTAATTCTCTCATGCGATTGATATAATGTGCAAATTTATAACTATATGTTAAACACTGAAAAAAGTTGTTAAATATTTTTTTAGATTCAAAATAATTTCTAATTTTAATTTTCTAACCGATGTAAGCTTCACCTGATAATAAATTCATTTTCAACTGTTTGTGTTGATGTCTTTTCTATCTTGTATATGATTGAAAATCATACGATCAAAAAACTTTTACGCCCCACATTTTAATAATATTTGTATGAAAAATCAAAACAAATACAGAAAATTCCAGCTTCAGCAGAAAAATATTGAAGCTCTTGAACGAGAAAATTCCCGTTTTAAACGCGTTTATTCAGAGTATGAAAATATGTCTGAAGAGCTTTGGAATCTTGAAAATTCAGACAACGAACCCGTTCCCGATGACTTTATCAATGCCATGATCCTTCAGACCTCCTACCTTGAAGACGAGATCGAAGACTGGCTCGTACAGTTCAACCATAATAAATCGGAGATACAACAATAATTTTCCGGCATCTTAAAGATTACAGAAAGAGCTTGCCCCGTGTGGTTTGCTCTTTTTTAATTTAAGAAATTGTCACCAAAATTTCTGATGCTTCTAAAGTTTATATCATCTTAAATTTCTTTTTAAGAGTAATCATTTTTCAGCAAAAAGACATTTTATTAAAAAATTTCTTTACTATTGCAAAAAATTAATAACAATGAAAACAAAATATTGCCTGATGCTTCTGGCGTTGGCATTCTTCCTGTCAGGCTGCAGAACTGAAGTTACCAATGATGCTGAAACAACCGACACCCGGTCCGACTTTAGAAAAACCCTCAAATTAAAACAGGCCCTCGTATTCAAAAATTACCTTTCAGAGATTAAAAGCAATCCTTTAGCTGTTTACGGAAAAAACGAAAATCCCTTTTTATCATTATCCGACGAAACTACCGTAACCGTAATTACGCAGCACAACACCACATCGTACAGCACTGTGATCAGGAACTCAGACAAATCATCAGAGGTATTGGTATACAGTGTGGATCATGAAAACAACAGTTTCGGACTTGTAGCGGAATATACTCCGGATGACAAAACCAAAAATTATGATATTGATAATTTTACCGGAACGGTACAATATACAGCAATGGATGGAAGACCTATGGGAATACGCCAGCTCGATAAAGGAGTGCCATTACCTCCTGCAATACAGCAAACGGCATCAACCAGTAAAGGAGACTGTTCCTATACCATAAATCTTATAGAGGTCGTTTGTGGGGATAGTAATTTCAACCACACTCCTGCTGAATATTCTTCATGTAAAGATGGTGAGAAGCCTTATTATATTGTAGAGATTGCAGAGATTTGTAAAAGCAGCGGGCAGCCTCCGAAAGGACTCCCTAATATGTTTTATGATGGAGGCGGCGGTGGTAGCAGTAGCAGCACTATCAATATGGAGGTATCCATCGAAGATTCTTTCAACCTTATGCTTAACGAAAATGGCTTTCCTGAACTATCCGCCGAAGAATATGCATATATTCAGAGCAACCAGTATATAGGGAGTCAACTGCTTTCTTATTTTTCTTTTAATTTAACCCAGGAAAGAAGTAAATTGTTACATGGAGCTCTTCAGTATCTGATTCAGAATTCAAATCCAAATGAAGTTTTCATAACGAGATGGAAGAAATTTGAACCTCTGCTTTTTTTTGCTGATCAATTCATACAACAGAATTTGGACACTTTAAACATTGAACAATTCTTCACAAGAATACAAACTTTAGAAAACGCCTTAACTCAAAATCCCAATTTGTTATTAGATATCCCTTGTGGCGAATTACCAAGATGGCAAGATGTTGCAATGCATCAAGTTCCTCAAAGTGTTAAAACAAAGCTTCAAAATATCAAAAATCAGACAAGTTGGTGGAGTAATTGGAAGATTACAGATTTAGATGATGGAGCAAGTGCAAGGATAAATATGGACGTATTTCCGATAAAAATTAGTTCTTTACCTCATAAACCCAATAGTACCCAAAAATATACGCCTGAAGAATTTTTTAATTTTTTCAGACTAAATTTAAATTTTTTTGCAGAAAAATTCACACCGATTGTTGATAGTAATTATGGGATTAATGATACAGCTCTATGGAATTCATCAAATCCTTTAGGTGCTCTCATTCATATCGAAATTCCAATTGATAACGGAACTGTAGTTTGTAGTGGATTTGGACCTAAGGCATGGGTTTTTTCAACAATAAAAGCTCCAATGGGTATGGGTCACGATGGTGTGCATCCTGTTGCTGGAAACAGATTATTTGGTTATTATGTTGATGCAAACGACAATACAATGTACATATATACAAGAGGTGTAGATAGGGTATCGCAAGTAGCAACGAACTTTCCCAATCTTGCTAATTATTTAATTGAGGTTACTGCTTTTCATGGTGCAGATCAATTATGGAGAGGTATGCAAGATAAATTGTCAGAATATATAAATGATAGAGGAGGCATTGCTAGTAAAATACCGGAAACTACTTACAGAATAAACTATAGTAAGGCTAGAAACTATCTAAAAGGGAATGCATTAATAAGTTCTTTAGGTTGTCATTAATTCGAATGTTATGAAGTCAACACACAATTTTATAAAGCTCGTAGGCATTATGTATATTGCCATTATTTTTAAAAATATTTTGCAATTAGTATTTGGATACTTATCGAATTCTGAAAGCGACATTAAACTGTATAAACTGTATAATTTACAGGATAGTATTTATTCATATACTTTTTTGTTTCAGTTAATTTTTATTTATGACCTTTTATTTTTAGTGGTTGTTTTATATTTACCATTATACCTGATTTTGTTTTTAATTGTAAAAGTTTATGGAAATAAGTTTTGGCTTCAGATATTATATGTTGTTGGTCTATATATATTGACCATTTATTTTCTGGATAATGGAAATTTTAATACTCTCTTTATTGTTATTACGGTTTTAATCGGTATGTTGAATTGGTACTTATTTAAAAGATGGATTAATTTTAGCTCATGAAGATTTAGAAAAATATCCATCTTAATTCCCATTAATCAAACTCAGCATAATTACAATAACCATGATCAGAAAAAGTAAATAATTATTATGAGGTACGAAATAAAATACATGTCTTATATTTTTTTCTTAGTGGTTTATACGGCTGGCTGCTCACAATCAAAAGAGATGAAATTTATTAAGAAGGATAAATATCAAAGTATATATATTTTGCAGGATAAAAATTCACCTCAATATGATTCACTGATTGATTTTTCAAATTTTGATACAAGCGGAAAAGCTACTCAACTTAAAGCTTTAGGTATAAATTTAGAATGGATTCCTGTATACAGGTATAATAAAAAATACTATTTATATATTCCCTGTGATGGAATTAATGACGTGAAATATTTAATTGATGATAATTACGTTCAGATACAATCATCAGAAGTAACAAGGTACGCCATAAGCTCAATTACAAAAGAAAAAGAGAATGTATTGATCTATTATACAGAACCAGATTCTAACGACAAGTCTTCTTTAAAAATATCACCTATTGATAAAGCAAACGGGATATATAAATTTTCTGCGAGTAAACAAGGTGTTTTTAATGAACTTACGATGATTGATGTGCGAAAATACAAAAACTATGACCTCATTGTCAATAAATGCATCGATACGAAAGCTGAAGAGTTTCAATTTGATAAATAATTCCAATTAAAAAAGAGAAACAGACATTTTAAAAAATCATTATTTTAGAATGGGTATAGATCTTAGCCGCATTATCAAGTTTGGGCTGCCACTAAATCTTTATTATGAAATTTGTAGAAAACTTACATAAATTAATATTAGCAACAATAACTTTTATTTTTGCAAAAAATATTCTTCAGATTTTTTTCGGAATAATAAGTAATTCTCCAAATAAACAATATGACAGTTTAATTCTCATTAATCCTTTAAACTTTACTGGATCAACGCTGAAATTTTATTTTTTTTATTTTTTTCTATATGAGCTTGTGATTATTGGATCAACGGCATATTTCTTATTGTATGTTGCTTTGTTTTTTATAATTAAAAAATTGGGAAATAGTATTTGGTTACAAACAATGTACTTATTACTCGGTTACGTTTTAGCAGCAAAATTCTATAATACAACAATAGATGTCTTTTGTATACCAATAAGTATGATTTTAGGGATATTAAACTGGAATATTTTCAAAAAATATATTAAATAAATATGAAAGAAAAGACTTTTTTTATAATATTGGTATTGGTGATCAATATTAATATGTATTCACAAATATTCAAAGAGCCTTATTACGTTATCGGCCCGGATGAAATGCATGTTTACAAAAAATCGAACGACACATTATACACATCCACAACGTTTTCTTTAAAACCATCTGAAATAAGTAACTACAAAAGTCAATATAAAATTTGGGATATAAAGGAAAATCCATCTGATATTATAATAATGAAGGTGGAAAGCCTGGACAGTATTCCATTAACAACAGAACCGTATCCTGAAGATCGGTTCAGAATCTTTGTCTACAAAAAGAACAGCGCTACAGAACTAACCTTGATTAATGACATCAGCCATTTAACGAAGCAAGAACTCAATACTTCTGATACAGATACGATTCGATCAGATAACAGTATAGGAATGAAGCTTTACAGCTTATCTTCCATGAAAGAATTATTTAAATTGAAAAAAGTAGCCACAAAGAAAGATGTTGAGAAAATTAATAACGAACTTAATGATCCAAAATATGTAGCTTTTATAGAAAAGTATACAAAAGAAAATAAATTATTTGATCCTTACGCGTCTATTTTAACAGCAAATCTAATCAATACAGCCTTTTTGAATCTTGGATATAGTCCAATCGGAGCAAGTGTTTCCATGAATATAATCAATTCTGATAGGGCAACAAAAGAAAAGGAACAAATCATCAAAGAGCTTTATGAGCGATTAAGCCCGTAAAATAAAAGCAGGAGTTTCTTTAAGCATAACAAAATTTTAATCAGGATGCAAAAAATGAAAGAGATACTTAAGGTTACCTTATTATCTGTTTTGGTATTATTACTAGTGACAATTCTTAGTATAAACAGCTTACCGATGAAAGATATAGAGGTTTTGTTTATAAATGTATATTGGTTTTTTGGTATACTCGTATTGAATGTTTTTGGATATCTGTTCATTTACCTGATGATGAATTTTTATTTATTTAAGAAAAGGATTATTCCCTTTAACTTCATTTTTGTATTGTTATTTACAATTATATTTTATGTAGGAGCAGAGTTTTTTACAGCGGAAAATGAAAGGATTGATAGTGTGGTAAGGTCATTTTTAATAGTTTTAAGCAGTTCATTAGTAATTTATTATTCTTTTAAAAACTGGATATTTTTGAAAAAATAATTTCTGCTTACGGTTTGTTTTTTTTCTTCAATCCAAAATTTTTTCTAAATTTACCACAGTTTAAAATAACACTAAGATGTCAAAAAATGAAACCGGGCATGCAAAAAACATTGCAAACGCCAAACTATTATGTTCTCACATTGCTGATTTAGCAGCAAAATACAATCCTTCCAATCCGAAATTATTACTGGACAATCTTCAGAGCATGTACACTGCTGCTTTCGAAAGCCAGGAGCAGGTGAACGATTCCTTAGCACCCTATTCTCTGGCAGTGGACCATCGCGAGAAAATCTTTGCCCCGGTTAGCAAGAAAATCACGAAGCTCCGTAGAATGTATAAAGCA
>JBMDXW010000425.1:0-36298 GCA_048594965.1 Chryseobacterium sp.
AAAGGATAGCCGGCTACTCTGGCCAGGATTAAAATTTTCCGGGCAACATCAGTTCCGGCCAAATCCAGCCTCGGATCGGGTTCTGTATAACCTTCCTTTTGAGCCTGTGCAACAATTTCGGAAAAGGATTTTTCACCGTCATAGTTGTTAAAAACAAAATTTAAGGTCCCACTCAAAACCGCTTGAATAGAAGTGATTTTATCACCGCTTCTTATCAGATCATTAATCGTTCCGATGATCGGAAGTCCCGCTCCGACATTGGTTTCAAAGAAAAACCTGCAGCTGTGATTTCTGGCAATGTTCTTTAGATTTTTGTAATTTTCGAAATCGGAAGAAGCGGCAATTTTATTACAAGCCACAATATTTACGCTCTTTTTTAGCAGTTTCTCATAAATATCCGGAACGTCTGAACTTGCTGTCACATCTACAAAAACAGAGTTTCTTGAATTTCTTGAAATAATTTCCCGAGCAAATTTTTCTGCAGATGCATTTTCACCATTTTGGTCAAAATTTTTAAAGTCATTTTCTGAAAGTCCTCTGTCAGATAAAATCATTTTACGGCTGTTGGAAAGTCCTGCAATTCTTAAATTAATAAAAAGATTTTGTTTGAGATATTCATTCTGATCAAAGATTTGCTGAATTAATTTCTTTCCGACGTTTCCCGTTCCGCAGATGTAAAGATGAACTTGTTTTATTTCCGATTCGAAAAATTCTTCATGCAAAACGTTCACCGCTTTTTTAATATCTTTTTCTGAAATCACGATGCTGATGTTTTTCTCCGAAGAACCTTGCGCAATAGCACGGATATTAATTCCATTATTCCCTAAACATCCAAACATTTTTGCGCTTACTCCGCTTCTGCTCTTCATATTTTCACCGACCAAAGCAATAACAGAAAGATGGTTTTCGATTTTTACAGGATCAACTCTTTTGACTTTTAAATCATCTTCAAAAGCGGAATTAATAGCATTTTTTGAATTAAAAACATCTTTTTCATGGATAGCTACCGTTATAGAATGCTCAGACGAACTTTGTGTAATGAGAATAACATTCACTTTTTCAAGGCTTAAACATTGGAATAATTTTGCGGAAAATCCCGGAATTCCAATCATCCCGCTTCCCTCTAAAGTTAATAAAGCAATATTGCTCATATTTGAAATGCCAACTGCAATTTGCTGGTTTTCAAAGCTTGGCTTTTCCAATTGATGAGAAATTAAGGTTCCGAATGCATCCGGTTCAAAAGTATTTTTAATTCTCAAATCAATATTTTTTACCATGACAGGCTGAATGGTAGGAGGATATAGAACTTTTGCCCCAAAATGAGAAAGTTCCATCGCTTCTGCATATGAAATTTCAGGAATCGGTTTTGCGTTGGAGACCAGCCGTGGATCGGCGGTCATCATTCCGCTCACATCGGTCCAGATCTGAAGTTCATCAGCATTGATGCCTGAAGCAATGATGGATGCCGTGTAATCTGAACCGCCCCGGCCTAATGTTGTGGAATGGCCTTTTTCATCTTGAGCAATAAATCCTGGAGCAATGATGATCTTATTTTTATTTTCATTTAAAAATTTAATCAGATTATTTTCTGTGGCTTCAAAATTTACTTTTGCGTTGGTGTAATTGCTGTTTGTGAGAATGTTTTCAGCAGAATTCATCCATAAAACGTCAAGTCCTGTAAGCTGTAATCTTGCCGCAATAATATTTGATGAAAGAAATTCGCCGTAAGAAGTAACTTTGTCTTTAATTCTATCAGTAAATTCTCCCAAAACGAAAATTCCGTGGCAGAGATCTTCGATGTCATTAAAATGTTTTTTAACAAAACTCAGCCACGAACTTTGATCCAGTATGGGAATTAATTCTTTAACTAAATCCAAATGCTTTTCCTCAAGGTTTTTAATAGTTTGAAGATAATTTTCATCATTTTGAGAAGCTGATTCTGCTGCTTTTATCAATTGGTCGGTTACACCTTGAAGCGCTGAAACTACGACAACAATCCTGCTTTTCAGACATTCTTTCTTAATAATATCTTCTACCTGCAATATATTTTGGGCATTGGCAACAGAAGTTCCGCCAAATTTTAAAACTTTCATTATGTTTATTTTTAAGTTATGAAAAATGAAATTTTACTCTTAGGAAAAGAGTAGACGCCTGTGAATGATATGTGAAAATTTACCCCGTTATGGGGTAGTTGTTGTTGTAGTTGTAGTCGTAGAAATAGTAGAAACAAAAGCTCCTGCCGAAATCAGGAGATTCGGAGCAGCAATATCAGATATGTTTCTTAAAAAATTCATTGTTACCTGAACAAATGTACAAATTATTTTGAAATAACAAAGTTTTGGAAATAATATTTTTTTTCAATATTGCGTGATGTATTAGAAATATGATTATATTTATAATGTCAACTAAATCAAATTATTATGAAAAATTTAAAAAAACTTTCAAGAAAAGAACAGACAAAAATTCAGGGAGGTTTCACGCAGGTTCAAATAGAGGCTTGCGGTGGTGAGGCTTATGTATGTTTCCGTGGTGGAGGCGCCTGGGGCTGTTGGAGAAATCCAGGAGGAACGTGTTATGCTCCTATGGTTTAAACAAAAAAGCACTGCCAGAACAGTGCTTTGTTTTATTTGATACTTTTAGAAAGATCAAGCATGGCTTCAATAGGTTTTAATGCTTTTAACCTTAATTCTTCATCAATAATAATTTCAGGAAGCTCGTATTTCATACACAAATACAGTTTTTCCATGGTGTTGCGTTTCATGTAGAAACACTCTGAGCAGTTGCAGGTCTCATCAAAAACCAGTGCCGGAAGCAGTTCTTTGTGAGGTGCACGTTTTTTCATTTCGTGCAAAATTCCTTCCTCAGTGGCGATGATGAATTTCTGACAATCATCTTTCTCAACATAATTCAAAAGGGCAGAAGTAGAGCCGATGAAATGAGCCAGCTTTAAGACAGCTTCTTCACTTTCAGGGTGTGCGATCAACTTTGCATCAGGATTTTCTGCCATTTGCCTGGCGATTCTTTCCATGGAAAAAGCTTCGTGAACGATGCAGCTTCCGTCCCACAGAATCATATCGCGACCTGTTTTCTGAGACAAATATCTTCCCAGGTTTTTATCCGGTGCGAAAATAATCGGACGGTCTTTCGGAAGTGCTTCAATCACTGTTTCTGCATTTGAGCTGGTTACGATAATGTCACTTTCGGCTTTTGTTTCAGCGTTACAGTTGATGTACGTTGCTACTAAAGCATTGGGATGCTGCTCGCGCATTTTTCTTAAACCTTCTCCGGAACATCCGTCTGCCAGAGAACATCCAGCCAATGTATCGGGAAGAACTACTTTCTTGGTAGGATTTAAAATTTTTGCAGCTTCAGCCATAAAATGAACCCCGCAGAATACAATCATGTCTGCATTCGTATCCTTTGCCTGTCTTGCCAGCTGCAGAGAGTCTCCAAGAAAATCAGCAATATCCTGAATCTCTCCCGGCTGATAATAATGAGCCAGAATTACTGCATTTTTTTCTTCCTTCAGTTGAAGAATGGCATTCACCAAATCTTCTCCCTGAGGAATGGCTATATCTCTTAGATCTAAAAATCCTTTTACAGGAATTGTTGATTTAGCTTTTTCTAATGTTTCGGTACTCATTTTTACCTCAATATTTTTTTATTATAGAAATTAGATGTTTTAAATCAGATGTTAGTTAAAATTTTTACTCTTTAAAAACTAACTTCTAATTCTAGTCTCTTGTTTCTTTCACAAAATTTTTTATTAAACTTTCTATTTCTCTTTTTGCAATATCCAAATCGGAATTGATCACGATCTTATCAAATTCTTTCGCGTAAGACATTTCTTCTTCTGCCTTTGCTACACGTGTTCTGATGGTTTCAGCATCATCCGTATTCCTTGAGATCAATCTTCGTTCCAGTTCTTCAATGGAAGGGGGTTCGATGAAAATTGACAAAGCCTGTTCACCAAAATATTTTTTAAGCGAAATCCCGCCTTTCACATCTACATCAAAAATCACCACTTTGCCCTGATTCCAGATTTTTTCAACTTCCGATTTCAGCGTTCCGTAGTATTTGTCGGTATAAACTTCTTCAAACTCCACAAAAGCATCTTCTGCAATTTTCTGCCTGAATTCTTCCGGTGTTAAAAAATGATAATCCACAGCATGCACTTCACTTCCTCTCGGTTGCCTCGTTGTGCAAGAAATTGAAAACTGCAATTCATTAAATACTTCCAGAGAATGCTTGACCAATGTGGTTTTTCCACTTCCCGAAGGTGCCGAAAAGATGATAACTTTATTCATTGTTTTTAGTTATGAATGATGAGTTATGAATGATGAGTTATTAAAAGATGCAAAACAACTCATAACTCATCGTTCATAACTTATAACTTTTACAAAACGTTTAACGTTTGTTCCTTAATTTTTTCCAGATCGTCTTTCATCATCACTACCAGTTTCTGGATATCTGCATGATTGGCCTTGGAGCCTAAAGTATTGATTTCACGACCGATTTCCTGAGAGATAAATCCAAGCTTTTTCCCGTTGAAATCTTCGTTTTCCATTACTTCTTTGTAGTATTTAAGGTGTTGGGAAAGTCTTACTTTCTCTTCCGAAATATCAAGTTTTTCGGTAAAATAAGCCATTTCCTGATAGAAACGGGTTTCATCTACGTTTTCAAACTCTTTCAATGACTTCTGGTAACGTTCCTTTACCGCTGTGATTCTTTGCTCTTCAAAAGGGATCACCTCACCGAGGTTCTTATCGATATTCTGCAGATTTCTTTCCAGCTCTTCATGAAGAATCTTTCCTTCCGTTTTTCTGAAATCTTCAAACCGGTCCAGTGCGCTACTTACGATTTTGGCCAGCGCCTCCCATTCTCCCTCGGATAGCTCGTCGGGTCTTGAAGTGATTGCATCTGGCAGCCTAACCGCCATTTTCAGATATTCAAAATCCGGTCCGTCTGAAGCGATGTTTCGGAGTTCGCTGATGTAAGAATCAATTAAATTTTTATTAATTTTTACATCAGTAGACTCTTCAAGGTTCTCAAGATTGATGTAGCAGTCTACTTTTCCGCGAATAATCCTGTCGTTAAGAATTTTCCTGATCTCAAATTCTTTTTCTTTGTAACGCAAAGGAATTTTAATATTCAAATCAAAGCTTTTGCTGTTCAGTGACTTAATATCTATGGTAATCTTTTTTCCTTCAAAAACACCTTCGGCTCTACCGAAGCCGGTCATTGATAAAATCATAGTTTTTTATTGTTGTACAAAGATAAACATTTAAGTCTATAGTTTAGCTAAGATAAGGAGCCCGAAGCTTAATGCAGCAAGCCGGAAGATTGTCATATTGATAAACGCTGCCGATTTTTAACTTTCATCTTCAGGCTTCGATCTTCCAACCGATTTACTAAACTCCTTTTTGTAAATTAGCGGCGTGAAAAAGAAAAGTTTAATTTCTGTCGTAGGTCCAACCGGGATCGGAAAAACAAGGCTGGCCATTGATCTCGCAAAATATTTCGGCACGGAGATTATTTCCTGCGATTCGCGCCAGTTTTTTAAGGAAATGAAAATCGGAACGGCTTCCCCTTCGGAAGAAGAGTTGGCGGAAGCGTCCCATCATTTTATAGGTAATCTTTCGGTGGAAGACTATTATTCGATTGGCCAGTATGAAGAAGATGCGCTAAACAAACTCAACGAACTTTTTGAAAAATATGAGATTGTTATTATGGTGGGCGGAAGTATGATGTATGAAAAATCGGTCATAGAAGGCCTCAATGACTTACCGGAAGCCAACGAAGAAAATCAGGAGAAGCTTCAGGAGATTTTAGAGCATGAGGGAATTGAAAAACTTCAGGAAATGTTACAAGAACTCGACCCCGAGTATTTTTCCGTAGTTGATTTTCATAATCACAGAAGACTTTTGCGCGCCATTGATATAATTTGGCAGACGAATAAAAAATATTCTGAGCAAATTGCTGTTTCACAGGAATCACGAGATTTTAAAACCATCCGCATCGGCATCGAAGCTCCGAGAGAAGAATTGTACGACCGAATCAACAGAAGAGTAGATGTGATGATGGAAAAAGGTTTGTTGGAAGAAGTAAAAACTTTAGAGAAATTTAAACATCTGACGGCTTTAAATACGGTTGGCTATGCTGAATTATTCAAATATTTTGATGGCGAATGGGAACTGGATTTTGCGGTTTCTGAAATTAAGAAAAACAGTAGAAGATATGCAAAACGTCAATTGACCTGGTATCGAAAAGCGGATGATATTCATTATTTGCCGTTGGGATATTCGCAGGAGAATTTTGATCGGCTGATTGGGTATATTAATGAGCAATTTCAAAAATAATTCTTTTCTAACCATTAAGATTTTAGTTAAGAAGTTTAGAATATTTAAGATGCGCTTCGCTTCTAGCATTATGCTGATAAAAAGTCTATTTGATTTTTCTTAATCAAACTTAACAACTTAAATGTTCTTAATGGTTCAGAAAAAATTAATTCAAAAACAAAAAAATGCAGTCCCGAAAGACCGCATTCCATTAACAATATAATTAAATTTACTACTTCCAGCCGCCTCCTAACGCCCGGTACAGGTCTACAATGCTGCTCAGTCGCTGTCTTTTTACAGACGCAAGATTCAGTTCTGCCTGTAGAGAGTTTCCCTGGGCGGTTATTACTTCTAAATAGTTTGCCATTCCGCCTTTATAGAGCATTTCGGCACTTTTGATTCCGTTTTTCAGAGTTACTACCTGTTCACTTGCTTTTTGTTCCTGAACTTTCAGGCTTTCGTTTGAAACCAAAGCATCAGAAACTTCACCCACCGCATTCAAAACAGACTGACGGAATGCCAATACGTTTTTCTCTCTCTGGATTTTAGCAACATTAAGATCCGTTTTCAATTGTCTTTTCTGGAAAATAGGCTGAGTCAATCCTCCTAAAACAGATCCGAACAGTGAAGCCGGAATCTGAAACCAGTTGTCAATTTTAAATGAATTCACACCGCCGTTGGCTGTAATTTTCAATGACGGATACATATTGGCCTGCGCAATTCCCACTATTGAATTTGATTCCAATAAAACCAATTCCTGCTGACGAACATCCGGACGGCGGCTTACCATGGCGGCCGGAAGTCCTGCGGAAATATCCTGTGGTAAAGAGGTTTCAGACATTTCAATCGTTCTGCTGATTTTCCCCGGATTTTCTCCAACCAGAATACTTAATGCATTTTCCTGAATCGCAATATTTTGTTCCAATTGCGTAATCAACAATTCGGTAGACTGCTTCTGTGCGGTTGCCTGCTGAACTCCCAGAGAACTTGTGTCACCACTCTGCCACAATTTTTCTGTTAGGGCAAGGGTGTTATTGCTTAATTCTAAATTTGAGTTTGCAATCTGTAATTGTTTGTCAAGCATCAATAAATTGTAATATCCCTGAGCAATTGCTGCAACAACCTGTGTCTGAATGGCTTTTGTCGCTTCATACGTCTGCAGGTACTGCATTCTTGAGACTTCCTGCTGGTTTTTGATCTTCCCCCAGATATCCGCTTCCCAGGATAAATTGAACGCTGCATTATAATCTTCAACATAGCTTTTTCCTAAAAATAAATTCAGGCTTTGTCCGTTCATGCTGTTTTTTGAAGGCTTTGAGATTTGTGCAGAAACACCGAAACCGACATCCGGATATTGAAGATATTTTGCCTGTTTTAGTTTTTCCTGTGATGAAGCAACCTGCTTTAAAGCAATCTGTAAATCGTAGTTATTTTTAATTCCTTTTTCAATCAATGACTGTAATATTGGATCGTTGAAAAATTGTCTCCATTCCAGGTTGGCAACGCTTGCGGTATCCGCTGTTGCGGTATATTTGAACGTTTCATGCAGCTCAAGCTCAGGCTCCTTGTATGCCAGTTTGGACACACAGGAGACCGAAGCCAAAGCCAGTCCAAAAGTGATGATGATATTTTTTACTTTTTTCATAAGTTATAATTTTAAACTGAATACAAAACTTTGAGAGGTTTTTGTGGATGCACCTTTATCTTTAATAAGAGAAAACGTTTTTTAACTTTCCCACAGATTTCACAGACGATTTTGTGAAAAGATTTATGATTTAAATAAATTTAAAATATTCTCAAAGTTTGTATTCATTGTTTATTAATGAGTTGTTGCTAAAAGTTCAGCTTCCAGTTTTTGTCTTTGAAGTCTTTTCTTTTTTCTGCTCGGCATTTTTTCATGCAAATACTGGAAGATCACAAACATCACCGGAATAATGAAAATTCCGAATACAACGCCAGTCAACATTCCTCCAACGGTACTGAATCCGATGGAGTGATTTCCCTTTGCAGAAGCTCCCTGCGTAAATACAAGCGGCAACATTCCGACAATGAAGGCAAATGAGGTCATCAGGATCGGTCTCAAACGTAGTCTCGAAGCCTGAAGCGCAGATTCCAATAATGATCTTCCTGCATTTCTTCGTTGTACAGCAAATTCTACAATCAGGATCGCATTTTTCGCCAATAATCCGACAAGCATGATCAAACCAACCTGAACGTAAATATTATTATCAATTCCAGCTAAACCTGTAAATGCAAACACCCCGAAAATCCCTGTCGGAATCGTCAAAATAACTGCAAACGGAAGAATATAACTTTCATATTGAGCTGCCAGCAAGAAATACACAAACAAGATACTTAACATAAAGATAAATGCTGTCTGTCCGCTGGTCTTAATTTCCTCACGGGTAATTCCTGTCCATTCGTATCCGAAGCCTCTAGGCAGTGATTTTTCCGCAACTTCTTCTACGGCTTTGATCGCATCTCCGGTACTGTAACCAGGTTTTGGTGTCCCGTTGATCGTCACGGCATTGAACAGGTTATTTCTGGTCACTGTTTCAGGTCCGAAAGCTCTTTTCAAAGTCACCAATGTTTTCACAGGAACCATTTCGCCTGATTTATTTTTAACATAAATTCCTTCCAGAGAATTCGCGTCTGTTCTGTAAGGAATATCCGCCTGAGCCATTACTCTGTAGTATTTTCCGAATCTGTTGAAATCTGAAACGAAACTACTTCCGTAATAAATCTGCATCGTCTGCATCAATTCTGTGATGGAAACTCCCAGCTGATTGGCTTTATCATTATCGACCTCAATGGTAAATTGTGGATTCCCGGCAGCATAAGTTGTGAAAGCAAAAGCAATCTCCGGACGTTTCATCAATTCCCCAATGAAAGCCTGCGTGGTTGTTCCTAAATTTTCCAGAGAACCGTTGGTCTTATCCTGAAGCATAAATTCAAAACCGGAAACGTTACCAAACCCCTGAACGGTCGGGAAATTGAAGAAGAATGCGCTGGCATCTTTTACTTGGGAAACTTTCCCTGTCAATCCTGCTGCAATCTGATCCGGATCGGTCACTTCACCACGCTGATCATGGTCTTTTAATTTAATAAAACCTGCAGAATAGGGTGATGCATTGGCATTACTGATAAAATTCAGACCGTCTGCCACCCAGAGGTGATTTTTAGCCTTTTCACCGTTGATGATTTTATCAATTTGCTCAGTTGCTCTGTGCGTTCTGTCCAATGAACTTCCCGGAGGCGTGTTCACCGCATATAAAATGAATCCCTGGTCTTCCGTAGGAATAAATCCTGATGGTGCTTTTTTAATTAAGAAAATACTGGCAGCAGTAATCAACACCAATCCTCCTACGGCAACCCATTTATTTTTAATTAAAAACTTAAGGCTGTAAATGTATTTTTTAGTTAAATTATTAAAGCTTACATTAAATGCATTGAAGAACCTTGCTCCGAAGCCTGTTTTTTTACCATGTTCTCCGTGCTCACCCTGAGGATCATTCAAGAACATGGCACATAATGCCGGACTTAATGTTAAGGCATTAATCGCAGAAATCATGATCGCAATTGCCAGTGTAAAGGCAAACTGTCTGTAGAAAACTCCCGCAGGACCCTGCATGAAACCAACCGGAATAAATACCGCACACATTACCAATGTAATGGAAATAATAGCTCCGGAAATTTCGCTCATTGAGCTCATTGTTGCGTGCTCAACCGGCATTCCCGTATGTTCCATTTTGGAGTGAACGGCTTCTACCACTACGATCGCATCATCCACTACAATACCGATGGCGAGTACCAGAGCGAACAGGGTCAACATATTGATACTGAATCCAAATAGCTGAAGGAAAAAGAACGTACCGATAATCGCTACCGGAACGGCAATCGCAGGAATTAAAGTCGATCTGAAATCCTGAAGGAAAATATATACGACGATAAATACCAGGATGAAGGCAATCACCAACGTCTCAACAACCTGATGAATAGAAGCATCCAAAAAGTCTTTGGAGTTGTACATGATGATCGGCTCAACACCTTTTGGAAGGGTGGTTTTAAACTGGTCTACCTGCTTTTCGATTTCAGTTAAGATTTCATTGGCATTAGATCCTGCGGTCTGCATAATCGCAAAACCTGAAACCGGCTTTCCGTCAACTCTGTTGGCTGCCGTATAGGTATAGGAACCGAATTCTACTCTTGCCACGTCCTTCAGTCTCAGGAAAGATCCGTCACTGTTGGCTTTGATGGCAATATTTTCGTAGTCTTCGTTTTTGTTTAGTTTCCCTTTATACTTTAAAATATATTCGTACGTTTCCTTACTTCCCTGTCCCAGACGTCCCGGAGCAGCCTCCAAGTTGTGATCTTTTACAGCATTTAAAACCTCCTGAGGCGAAAGTCCGTTGGCTGCTAATCTGTCCGGTTTCAGCCAGAGTCTCATGGAATAATCTCTCGTTCCGAAAACCTGCGCCTGAGCAACACCCGGAATACGCTGAATCTGCGGAATGATGTTGATTTTCAAGTAGTTTTGCAAGAAAAGCTCGTCGTATTGTTTAGGATCATTACTCGTTAATCCCATAAA
Source organism: Chryseobacterium sp. (assembly GCA_048594965.1). Taxonomy (GTDB): domain Bacteria; phylum Bacteroidota; class Bacteroidia; order Flavobacteriales; family Weeksellaceae; genus Chryseobacterium. The sequence goes on from JBMDXW010000425.1 coordinate 10,927, forward strand.
CATGATCATACTGTTCTGAACTTTCTGTGTCGAAATTCCCGCTTGCACAACCTCTTGTGGAAGCTGGCTCATCGCTTTCGATACGCGGTTCTGAACGTTTACGGCAGCATTGTCAGGATCTGATCCCTGTTTGAAAAACACGCTCAGTGTCATCGTTCCATCGTTACTCGAGTTGGAAGTCATGTAAGTCATGTTCTCCACTCCGTTTACCGCTTCCTCGATTGGTGTTGCTACCGAACGCGCTACGACTTCTGCATTCGCTCCGGGATAAAATGCGGTCACCTGAACACTCGGAGGTGCAATGTCCGGAAACAGGGCGATCGGCAAATTAAAGAGCGACAAAGCACCCAATAATAAAAGTATAATCGAAATAACCGTGGAAAGTACCGGTCTTTCTATAAATTGTTTTAACATAAGAAGTTTATTTTTTAATGTTGTTTAAACTTTCTTATTTTAACCTTAAAAAGCTCTTGTGACTTTTTGTGTTTAAAAAAGAAAGGTGTAAACAGTTCTTATCAATAGTCCCAAAAGGAGTTATAAGGGTCTCGCTTTAAGCAGACTGTCTGAAGAAATTGCTTTCGGCTGAATCGTAACCCCATCTTTCAATACTCCGATTCCGGTGAATACGATCTGGTCTCCTGCAGATAAACCGTCGGAAATAAAGTAATAGTTTTCCGTTTTCCCTGAAATCGTAATAGGTTTTCCGGTCACTTTCCTGTCTTTTCCAAGCACATAAACATACGTTTTGTCCTGGATTTCAAAAGTGGATTCCTGTGGAATGACCAACGTTTTGTCAAATAGCTGAGGCATACGCACTCTGCCGGTATTTCCGGTTCTCAAAGTTCCGTTCGCATTTGGAAATACGGCACGAACACTGATGGCTCCTGTCGTTTTGTCGAATTGTCCGTCAACGATGCTCATTCTTCCTTTTTCAGGGTAAATGCTGTTGTCAGCGATCACAAGCTCTACCATTGGCATATTTTTCAGCTTTTCATTTAAAGTAGCTCCCGGATATTTATTCTGGAAAGCAATGAAATCCAGCTCGCTCAGTGAGAAATATGCATAAATCTCGCTGATGTCGGATAGCAGGGTCAATGGATTGGGATCTGTTCTTGAGATAAGGCTTCCTTTTTTATAGGGAATTCTTCCGATGTATCCGCTTACGGGTGCCGTAATGGTGGTAAATCCTACATTAATCTTTGCACTTCCAACGGATGCTCTGGCCTGAGAAGCCGCGGCCACAGCAGCTGCATAATTGGCTTTTGCCGTTCTCAGCTGTACATCGGAGACTACCTTTGCGGCAACAAGAGGTTCCAGCCGGTCTACTTCCACTTTAGCCTTCTGAATATTGGCATTGGCTACCTGCAAATTGGCGGAGGCCATGTTCATCTGCTCGCCATACGCCCTTGAATCTATTTTAAACAAAGGTTGTCCGGCTCTTACGTAAGCACCCTCTTCGACATAAATTTTATCCAGGTATCCGTCAACCTGAGATCTTATTTCTACATTGTTTTTCCCTTCAAGGGCCGTAGGAAACTCCTGATAAACCGTGGCAGGAGAAGTGGTTACGGTATAAACCGGCAACTGGGGAGGAGGCGGTGCTGCATTTGCTCCTTCAGCTGCCTTGGTGCAATTTTGTAAAAGGATAATCCCAGTCAGAAGTACGATGATCCTCGTTCTTTCAAATATTTTCATTTTGAGTTTAATTTTTTAATGAAGAGCTAAATAAATAATGTTGTTTTTAGATATGTTATATTTTCTAACAGTGTTAATTATTGCTCCCGAAAAATCAGGAGATTACTGCTGTGAAGAATAGGCGATGTTTTCATAATAAATCTATTTTTGAATAAAGTGAATAATAAAGTTTAATTTAAAGTGCGTTATTTTTTCTAACGGTGTTAATTTTAAGTTCAAAAAAAATTAATCTGGTCTGTATTTTACATGATATTTTTCTTTTCCGGTTATTATTTTTCTTCTCAACTCGGTGTTAATATTCCTGACGGTGTTAATTTTTGGTTTAAAAAAAATTTATAAAGACTTGATGAATGCGGAAACCGTTTCATCCAAAGTCGTTTTGTTCATTGTTGAAGGAATATCATCATTACGCATCATCATAATAGAGATCAGCCCATGAATAGCGGAAAACAATGCGTGCGATGAGTGGCAGGCATTCGCAGGGTTTGATCCTTTCTTTTGGATAATCTCGTAAGTACAGTCATAAAGCATATCCTGAAATGAAGAAAATTCTTCTTTCATCATCCCTTTTCCGCTGCACTGCATTCCCAATCCGAACATCAGCTGGTAATACTCCTTGTTTTTGAAGGCAAATTTCCAGTAAGCATCCACAATTGCTTTTAATTGATCTTCGGGATTGTCGTGTTCTCTCTGAGCTTTCAATAATTCAATATGCAAACAATGGAAGCCATTCAGCGAAATTTCATATAAGATCGCTTCCTTGTTTTCAAAATGGTCGTAAACTACCGGTGCGCTGTATTCGATCGCATCAGCAATTTTTCTCATGGAAAGTGAAGCCCAGCCTTCTGTCTTAGCCAAAGAAAAAGCCGCATCCAGAATACTGGTACGTATATTTTCTTTTTCTCTTTGTCGGCGTTCATGTAAACCCATGATTTTTTATTTCTAACAGTGTTAGCAAAACTACAAACTTTCATTCATAACTTCCAAACAATTTTTCGGATTTAACTTTTCCCACCGTTTCAAAATCTTTTATATAAATTCAGAAATGCCGATCGATGCTGATTATACAGCCTTTTTAAGTTTTATTTTCAGAACTATTGTAATTATAAATAAAGGGTATAGTCTTTCTCAATGAAAAGCCTTTTACAACTCGTATCAGGCTGGTTTGCTCATTTAACAAAGAAAATTTTTATCTTTGACGTCAAATAAAATCTTATGAATACGCCGTCAAATATGATCGATTTAGGTACAAAAGCACCGTTTTTTGAACTTCCGAACCCTTCAAAAAGTAACGAAATGCAATCTTTGGACGATCTGAAAGGGGAAAAAGGTACTTTGGTGATCTTTATGTGTAATCACTGTCCTTTTGTTCTGCATGTCATTGATAAATTAAACGAGTTGTATGAAGATTATAATGAACGCGGAATTGAGTTCATTGCCATCAATTCCAATGATGTGGAAAAATATCCTGCGGATGCTCCCGAGAAAATGATTGAATTCCAGATCGAAAGAAAATTCGACTTCCCTTATCTCTATGACGAGAGCCAGGCTATTGCCAAGGCTTATGATGCTGCGTGCACGCCCGATTTCTTTTTCTTTGATGAAAAATTAGATCTCATCTACCGTGGTCAGATGGATGATTCAAGACCTGGAAACCATAAGGATGTAACCGGTGAAGATTTAATCATTGCCTTTGAAAACCTCCTCGCAGGCGAACCTCAGGAGGAAATCCAGAGACCGAGCATGGGTTGTAATATAAAATGGAAGTAATTGGTTGAGCGTTGCAGCTTGTCGGATAATGGCTTTTTGCAGCGGATCATATAAAATTTAAAAGCTGTTCCGAAGAACAGCTTTTTTTGTTTAAATAAAATCCTCCGGAAATTACGTATGATATTGTCCACAAGACATTACGATCTCAAAAACGGATTATATTCTTTCTCAAAACCAATACTTGTGGGATTTCCATGACCGGAAAAGACCTTCGTTTCAGGATCCAGGATGAAAAGCTTCGTTCTGATGCCGTCGATCAGCTGCTCATAATTTCCTTTGAAAAGGTCGGTTCTCCCGATGCTCCCCTCGAAAAGTACATCTCCTGAAATCATGAATTTCTCACCTTCATGATGATACACCACACTTCCCGGAGAGTGCCCCGGAACATGGTAGATCCTGAATTTTTCGCCGTCAAGATCTAATTCGTCCCCTTCATTAATATATCGTAAGTCCGCATGGATGTGATCGACGTTCATCCCGAAACGCATTCCGCTGATCTGGAACATGTCTAAAACTTCTTTGTCTTCCTGGTGCATGTACACGGGAACCTTAAACGTGTCAGAAGCCCACTGAAGCCCGAGAATATGGTCGATATGAGCATGGGTCAAAAGGATCTTTTCAATCTTCAGGCCTTTGTCTCTGATGAAATCTCCGATGATTCTGGTTTCCTGTTCGCTCATATTTCCCGGATCGATCAGCCAGGCATTTTTATTTTCATTATAAAGGACGTATGTGTTTTCGCTTGCAAAATTGAACACGAAACTTTGTATCTGAAGCATAGAATAAATGTTTTAAAAAAACAAATGTAGGCACAAAAGTCTGGGTTTGAAAATAAGATCAGATATTTTTCAGGATGCGGAAAGGGATATTTTAATGAATAAAGATTTAATCTGTTATGGTTTAAAATGATTTTTCTTTATCTTCGTCAGAATGAAAACCTTGCGAATACTTTTACTTACCCTGAGCAGTTTTGTTTTTGGGCAGAATATCCAAAGCATCCAGCTGTTTAATCCGCAGACCAACGATGAAACGCCGGTGATCTACCCGAATCAGCAGTTGGTGTTCAGCTTTGATGACCTTACCAACTCCAGCCAGATCTACCGGTATACGATCAAGCATTACAACAGAAACTGGGAAGATGACAATCTTTTCTTTACCGAGTATGCTACCGGGAGTTTAAACGGCCTGCTGGACAGCTTCCAGTACTCATTCAACACCCTTCAGTCTTACACCCATTACAAGCTCAATTTCCCGAATGATAAGATGCAGCTGAAGATCTCGGGCAATTTCGAAATCATTGTCTATAAAGATTCTGCCGACAAGCCACTATTCACCAGAAGGTTTTATGTGGTGGAAAATGCCGCGACTATTGCCGTGGGGGTCTCAAGATTTGCAGATGCCAGAAATCCTGATGCCAACCAGAGGGTAGAGGTGAAAGCGGTTTCCAAAGGCGGAGAACTTGCCTCCAATGTCAATTCGATGACCCTTAATGTGATGCAGAATAACAACCCGAACGTCACGGTCAATAATTTAAAGCCAAGCTCAACGATGGGCAGCCAGCTACTTTTCCAGCAGCTGTCTTTGGTATTCCCGGGAAACAATGAGTTCTATTATTTCGACAATAAAAACATGAACATGGCAGCGGATATGGTTCGCGCCACGGAAGTGAAGGACGGGGTCAACAATACCTATCTTCATCCGGTGTGGGCATTTCCCCTGAATTACCAGTACCAGCCGGACGTCAATGGCGCCTGGTACTACCGTCGAAATGACCTCGGAAGAGAAAGGGATGCGGAAAGAGAAGCCGATTATTCATGGGTTTATTTCTCTCTCGAGTCAGATCCTGCCGATAAGGAAATTTATGTTTTGGGTGGGTTCAATGGTTTTATCCCAAGCAAGGAAAATCAGATGCAGTATGATGCCGATGCCAAAAAATATGTGGCCCGCATCTATCTCAAACAAGGATTCTACAATTATATTTTAGCCACCAAAAGTCAGGACGGGCGACTGAATTTCGGGGAGGTCAACGGTAATTTCTGGCAAACCGAAAATCTATACCAGGCATTCCTGTACTATGCTCCTTTCGGAAGGAATTATGATGGGCTGATGGGATATGGGGAGTTCAGGACGCCGGTAAGGTAAGTTGGACCTGAGAGTTTGAGGTTTTGAGGATTTTGGCGTTTTAGGGTGGTGTGATTTTGAGTTTTGATAATTGAAGCCGTAATCCATTGATTTTCAAATGTTATTATGATTGGCCTAAAACGTCCCGACGTTTCAGGTAAAACGTTTCGATGTTTTGGTTAAAAGGTTTCGATGTTTTAGTTAAAAGGTTTCGACGTTTTGATTAAAAGGTTTCGACGTTTTTGATAAAAGAAATCCTGTCTCTTTATCTTGCCAAAAAAACCTTACAGATAAAATCCGCAAGGCTTAATATAATAATAGTGTGGAAATTAGTTTAACTTCTGAATATAGCTGTAACGAAAAGCGTTTGCTCATCCTCAAACAGGTAATGAATATTCACCGGAAAATCTTCCATTGACCGGATGCTGATCTCTTCGGGCCGTGCGCTTTCCTGAGAGATTTCATTGATGCTGTCTTTAAGGCTTTCCAGAAAGTAGATTCCCTTTTGCTTGTGTTCTGCACAGAAGACCCGCACAAGAAGCCTTATGTCGTTTTTGGCAATAGAGGAAAGAAGAATTTTCATTACGCGCAATACTTTTTCAGCTCTGAAATGTTTTCATAAAAATCCAGCTTGGTAGATGGGTTTTCATTATGAAACTGTATTCTGTACAAAATTTCGTCCATGTAAAATTTCGATACGGTGGCATGGGTCTTCTTTTCAAAGCTTTCCATCATTCTTGCAAAAGCTTCCAAAGCGTCAGGACTGAATTTTTCAATCTTATTTTTTAAAATTTCTGCAGTTGCATTCATCATTTCTAAGTTTTAAAGGTTGATGATGTTGTTTTGATGGGGTAAAGGTAATGAAAATATTTAAATTGTAAAATATTATTGTAAAATTATAGGGGTGTTTGCGTTAATTTTAATTAAAATAAAAAATAAGGCTTGTTTTTAAGGGGGGGGGTATTGGGAATTTTTATTTTTTTTTCTCGTAATATGGTTATTCCCGAATAAAAAAATAACCTCCGTTTCCGAAGGTTATAATTTTTATACTAAATAGAATTCGTTAAGCTTTTCCTCACATAAGGTTTTTACCACTTCGATCCATCGGTCTTCGTCATTCAGGCAGGGAATGTAATGGAAGTTTTCTCCTCCCGCGCTGGTAAACTGATGCTTCCCTTCCACTGAAATTTCCTCCAGGGTCTCCAGGCAGTCGGAAACGAAAGCAGGGCACACTACCGCAAGATTCTTGATTCCCTTCTTAGGAATGGTTTCAAAAGTTTCATCGGTATAAGGTTCGATCCACTTATCTTTTCCCAGTCTCGACTGGAAAGATACAATGACCTTTTCTTTCGGCAGATTGAGTTTTTCAATCACCGTCTCCGTGGTCTTATAGCATTGGTGACGGTAGCAGAACTGGTGGCTCGGGTTATTTTCCCGTGTACAGCAGTCGTTCAGGTTACAGGTTTTTGTAGGATCTGTTTTAAAAATATGCCTTTCCGGAACGCCATGATAAGAAAACTGCAGGGCGTCGAAATTCTCCGGAAGCTTTTCGCGGATGCTCTCTGCCAGGCAGTTAATATAGATTTCGCGGTTGTAGAAAGGCTGGATGTAATTGATTTTTACGCCGGGAAATTTCTGCTTTCTCACTTCTTCCGCCTTTTCAATCACGGTTTCCGTCGTGCTCATGGCATATTGAGGATAAAGGGGGAAAAGCACGATCTCGGAAATGCCTTTTTCTGCCAGCTTCCGGATTCCCGTTTCAATGCTGGGCTCGGCATATCTCATCCCGATTTCCACCGGAACATCCACTACTTTCTGTAGCTTTTTCTGAATCTTTTCGGTGATCACAATCAATGGGGAGCCTTCGTCCGTCCATACTGTTTTGTAGGCTTCGGCAGATTTCGGAGGGCGTGTCTTGAGGATGATTCCCTGTACAAGAAGTGCCCGGAAGATCCACCGGTAGTCGATCACTTTTTCATCCATCAGGAATTCGTCCAGGTATTCCTTTACGTCTTTTACGTCTGTTGATCGTGGTGAGCCCAGGTTCACCAATAAAATTCCCTTCATTATTTATTTTAAGTTTTTCAGTCTTTCGTCCATTGTCGGACCGTATTTGTTTTCTCAGACGCAAAATTCGCCTGTCATCGGTTAGCCGTTTACTGCTTCCACACGATCTACCAGATCAGGAACGAATTGTTTTAAAATGTTTTCAATTCCGTTCTTTAAAGTGGCTGTAGAGCTTGGGCATCCGGAGCATGCGCCCTGTAGCAGCATCTTTGCGGTTTTGTTTTCCTGGTCGTATTCCATCAGTGAAATTTTTCCGCCGTCGTTTTCTACGGCAGGTGCCACATATTCGTTAAGGATGTCTGAAATTTTCTGTTCGTCTTCTGTGTAATCCCTGTTGATGATCTTTTCTACCGGGTTTTCGTGTTTCTGGGCTTCAATGTTGGAGATCGCTCCGCCATTCTGCAGATAGTCTGCGATGAGGGCACGGACGGTCATCATCACCTGGTGCCATTCTACGGAATTGTCTCTTGTAACCGCCACGAAATTATCGGAAATAAAGACTTCCTTGGCGAAATCAAATTCTTTAAAAACAGCCTGTGCCAAAGGAACACCTTCCGCAGCATCTCGTGATTTTACTTCTACAAAGCCTTCGAGCAATAATTTATTGGAAACGAACTTCATCACGTTGGGATTCGGGGTCATTTCCGCATAGATCTGGTACAGCTCTTTTTTCTTCTGAAGATAAATTCTCGGGTTGGCAAGAAGCTCATCTTCGATCACATTTTTCAGGCTTTCCGCTACGTGTTCCCATTCTACGGTGTCCTGTTTGGCAACCGCTACAAAATTTGCGGTGATAAAGATTCTTTCCACAAACGGATAATTGAATAGTTCCTGTGCCAGGGGAATCTCTGAAACATCCGAATCTCTGTCCAACTCTAAAGATCCCGGAATCAGGTTGTAGTCTGCCACAAATTTCATCACTTTCGGGTTTTCGGTCGGCTCTATAAGTATAGTATGCATTTTTTCTTTAAATTTGAGATACAAAAATACGCAATTAGAAATTAGGAGCTGCGGGTTGGAAGTTAGATTTTTGCTATCGGCATGATTTAAAAATTAGGAAGCCGGAATCGGATTCCCGAAAGCCCTGATCTATCCATTTCAAATGAACTGATTTTCAAATTTTCAAATTAAAAATATGGCACTTATAAAAGAACTTTTAGGAAAAGCACCTCAGATCGGGGAGAATACTTTTTTGGCCGAAACGGCCACCATCATCGGTGACGTCACCATGGGGACCGACTGCAGTATATGGTACAACGCGGTGATCAGGGGTGATGTTCATTATATTAAAATGGGAAATAAAGTAAATGTTCAGGACAACGCGATGCTGCACTGCACGTATCAGAAGCATCCTTTAAATATCGGAAATAATGTTTCGATCGGTCATAATGCGATTGTTCACGGATGTACGATCAAAGATAACGTGCTCATCGGAATGGGGGCGATTGTAATGGACGACTGCCTCGTTGAAGAAAATTCAATTGTAGGGGCGGGTTCGGTCGTGACCCAGGGAACGCACATCAAATCAGGAGAAGTCTGGGGCGGAGTTCCGGCGAAAAAGATCAAAGACATCAATTCCCAGCTGCTGGAAGGAGAGGTCAACAGGATCGCTGATAATTACGTGAAATACTCCTCATGGTATAAAGAAAATGTGAAACACGTGGAAGGATAATAAGGTCAATGGTGAATGGTGAATTTATCAAAATAGAAAATCTTGCCCCATGGGAGCAAGATTTTTTTATAAGTTTTAAGAATTCACCAGTTCTGCTTTTCCGTTGACACATTTTACAGAAGTGGGCGGCATGATCATCATACAGTCGGAAACGATGTTGTATTTTTGATTGAATGCCTTTACTTTTTCGGTGTAGTCATTGATTTTAGCTAAAACCGAAGTTTCCAGTTTTTTAGGATAGGCAATATACATCTGAGGTCCTCCGCATGCCTTTGCGCCCATCGGGGCAAATGCCCATTCGGCGGCATCGGTACATTTTTCTTTTGCAATTTCAGATTCTATGGAAGCTTTTAATTTATCAAGTTGGGCCTGTTCGTATTTCTGGTTGTTTTCATCGGCCGGACGCTCGGAAATGTCTTTCGGTAAATTGGCATCCGTATTTTTTGTTGAAGAACATGAGGCTGTAAACAGCGCTGCACATAAGATGAATACAGGGATTTTCATAAGTTTTTTTTGTCTCGTTATGATGAGGGATTTTCAAAAGTTGTGCCAAGGTAAGGATTTAAATTTCATTTTCCGTAATTTTGAAGGCGATGAATAATGATTTTTTTGACTTAATAGAACATACCAACAGAAGCGTATTTTTAACGGGAAAGGCAGGAACGGGAAAGACTACTTTTCTCAACGATTTTGTAAAACGTACCCATAAAAAACACATTGTGGTTGCACCCACCGGGATCGCAGCGATCAATGCCGGCGGTGTTACCATTCACTCGATGTTTGGGCTGCCGCTGCGGACTTTTCTGCCGACCACGGACCGCATTGATACCAGCATGGCCAATAATATTGCCGACCTGATGCCGCATTTCAAGTACCGGAAAGATAAGCTGAAGCTTTTACGGGAGGTCGAGATCATCATTATCGATGAGGTTTCGATGCTGCGTGCGGATGTCCTGGATATGATGGATTTTTCACTAAGGTTTATCCGAAGGAATAATCAGCGCTTTGGCGGGGTGCAGATGTTGTTCATCGGGGATTTGTATCAGCTTCCACCGGTGGTAAGGGACGAACATATCTTAAAAATCTGCTATAATTCACCTTTCTTTTTTGACAGTCATGCGATTAAGGAAATCCCTTTGATCACGATTGAGCTGACTAAAGTTTACCGTCAGTCTGATGAAGATTTTCTCTCCATCTTAAATGCGATTCGTGATGGTGACGTAGCCAATATCGATTTTGATCATTTAAATGAAAGATATGATCCTGATTTTGATATGGGTGATGAACCTTACGTTTATCTCTGTTCCCACAACAAGATGGCGGACGACATCAATCAGGAAAAGCTGGATGAGCTGAAGGTAAGTTCCAAAACCTATGAAGCCAAGCTTTTTGGTGAGTTTAAAGAAAACCAGTTCCCGAATGAACAATTTTTAGACCTGAAAATTGGCGCTCAGATCATGTTTATCCGAAATGATATTTCAGGGGAAAAGAAATATTTCAACGGAAAGCTGGGAGAGATTTCTGCGCTTGATGAAAATGAAATTAAAGTTATCCTTGACGGGAGCGAACGGGAAATCACCGTGAAAAGAGAAGTCTGGGAACAGAAAAAATACTTTCTTGACACCGATAAAAACATCAAAGAAGAAGTGTTGGGAAGCTTTGAGCAGTTCCCGATAAAGCTGGCCTGGGCGGTCACCATTCATAAAAGCCAGGGGCTTACTTTTGACCGGGTGATCATTGATGCCGGAAAAAGTTTTACGGCCGGACAGGTGTATGTGGCCTTGTCGCGCTGCCGTACCCTGGAAGGGATCGTTTTAAAGTCTAAGATCACACCTGAAGTCATTTTTAAAGACAACAGGATCCTGCATTTTCATACGGATACGGTGGCGAATGATAAAGTGGAAGCCATTCTTAATAATGAAAAGTACGATTACAGCATCAGAAAAGTGCTCCGTACCATAGATTCACAGTGGCTCCTGAAAGAAGTGGAAGACTGGAACAGGCTTTCCGTGGCGACCAGAAGCATCGATCATGTAAAGGCCAATCAGCTTTATAAGCAGCTGAAGCACGAGATCGTCAATCTCGGTAAGATCTTTGAAAAGCTGGAAAGGGTTATTTCGCAAAAGGTTAATCATTTTATCGAAAAGAAAGAAGAATGGTCTGACATTGAAAACAAAACCAAAGGGGCGGTTAATTTCTTTTTTACCGAAATCAGGGATAAGGTCTTCAGCCCGCTGAAAGATTTTTATGCTGAGATCAAAGGGGCGAAAGGTTTAAAGCAATACAACGATGAGTTCAGGGTCTGGCTGGAGGATATCGAGGAATATTTAAACAGCTTAAAAGAAATTCACCTGCTGGAAACCAGGCTGCTGGATGAAAAAAATAACCAGGAAGTAAGCATGAAAATTGCCAAGGTTCCGTCCCAGGTTCTGACCTTCCAGCTTTTTGAGCAGGGGAAAACCATTTCAGAAATTGCGCTGGAGCGGGGTCTGGTAAAGGAAACCGTGATCGGCCATCTGGCCAAATTTGCCGAACAGGGATTACTGGATATTTCAAGGGTGATTACTTCTGATAAGATTAAAGCTTTTGAAGATATATTCAGAAATGATCCTAAAGAAACTTTAACGGAATGGAAAAATGCGTTGCCTAATGATTTTGAGTTTAATGAGATCCGGATCCTGATCAATCATTTTACTTATCAGAAAGAGAAGGGGAAGCTGTAAGTTTTATTAAATTAATATACTGATAATCAAAGTAAATTTGTATTTTTAGATCAATAACAATGATCATGAAATACTTATTTACTTTTTTTCTTTTATTATTCCTGAATTCCGACAAAAAGGACGGCTATGATTATAATATACTGATAGGTTCCTGGTCACAGGATAATTTTGCCAATACCACTTCAACGGGAGTTTTTACCTTTAAAAAAGACAGTACCGCAACGCTGGAAATGAGAAACGGAAAGACCAAAGCGCTGATTGGCGGTATGCAGGGTACCTACAAGATTGAAAGGTCTGATAAAATCATTAAAATTACAATGTTTGGCCAGGAAAAATCTTTTGAGATCGAAGAGCTTAATAACGATTATATTGTGTTTCAGAACAAAAAAGACCTCAAACAGAAGATGAGTTTTAAACGATATAAGGAATGAAATAAAAATTTCCTGAGCACAAAAAGGATGGTAAATGATCATTTACCATCCTTTTTTTATTTGTTCAGTAAGTTCTGATTGACATGATATCCGACAATTTTGATAGTACCATTTTTATCTTTTTCCAAGGTAAAGGTTTCCTGGGTTTTTTCAGTGCCTCTTTTTACGTCATAAGTAAACACATATTCACTTTTAGGGTTGCTTCCTTTTACAACTAAGGTCTGCCATTTACTAAGATTATATTCCTGTACGGGGCCGATCTGACTGGTGATATTTAAGAGTTCCGTGAGTTTTTCTTTAGTAGTGACAGAGAAAAATTTTTCACCGAACAATTTATAAATATCATCCTGATTTCCTCCATACCGGACTTCCCAATAAAATTTTTGCGGAATTTTTTCTCCGTCAGCTTTATCAGATTCACGGTCTCTATAAATTTGATTGAAGTTACAGCTTGTCAATAAAAGCGATATCGCAAAAAGGAAAAGTAATTTTGATTTCATGGTTTAACATTATTTTACAATATTACTGATTCTTTGAATGTGTGCCAATTCATTTACAAAAATTGACATGAATTTAATGCAGTGATTATCTGAAATAAAAATACAGGCTGAAATAACTTCCAATTCCTCTCCATGAATGATCAATAGGGGTTATAAAAAGTGTCGGGAAAAACCTGATCAGAATTCTAAAAAAAAATCAGACAGTTGCTAAAAACTGTCTGATTTCATTTTTGCTAAATTTTTAATAAAAGTACCTGAAATTTTAGACAAATCACTTAAAAATTTAACCGAAAGACCTAAAACTTTCATCCAGAGACCTAAAATTTTAACCCAAAGACCTAAACGAAAGGTAAAAAGACCTAAACCGATCATCAAATGACTTAAATGTTTAGGTCTAAGTGCTAAATAACACTAATCAGCTTTGTTTTTGTCTTCTGAAGAACTGCTTTTCGGTGTTCTGGGGAAGAACTGTTTCAGCTCGGCTACTTTTTCGGCAAAGCCGATTACCTCTCTTCCTTTTTTGTATTGGGAGTATGCATAATCGTCTAGTGCATCGTTGTAATTGTCGTAATCATGTAAAATCTTGGTGCTTTCCATTTGATAGACCAGGCTGGCTAATTTATCTTTTCTCGTTTCCAGGAAAACCCTGGCCTGGTAATCGTTTTCAAATTCTTCCCAGTTTACATCATCCGCACTCAACTGAGGCTGGTTGACTCTGTAATCCCTCACTTTGTTTACAAAAAGTTTGTTTTGTTCGTTAATGACACCGTAAAGTTTTCTTTGATCTGCATTTAAAGCCACCAGCTTATCCTGGAGTAAGGCTTCCAATTCTGCGATTTTCTCGTCTATTTGGGTCTGTAATTCAGCAGTAAGCTGCGTTTGAATAATATTTTTCATAATTTGTAAATATTTGATTCAAATTTAATAAAAATTAATTAATTCGTAATAAATAAGAGGTTTTTAGTTGAAATTAGATATTTTTAGTAAATTTTTATTATTAAATAAATATTATGATAATATTTTACATCCATTGTCCATCTTGGTAGAATATTGTACTTTGTTGCCATTGGGTATGTAACATTCTGCTGACTGATCTCAAAGAGGCTTCATCTGAGATGACTGCTAAAGTAAATCTTATCAATAGTTTTTCCCTGAATTGATCGATAAGTCTTATCAATTACAAAAAGTAACTAATGCAGATAATATGTTTTAAATTTGTTTGGTTTTAAAAGACTTTAAATTTAAAATTATGCAAAACTTTGAAATATCCGTGCTGGATCTTGCTCCGGTAAAACAGGAAAAGACCATTCACGATACTTTCCGGGACAGTCTGTCTTTGGCAAATCATACTGAAAGTCTTGATTATAAAAGATTCTGGCTTGCTGAGCATCACAATATGGAAAGCATTGCCAGTTCGGCCACTTCGGTGCTTATTGGCTTTATCGCCAACGGTACTAGAAAGATCAGGGTAGGATCAGGTGGGATCATGCTTCCCAATCACAGTTCGCTGGTCATTGCCGAACAGTTTGGAACTCTGGAATCTCTTTTCCCGGGAAGAATTGATCTGGGACTGGGCAGAGCTCCCGGAACCGATGGCCTCACCGCGCAGGCTTTAGGAAGAAATCCGGCAATAATCAATCAGCAGTTTCCGAGACAGATTTTAGAATTACAAAAATATTTTTCCAAAGACAACCGCGATGCCCTGGTTCGTGCAATCCCGGGTGAAGGGTTGGATATTCCTTTGTATATATTGGGATCCAGTACAGACAGTGCCTTTCTGGCAGCAGAACTCGGACTTCCTTACGCGTTTGCCGGTCATTTCGCTCCGGAGCAGATGGAGATGGCTTTCAATATCTACAGACAGAATTTTGAGCCTTCAAAATATTTGGACAAACCTTATATCATAGCCTGTATCAACGGAGTAGCCGCAGAGACTTCCGAAGAAGCGCACCGGATTTCCACAACTTTATTCCAGGCATTTATCAATATTATCCGCAACGACAGAAAACCTTTTGCCCCGCCGGTCGACACCATGGATGAGATCTGGTCGCCGATGGAAAAATCGATGGTTTTACAGAAACTACGCTATACTTTAATTGGAGATCAGTCTGAAATTGAAGAACAGCTAAAAAGTTTCCAGGAGAAATTCAATGTGAATGAGCTGATGATCAATTCTCATATTTATGACCACCAAAAAAGACTGGATTCGTACTCGATTTTCAGGAAAGCAAAAGACGCGGTATTCAAAATCTAACAAACCCTTATCATAATTGGGAGATGCTTATTTTATGAGTATCTTTGCAGAAATTTAAAGTAAAAATGTCTGATATTAAATTAAATACTATTCCGGAGGCTATCGAAGACCTCAAAAATGGTAAAATAATCATAGTAGTAGATGATGAAGACCGAGAGAACGAAGGAGATTTTCTTTGTGCCGCTGAACTGACGACCCCTGAAATCATCAATTTTATGGCTTTTCACGGCAGAGGACTGATCTGTATGCCGCTTCCTGAAAAAAGATGTGATGAGCTTGGACTTGAAGTAATGGTAAGCCGCAGCAGCGACCCTAAGGAAACCGCCTTTACCGTATCCGTAGACCTTCTCGGGAATGGAACTTCTACGGGGATTTCTGCAGCAGACCGTGCAAAAACGATTCTGGCTTTAATGGACGAAAAATCCAAACCGACCGACTTTATGAGACCCGGGCATATTTTCCCGCTTCGTGCAAAGAAAGGTGGTGTTCTGAAAAGAGCCGGCCACACGGAAGCTGCCATTGATCTTACCTGTCTTGCAGGTTTAAAAGAAGGTGGCGTGATCTGCGAAATCATGAATGAAGACGGATCCATGTCCCGTTTACCGGAACTTTATGCTTTTGCAAAGAAACATGATATGAAGATCGTTTCTATTGAGGACCTGATCCACTATCAGCTTAAAAAAGGAAATCTTATTGAAAGAATCGAAGAGAGAAAAGTGAAGACCGCTTACGGTGACTATGATTTCTTTGCGTTCAGGGAAACTTCAAATGATCAGATTCATTTTGCTTTAACAAAAGGTGCATGGACGGTCGACGAGCCGGTTCTTGTCAGGGTACAGTCTTCAGACTCGTATTTTGACGTGCTGACCAGATTAAACAACGGTGAAAAACCTTTGCTGGAGAAAGTAACCAATATGGTGAACGAAGCAGGAAAAGGTGCTATTATTTTCATTAATAATGTTTCTAATTCTGAAAACACCTTAAGAAAACTGCAGCAGTTCCTGAATTATCAGGACGGACAGGTTCAGCATCCTACCTTAGCTTACAATTACAGAGATTACGGGATCGGAACTCAGATTCTGAAAAATCTTGGAATTAATAAGTTTAAGGTAATCACTCAGAATACCAATATTAAACCCCAGGTTGGCGGTTATGATGTGGAGGTGACGGAGATGGTGCAGCTTTAAAAGTGAATGGTGAATGGCCAATTCGCGATGCCTGTGAATTTTTTACCTGAGCAAAATTGACCATCCACTTGCGAAGCAAAATTCACTATTGACAATATATAAAAACGGCTTGAGAAATACTCAAGCCATTTTTATTTCGTCAAAGTTTCTGAATCCGTTCAGGAAATCTTTGATAGTCATTCTTTTCTTTCCTTCAAGCTGCAGTTCCAAAGGATAATAAATTCCATCCTGAGTGTATATTTTAAACTCATTCTTTGAAATATCCAATGTTCCGGCAACCTTATCATGATCTGAAATTTCAAATTTACCACCGAAAATTTTCAGTCCTTTTTCTTCTTCTCCGATTTTCAATGTTGTGAAAGCGGCAGGATAAGGGGACATTCCCAGAATAAACTGATGAACTTCTTTTGATTTTCGGGACCAGTTTATTCTGGTATCTTCTTTAAATATCTTATAGGCATTTTTTGGGTGCTCGACCTGCGGCTGAGGTTTTTCGGTAATGCTGTTTTCTGCCAGCCCGTCGAGGGTCTTTACCACGAGTTTTGCGCCCATTTCCATGAGCCGGTCGTGAAGACTCCCTGCGTTTTCATCCGGTAGAATAGGTAATTCTTCCTGGAGCAGAATGTTTCCTTCATCAATTTTCTCATTAATAAAGAACGTTGTAGCGCCGGTTTTCTCTTCTCCGTTGATCACGGCGTAATTGATAGGAGCGGCCCCTCTGTAATCAGGAAGCAGGGAAGCATGCAGGTTAAAAGTTCCCATTCTTGGCATTTCAAAAAGAATTTTCGGCATCATTCGGAAGGCCACCACCACAAAAACATCGGCATCCAGCTTTCTGAGTTCTTCCAGGAATTCAGGATTTCTTAATTTTTCCGGCTGAAAAACAGGAATATTCTTTTCTGCGGCGAAAACTTTCACCGGTGACTGGCTGATCTTTTGCCCTCGTCCGCTGGCCTTATCTGCAACCGTTACAACACCGACTACCTGATGGTGTGAGTGAAAAATGGCTTCCAAAGAAGTTTTTGCAAATTCCGGAGTGCCTAAAAAAACAACTTTCAATGATTTCATGCTGCAAAGATAAGGTCTTTCTCAGAGGATCAAAAGAGTAAAAGTATTAATTATTCCGCATTACTCAGGCCATCGCGTAGGTTCTGAAATTGAGCATTTTTACTTTCCCCGAGTCCAGCAGGTAGATCAGGTTTTCCAAAATGTTTTCTTTGGAATGGTAATTCAGCTGAATCGAGAGCTCTTCAATGGTTGACGGCCTTTTCGCAAGTATCGAGAGGATCTCCCCTGAAATGTTCTTTCCGAAAATAGATTGCCTGTTCTTTTCACAGACCGAACATTTTCCGCAGTTTTTAGATTTTTTTTCACCGAAATAATGGAGGATCAGCTTCATTTTACAGTGTTGATGATCTTCAATATAAAACTTCATCTCTTCCCATTTCTGGATTTTGTTTTTCTGAATATGTTCAAAAAGCTTCCAGTATTGTGATTTATTCAGGCGCTCGTCGCGGGGTTTTAAGAATTTAATGCTTGATAAGGCACCGTCTACATATTCCACATAGCCTTTCTGCTGGAGTTCCTTTAGCCTTTCTTTGATCAGGAGCACACTCACACCGATCTTATTGCTTACCTGCTGCTCGCTGAACATTACTTTATGCGTGGTGATTCCAGAGATGGTTCTCAGCATCAGCTCAAGAAAGTACGCATCTTTCTGGGGAAGCTGATCGATCTCGTCTGCCTGCATCAGAAGCTGAAGCGAGGATAAGCTTTTTTGATCGTTAAAATAAATAATTTCCTGGTTATGAAGAAAGTTCAGGACATTTTTGATTTTTGCCGAAGATAATCTGGTGAAACTCTGGATTCCGTTGAGATTGAGCTGGAAGACTTTTTCCGGCAACTCAAATTCCGCCACCTGGAAAATAGAGTAGAGGTAGGTGATGATCTTTAAAAACTCGGCTTTGCCAGGCGTCTGGTTTTTCAGGATGTCATCAAAATTCAGGAGTTCCTGCTTGTCCCAGAGCAGAAAAGCAAAACTTTCCTGGCCATCCCGGCCTGATCTTCCGATTTCCTGGTAATAGTTTTCGATAGAAGGAGCGGGAGAATAGTGAATAACAAAACGTACATTATCCTTATCGATTCCCATTCCGAATGCATTGGTAGAAATCAGAACATGGTTGTCGCTGTTGTTCCATATGGTCTGTTTGGCATTTTTTTCTTTCGTGGTAAGACCTGCATGGAAAAAGTCTACATTTTTCAGCTGATTTTTCCGGAGAAATCCACAGAGAAGTTCAGCCTCCCGGCGCGTTCTTACATAGATAATTCCTGAATCTTTATTAAACTTTAAAATATCATAGATCTTCTGGAATTTATCAGACACTTCTTCAGTAAAGATCCTGATATTGTCCCGTCTGAAACTCTTCTGGAATACCTGCGGATTTTTAAGTTCAAGTTTTGCTTTGATTTCTTCCAGCACTTTCGGAGTAGCCGTTGCCGTTAAAGCAAGGCATGGGATCTTAGGGTTATTTCTCCTGAATTCCTTGATGTTCTGGTAGCTCGGCCTGAAATCCTGTCCCCATTCCGAAATACAATGGGCCTCGTCTACGGCAATGAATGACATCTGAATTTCTTCAATATTCTGAAGGAACTGTTTGTTGGTCAGTCTTTCCGGGGAAATGTAAAGCATCTTGGTTAAACCTTCCTTGCAGCGGTCATAGATTCCTTCCGCATCATATTCATCCAGTTCCGAAGACAGGTATTCCGCTTCTATCCCTCTTGACTTCAACTGGCTTACCTGATCTTTCATCAAAGCTAAAAGTGGCGAAATGATGAGGCAGGTACCTTCCTTCAATAAAGAGGGAAGCTGGTAGCAGAGTGATTTTCCGGCACCGGTAGGTAAAAGCACGAGGGTATCTTTTTCATTAATCACAGAATCAATAATAGCCTCCTGGCTATCACGAAAATGATCATAGCCCCAAAAATATTTTAAGGTCTTAAATTTTAGTTCTTGAAAATCCTGTTGAGAAATCATGGGATAAAATTACTGAAACTAGTTGACAAAAAAAGCCACGCCTTGCGTGACTTTTGATTTTATTCGGAATGAAACGTTATCTGGCCTCAAAGTAAACTCTCCGGTTGGCTCTGTTTTTCCACTCCGGACATTTTGTAGCCGGGTTGCACTCAGGATATTTAAGGTCTTTCTCACCTCTTCCTTCTGCGTTTAATTTGTCCGACTGAACGCCGTTTTTGATTAAATAATCCTTCACATTTTTCGCTCTTCTTTCAGACAGCTTTTGATTGTATGATTCGGAGGCTCTGGTGTCGGTGGTTCCGATGACCGTATATTTTCCGTTGGAGGAGTTGATATAGTTGACAGCGTTATTAAGAATCGGTGTATTGGAAGGCAGGATTTTATCTGAATTGAGGTTAAATTCAATTCCTTCCAGCTTTGTTTCACTTTCATCCACCGGGCCGTTTTTTACGGGAACCTGCGTGACAACAGGGCATCCGTTGTTCTCAACAGGTCCGGGAACCGTTACACATTTATCATAAAGGTCAATGACGCCATCCAGGTCGGTATCAAGGGCTACGCCGGCGCCATCCACTCTTGCCCCAGCCGGAGTATCCGGTTGTCTGTCCCAATCGTCACACACTCCATCATTATCCAGGTCTCCTTTTTTGCAGACTTCAATATCCTGGTTTTTGTTCCCCAGCACATCCAGCTTGTAATACATTTCCTGAAGCGGGTCGTGCCACATCAGGTGAGATTCATGTTTTCCTAACTTTAAGGAAAGTCCCAGGGTGGCATTAAAAAAGTTGTCGGAAACCTGCTCTTCCCTTTGGTTAATCACACTGTTTTTATCACCGCCGCCATCGAATTCATCAGTGCCTGTGATCACGTACATTAATCTGCTTTCAATGTCGATCCTGCTGTTTACTTTAAATTTAAATCCTGCACCGGCCTGTGCAAACATGGAGTTCAGGCTGAAAGGTTTTACTTCCGATACCATTCTGCTGCCCATTTCATCTTTCTGATACGCGCGGAATGCCAATGTTCCCAACCCGGCATAACCATGAAGGGCCCAGCGGTACGGAGAATGATTGTCTACTCTTCGCAGCAGATTTGAGAAATTAATATCTCCCAACAACGAAATGGCATCGTATTGGGTCCTTGCGCCCACCTGCTGATACAGTGAAGCATTGGCGGGAGCATCTTTTTTTGTATTGAACCAGCCTTGTCTGGTCTCACCTCTGTCGTATTGTAAATTGATGCCGAAAGCGTGGGTGATCGCCTTGTCAATGCTCACGTAAGCGGAGTATCCGAAAAGGTTTTTACCGTTTCCGTTTTTTATTGAAGTAAGATCTGCTGACTGAACCAATGGTATACCGGCACCAAATGAAACTGCCCAATCATTGAACCTTCGTGATGTATTTGTAAAAGGGGAAATATTTGCAGAACCTGAAGAGAAAGTATTGGGATACTTTCCGTTCGGAGCTACGGCAGTCGAGTCTTGTGCAAAGCTTAGTGCAGGAGCAGATAATGCTAGTGCGACAATTGCTAAACTTAATTTCATAATGTATTTTTTATTTAATTAAAGAGAATTATTATTTGAAGGGCATCCTTTGTTTTCAGGAGGTCCGGGAACTGTTACACATTTGTCATACAGGTCGATCACTCCGTCAAGATCCATGTCCAGGGCAACGCCGGCACCGTCAACCCTTGCTCCAGAAGGAGTATCAGGTTGTCTGTCCCAATCGTCACAAACGCCGTCATTGTCCAGATCTCCTTTTTCACAAACGGTGAGTTCAGTACTTTTATTTTCCAGGATATGAGCTCTGTAATAAGCTTCCTGTAATGGATCGTACCATGCGAGATGAGTCTGGTGTTTTCCCAATTTAAAGGAAAGTCCCAGATTGATCGTCCAGGCGTTGTCTGATCTTCTTTTGTCGATCATATTATATTTCGGAATTGATGAGTTGGGGTCATAATCTCCGGGGCTTGCATATCCTCCGCCGTCGAATTCGTCATCACCGCTGATGATATACATGGTTCTGGCTTCAACATCGATCAGTTCAGATACGTTGTATTTTAAGCCCAATCCGAACTGGAAGTATGATGAATTGAGTCCCAGTTTCTGATTCATAAAGAGAGGAATCCTTTTGGGATTGCTGCTCCATCTGTAGTCTTTTTGGTCGTGCAGGGAAGTGTTAAAATTCATGAAGCCCATACCGCCATACCCGTGCATGGCCCATCGGTAAGGAGAGTGGTTGTCTACGCGTCGTAAAAAGTTTGAAAAATTAATATCGCCCATCACAGCTATCTGGTTATATTTAGTTTTTGCTTCGGCAACTCCCGACGCCTCATCAAGCTGTGCTTTCTGTGTTGTTTCGCCTCTCTGGTAAATCAGGCTTAGTCCTACGACATGGCTGATCTGTTTATCCAGGCTCATATAAGAATTGTATCCCCAGTTTATATGTTGATCTGTGATTGATTTCAGGTCCGAGTGAATCATAAATGCGGCACCTCCACCTACTGAAACAGACCAATCGTTGAATCTCCTGGCTGTATTGTTAAAAGGTTTTACATTTGCAGAGCCCGAAGAAAAGGTATTGGGATACCGATTATTAGAAGTGACGGCATCACGGTCTTGCGCATACGTCGCAATAGGCAATGCAGCCAATAATAACAAATTTAATTTCATACAATATGTTTTTATGTTTTATTTCAGATAAAATCTTTTAATAATATCCTTGAAAATTCTCTCTCGGAAAGATGTTTTTGATGAGGGATCTTCAGTCTTTCCGATATGAATCTTAATTCATTGAACTTCACGATGTCTATGTCAATAACCCGGTCACTATAGCCTCCTGTTACACTGGAATCGTGAGCTCTTCCCATTTCCGTTTCAATGCTTTTGATGAGGGTAAGAAGCTGAATCGGAGAAAGATGTGTGGATATTATTGCTGCAATATTACAAAAAATATTGGAACTAACAAATTCTACGGGCTCTGAGGTGAGAAAATCACTTAGCTGCACGATCTCATTTCCTGTATCTTTTATCTTGCTCAGAGCGGTCTGCAGATTTTTTTTTTGATCTCCAAGATTACTTCCCAGTAACAAAATGGCTCTATGGTGCGACATATTGTAAAATGATTGATTTATGAAAAGCTTTTTTAAAAATGTACTGGCAAATATAGTGGCTATTGTCATATTATGCGTCCTGTTTTTCTTCTTCTTCATCATCATGCTGGTGTTCAGCGCGATGGGAAGTGAGAAATCTGTAGTTGTAAAAAAGAATTCCGTCCTAACCATTAATTTGAAAACAAATATTATCGACAGTCCGACTGAGGAACAAAGGGGATTGTTTGATATCAGTGACCAGAGCAGGAATGTATTGCTTTATGATGCGATTGATGCGATCAACAAAGCAAAAACCGATGATAATATCAAAGGGATCAGTATTGAAGCCGATTATATTAATGCCGGAGTCACACAGATTGATGATTTAAGAAACGCTATTACCGATTTTAAGAAAAGCGGAAAATTTGTCTACGCGTACGGAAATGCCGTTTCTCAGGCTGCTTATTATTTAGGATCCGTGGCAGATCATTATTATCTGAACCCGGCCGGGATGATCGAGCTGAAAGGCCTGGCTACGGAAGTAACGTTCTTTAAGGATTTTGCAGACAAATACGGCATTGGCATCGAGGTGATCCGACATGGGAAATTTAAGTCTGCTGTCGAGCCTTTTTTAAGAAATGATATCTCTCCGGAAAACAAGGAGCAGCTGAGCACTCTTTTAAATGATATCTGGAAAAATACGTCGTCAAAAATGGCAACTTCCCGGAAAATTGATACGGCAGCATTCCGAACTGTTGTAGACAGCCTTTACGGAATGATTCCTGATTTAGGATTAAAATACAAACTGGCCGACAAGCTGATGCAGAAAACAGAATACGATCAGTTGATCAAATCAAAATTAAATCTTAAAGCTGATGATCGTTTGAATAAGATCTTTTTAGGGAAATACATCGCCTCTTATTCTGATGATGAAAAATCTGGAGATCAGGTTGCCGTGTTATATGCTTCAGGATCGATTTATGGTGGTGACGACTATGGAGATATCCATTCTGAAAAGTACATCAAATACATTAAGGATCTTCAGGATAATGACAAGGTAAAAGCAGTCGTATTCAGGATCAATTCTCCCGGGGGAAGTGCCAATGCATCCGACGAAATCCTTTTTGAGCTTCAACAGCTTAAAAAGAAAAAGCCGCTCATCGTTTCATTCGGGGACTATGCCGCATCCGGAGGTTATTATATTGCGATGGCAGCAGATAAAATTTATTCTGAACCGAATACATTAACAGGGTCAATCGGTGTTTTCGGAGTTATTCCTTATTTTAAGGACCTGGCAAATAAAAACGGGATCCGGTCCGACATTGTTTCTACAAATGCCAACTCGCAGTATTACTCTTCGCTGAACGGTGTAACGCCATACGGTGTCAACATGATCACGAGAAGTGTGGAAGGTACTTACAAGAGATTTGTACATTTTGTAACGCAGAACAGAAAGAAAACCTTTGAACAGATCGATACTGTTGGCGGTGGACGCGTGTGGAGCGGAACAAGAGCTAAAGAGATCGGTCTTGTAGATGAGCTCGGAACATTGAATGATGCAGTGAAATTTGCCGCACAGAAAGCCGGATTGAAATCTTACGGAGTTGCCTCATATCCTAAAAGCATGACCCCTTTCGAGCAGATTTTTAAAGATCTTAACCAGGATGAAATTTCTGCCCGAGTGATTAAGAACAAGATCGGAAAATCCAATTACGAGATTCTGCAGCAGGTGACTGAAAAGCGAAAACTTCAGTCTGAAATAAAAATGGAAATGCCTTACCAGATAAAGATTAACTAAATTATATTGTAAAAAGAAGCGGCGGATTTGAATTTCAAATCCGCCGCTTTAATTTTTATGGTACCGGTTAAACTCTCTTGGCAGTCATCATTCCGTAAATCCAGAGAACGATTAATGCTCCTCCGATCGCCAGAATCCAGCTTCTGAAATTCCAGAAAGAATCTACATCTCCCCAGTGAAGTACATATACGCCAATGGCTCCTCCGATAAAAGCGCCAATGATACCCAGAATCATAGTGATAAGCATTCCGCCACCTTGTTTTCCCGGCATGATCGCTTTAGCCAGTGCTCCGGCTAAGAGCCCGAAAATAATCCATGTTAAAAATCCCATAGTTGCATTTTTTAATGTTAATATTTGATGATTTGATTCCAAAAAGATTTATCTCTTCTTGAAAAATGAATCTACAAACTCTGTACCATTAAATAACTGCAAATCCTGCATCTTCTCTCCGACGCCGATGTATTTTACCGGAATCTGGAACTGATCTGAAATACCAATGACAACGCCTCCTTTTGCTGTTCCGTCAAGTTTGGTTACTGCTAAAGCACTTACTTCTGTAGCAGCCGTAAACTGTTTGGCCTGCTCGAAAGCATTCTGGCCGGTAGATCCGTCAAGGACCAAAAGAACTTCGTGTGGCGCGTCGGGAATTACCTTTTGCATCACTCTTTTAATCTTTGAAAGCTCATTCATCAGGTTAATTTTGTTATGAAGCCTTCCTGCGGTATCGATGATGACGACATCTGCATTCTGTGCAGCAGCACTCTGTACGGTATCAAATGCTACGGAAGCGGGGTCCGACCCCATTTCCTGCTTTACGATGGGAACGCCCACCCTTTCACTCCAGATCACCAGCTGATCTACTGCGGCAGCACGGAAGGTATCGGCGGCACCTAGGACCACTTTTTTGCCTGCCGAGTGGAAGCGGTGCGCCAGCTTGCCAATGGTCGTGGTTTTGCCCACACCATTCACACCTACCACCATAATCACAAAGGGATGGCCCGGGCTGTCGGGCCGGTCGAGGATGGCGCG
>JBMDXW010000426.1:0-7669 GCA_048594965.1 Chryseobacterium sp.
CAGCAATTTGTTTATACAGACGCTACCGACTATCAGAAAGTTCTGGGCGTGATCGATTTCGTATCCGGAATGACCGATAACTATGCCACCGACCTCTACCGTAAAATAAAAGGAATCGATATCGGAATGACGGTGTAGAAACAGTGATGCAGAGATCGGATTTTCTTGCCGTATTTGATTCTTAAAACTAAAAACCCTATATTTATAAGAATACAAATTCATATAAAAAATTAATACTATGAGTCTTTTTTTAATACCCGTTGCTTTTATCGGATTAATTATTTTATTTGCATCATTCTTCGTGGTAAAACAGGAAACCGCAGCGATCATCGAACGTTTCGGGAAATTCCAGGCCGTGAAGCACTCCGGGCTTCATCTGAAGTGGCCGGTCATCGATCAGATTGCGAAAAGACTGAACCTGAGAATCCAGCAGCTGGATGTCATGATCGATACCAAGACGCTGGATAATGTTTTTATCAAAATGAAAATTTCCGTTCAGTACCAGGTGATCAGAACACAGGTGGGAGATGCTTACTACCGCCTCGAAAATCCCGAAAACCAGATCACCTCTTACGTTTTTGATGTGGTAAGGGCAGAGGTTCCCAAACTGAAACTGGATGATGTTTTCGTAAAAAAAGATGACATTGCAATTGCTGTAAAAGGTGAACTTCAGGAAGCGATGCAGAGCTACGGATACGATATTATTAAAGCTCTGGTAACAGATATTGATCCGGATGAGCAGGTAAAACATGCCATGAACAGGATCAACGCTGCTGAAAGGGAAAAAACCGCTGCTGAATATGAATCTGAAGCCCAGAGGATCAGAATCGTGGCTGTTGCAAGAGCAGAAGCCGAATCGAAAAAGCTCCAGGGCCAGGGAATTGCGGACCAGAGAAGGGAAATTGCCAAAGGCCTGGAAGAATCCGTAAGAATGCTCAATAATGTTGAAATCAATTCTCATGAAGCATCCGCACTGATTGTCGTTACGCAGCATTATGATACATTACATTCCGTGGGATCCAGTAACCGAAGCAATCTGGTGTTGTTGCCGAATTCACCAACCGCCGCCAGCAACATGCTGAATGATCTGGTGGTCGCCATGACCGCCGCCAATACGGTAGGAGAAGTATCTAAAGGAAATTATCCGAAGCCGCCGAAAGATCATACCCACGATACCAACAAAGATCTTTAAAATACAGCCTCAGTTTTCTGGGGTTATTTTTTTACCGGAAGTAAACTTGGCATAAGTAAATGCTGAGGGTTATCAAAAATTATCTGGTTTTAAACTCATTCTTTCAGGAAGTCAAAGATGGACGTTTTTTTAAGGGATCTTAACATCTTTCGCTCTTGTTTTTTATTTTTTAAATACCTAATTTAACCTTTCTTTTTTACCGCACACACAACGAACACACAAAATAGTAGACAATATATGGACAATCAGATCGAAATTGAAAATTACAGAATCCATAAGGCAGAAGACTGGGCCGGGAATATCGATGATCAGGAATTGATAAACAGAATACAGGATTCTGATTTTGCCAGGCAACAGAATAACGATGGAAAGGATTTCTGTTATTTCTTAGATAAAAAATACCACACGAGCAATACCGAAAACAGCGAATATGTCTGCATGGCATACACTCTGAATGAGCCCGCCAATCTGGAAAGAGCCTCCGTTTCCGATATTGTGGTGGAAGAAAACGAAGTCTACCATATCCACCGGATCAGTGTTTTAAGAGACGGTGTGCTGATCGATAAGATTCCCGACACGAAAATCAAGGTTCTGGACAGTGAGAACCACAGCAGCGGCGGGATTTTAAGCAGCAACAAGAAAATCAATATTACGATTAAAGATCTTCGGCTGTATGATATTCTTATTCTTGAAGATTCAAGGGTGAAACCTTTTACGGATCGTGATTTTCTAAGGAAAGAATTTTCCAAGTATGTATGGGTAAGTCCGGATAATTACTGGGCTTACGGAAGTTACAGATTTACTTTTATCAACGAAAGAAGTCAGAAAGTAGCTTATAAGAAAACGTTCTTCAGAGATGACAACGGTAACGTTCTGGCGCCTGAAACAGGCTATCTGGAGAAAGGGGAGAAATTTGTTTTCGAACAGACCAACTACATCAATCCGGTGGATGCCAACCGTGAAATTTTCCCGTATATAGATTTTGCGACGGATAATAACTGGAGAGAACTTTCCAATTATATAGCTCCTATTTACCAGGAAATTTTTGATAAAGCTTCATTAAAGGATTTTGCACCCGGTCTTGTGGAAAAGCTTGATGCTATATCGGATCCCGATGAAAAGATCCAGTTTGCCATCGAATATGTTCAGAATAATATCTATTACATCTTCAATGCAGATGAAATGAATGGACATAAACCTCAGGAGCCTGCCGTTACGTACGAAAATAAACAGGGCGACTGCAAGGCCAAATCGGTTCTTTTAAAAGTTATTCTCAATTATCTGGGAGTAGATGCTTCTATTGTATTGGTGAATTTCCATACGGATTTCTATATTAAATATTACCTGCCTTCGCTGCTCACCTTTAACCATGCAATTGTAAAAATAAATCACAAAGGCGAAGAGTATTTTGTGGATGCTACCATCCGCGACGAATTCGGTATCCTGGAGAATCGCGGATTTATCTATTTCATGCATTATCTTGAGGTAAAACCCGACCAGCATTTAAAGGAAAGAAAAGCTTACCGCTATCCTTATTTCTGTGTAGACGAAAAGGTAGATTTTAATGTAAAGGATTCCACGGGAAAACTCACGCTGACAACAACCTACAAAGGAAACCGTGCAAATGCCATGAGAAGGTATTTTAAAAATACCAATAAAAGAGAGATCATTGACAGCTGGAATAATTTCCTTTTTTACAGCCTGAATTATTCCAATGACAGAAACGGCACCGATATCAGAAATGTATTTAAAGATGCTGTCATTGATGTCATCAGTGATGATAAAAGGCTCAATGAATTCAGGATTCAGTATAGTGCTACGATTGAAAATCCGTATTTTGTGGATCCTAAAAAGAACCGTTTTCTCATGTACTTCGATCGCAATCTGGTAAAGGCGAGTGCAAGAGATTATATTCATAAAGATCTTCCTTTCTGGCATAATTTCGATAGTGAAAAGTATGAGATTAACCTCTACACCGATCAGAAAATTGATACGGAAGAAAAATATACCGTCCAGGAAAGTACGATCAATAATCCTTATTTTGATTTCAAAAGCCGTAAGAAGGTAAGTAAAAATGGGGCAACCGTGTACATCGAATATAATCCGCTTGTTAATCTTGAAATTCCACAAAATGAATTTGAAAAATTCCGTACGGACCATCATACGGTAGCTGACAGTAATTTCGGTCTGGGAATCGACATTATCGAACCTGGATTGATGAACATGCTGAAGTTTAATTTTAAAAAGAGATTTAACTAAACGGAAATTTGTCAGCCAGTGACTTAAAAATAAGAACGGCGGGTTTGCAAAGCAAACCCGCCGTTCTTTTAACAATATTACAAAAATCTAAAGTTCTTCTGTCGGTTTCCGTTCCGGAATCCCGGTGAATTTCTGCTTCCCTATCAGCAGCTCAAAAAACAGCCGGAAGTCTGAGATCAGAGACCAGATCGGATACCGGAATGTAGCAGGTTTATTTTTTTCTATTACGGCATGACTAAACCATGCAAAACCGTATCCGAATATCGGGACATACCATAAAAATCTTTCTTTTCCTGAGCTTATTACGTAGCCAATTACAAAAAAAACAAGCAATGTTCCTATAAAATGAAAGATCCTTGTTCCCGTTTTACTGTGTTCGGTAAGGTAGAACCGGTAAAACTCTTTAAATGTTTTTATTCTTTCAGACATGGCATTTGTAGTTTAAATGATAAAAATCTAAAGCAATAAGTTCGCCAATCCGGAATAAGGAGAAGGTCAAAAAAAAGCCGGATTCCATTTAAGATCCGGCGGTATATTTTATCAATCAGGCTTTTCTGAGCTTACTGTGTTTGTATCCGTAGAAAAAATAGATGATCAATCCTATCGCAAACCACAACCCGAACCAGAACCAGTTGTCATGGCTCATTCCTGTCAGGAGGTAAAGGCAGGAGCTCAATCCGACCAGCGGAATCAGCGAGAAGTTTTTAATAAAAGTAAAGATGCAGAGAACCAGGTTTATGAGGATAAAGAAAAAGATGGATGCTCTGAATTCCCCTTCTTTAGGATCTTTCCAGTCCATTAAAGTATGGAAAAATTCAGGTTGCCAGAAATAGAATCCGATCAGTCCACCGATAAAAATAACCGGGAAAATGATTTTACCATTAATATAAGGAAGGTGGAATCTGCCTTTTATTTTTTCTTTGGCAGGGAGCATTAAAACACCGGCGCATACCAGTACGAAGGCAAAAATAGTTCCGATACTTGTAAAATCGAGGATGAAGCTTTTATCCGTGAATAAGATAGGAATTCCTACCACAATTCCGGTAATAACGGTAGCAAAAGAAGGTGTTTTGTATGTGGGATGTACGGTCTGGAATTTCGGAGACATCAGTCCGTCACGGCTCATGGCGTACCAGATTCTCGGCTGCCCCATCTGGAATACCAGCAAAACGGTAGTGATGGCTACAATAGCGACAAAAGAAACCACCAGTTCCATCCAGGCAACATTGGCATTTGATTTTTCAAAAATGAAAGAAAGCGGATCGCCGACGCCGTCGAATTTCCTGTAATCTACCATTCCTGTTAATACCAATGTTAAAGCGATATAAATAATAGTACACAATACCAGGGAAATAATCATTCCCTTAGGCAATGTCCGCTGCGGATCTTTTGTTTCTTCGGAAAGGACGCTTAAAGCATCAAAACCGATATACGCAAAAAACACACCTGAAACAGCACTCATTACGCCTGCAAAGCCGTTCGGCATAAAAGAGGAAACCTGTGTTTCAGGATTTACCGGTGTCCAGTTATCGGTATTGATATAAGCGAATCCTACCAGAATCACCAAAACAATTACCGCTAATTTAAGGATCACCAAAACATTATTAAAGTTTTTACTTTCTTTAACGCCAACATAGCATAACCAGGTAATCAGTCCGTTGATAACCAAAGCGGGAATATCAACGATAAACTTTAAACTTCCTATCAGCGGTGCATTTTTCCATGCATTAATGAGCTCTTTATTTTCGGAGCCGTTCATGAAAGCTTTTTTAGCTTCGGTGTAGCTACAGGTAAGATAATCGGGAATATGCATTCCCAGCCTCTCTAAGAAGCTTGTGAAGTAATCTGACCATGAAAAGGCCACATATATATTACCGAAAGAATATTCCATGATGAGCGCCCAGCCGATCACCCAGGCGATGAGTTCCCCGAAACTGGCGTAAGCGTATGTATAGGCAGAGCCTGCAGTGGGGATCCTGCTTGCAAATTCGGCATAACAAAGGGCCGTAAATCCGCAGGCAAAACCACAAATCAAATACAGCAGAATAACCCCGGGACCTCCCCGGAAAACGGCTTCGCCCAAACTGCTGAAACTTCCTGCACCAATAATCGCCGCAATACCGAAAAATACAATGTCCCAAACGCCCAGAACCCTGTGCAGGCTTGTGGATGTATCTGAATCCGAATAGATTTTTCTTCTAAAAAGTTGACTCATTCAATTCTAAATTTGATTTGAAAAAAGCAAATGTAATTATTTATCTGAAATAATTTGGTTTTTCTTAAGGTTTCTTACGGAAAAGTTAAGAAGTCTTAAAAATTTATCCACTTATTAACAATGTGTTAAAACGCTTGTTTTTACAATATCTTTTCAATATTTTCGTTGATGGATTGTGGATAATTTTTCCGCAGAATTTTAAATATCTTAGACCTGATTTTCAGTCTTAAACATTTTAAAATTTAAAAATTAATGAAATCAAAAAAAATACTCTTAGCAGCTGCGGTGTTCTATTTCGGGATCTCCGATGCACAGCAGTCTCAGTACTTTACCCAAAAAGAAAACTACCGGTTCAATCTCGCTGAAAATCTTTATCAGACCAAAATATACAATGCTTCCCAATACGAATATGCAAGGCAATATTTCTACAATCAGAATTTGTCGAGGTCGAGGCAGGAAGCGGCGCAGTTTTTTGATAATGTCATTGGTGTGATCTTACAGAAGAATCATGCGGAAGAAGGTTTAACGGCATTCATCAAAGAATATCCGAATTCCGCGTATTTTGCGCAGGCCAATTTACCTTTGGCAGATTATTATCTTGCAAAAAAGGATTTTCCGAAAGCTTTGGAAACACTTAAAAAAGTGAATCAATATCAGCTGTCTAAGGAAGAAAATACCCAGTACGTTCTCAAATTAGGCTATGCTAAGTTCATGATGGGAGATTCCAAAGGTGCCACCGACGCTCTGGAGGAAGCTTACAAAACTGCGGATGAATCCCAGAAAGGCGATATTGCCTATATGCTCGGACATTTATACTACTCCGACAGACAGAATGACAAGGCGTTCCGGTATTTTGATTCGGTAAAAGATCAGCCGAAATTTTCAAAGCTTGTCCGCCCGTATTATGTTCAGATGTACTATAATGATAAGGATTATGACAAAGCGATCTCCGAAGGAACTGCTTTACTGAATGAAGATATTTCCGATGCTTACAAAGCTGAAGTCCACAAAATCATTGGCGAAAGTTATTTTATGCAGGGGGATTATACTTCAGCATATCCTCATTTGAAAGATTATCTGAGCGTTCAGCAGAATCCGTCTGAAAATGACCTTTATGAAATGGGATTTGTAGCGGCTCAGCTTAAAAAATATGATGAAGCGGTTTCGTATTACAATCAGTTGCTGAACAGCAATTCTGCATTAGCCCAAAACGCATACTATCAGCTTGGAAATGCATACCTCGCTGTTGACAAAAAACAGGAGGCGCTTTCTGCATTCCGTTCTTCATACCAGATGAATTATGATCCGAAAGTGAAAAAGCTTGCCCATGAGCAGTATGCCAAATTGAGTTACGATATCGGAAACCCCTTTGAAAGTTCTTCCACGGTAATTCAGAACTATATCAACGAAAACCCGAATACCAACGCTTCGGAGATGAGGTCGCTTCTTGTGAAATCTTATCTCTACTCGGGAAACTATAAAGAAACTCTGAATGCGATCGACAGGCTTCAGAATTCTTCTCCTGAAATCGATAAAATAGATCAGGAAGTTTCGTATTTGCTGGGAACGGAAGAGTTCAACAAAGGGAATTATGATGCAGCCGAGCAGTATTTCCTCAGAAGTTTAGGATTTAGCATCAATAAAGAATTCTACAACAGGGCGATGTACTGGTTGGGCCAGGTGTATTACCAAAAAGGAAATTATCCTTCGGCCATCGTACGTTATGAAAAGCTTTTAAACGAAAATTTCCCGGACACGCAGCAGTTGAATTCTGATCTGGGATATGCTTATTTTAAATCTAAAAAATTTGATCAGGCCGAGCAGTATTTTACACAATACCTGAAAAACCCGAAGCCTGAATTTAAAAATGATGCGGAGCTTCGCCTTGCCGATATCAATTACGCCAACAATAACCTGAATGAAGCCATCGCCATCTATGATAAAAATGAAGATGCAACGGATTATACTTTGTACCAGAAAGCCATGGCTTTAGGATTTAAAGG
>JBMDXW010000427.1:0-3393 GCA_048594965.1 Chryseobacterium sp.
AGCAGATTGACCGATGCCTAAATGATGAACAACCGGCTATTGTTGTTAAGAGTGCTAATGGCGATCAGCATATCTATCCCACTGATTTAATCAAGAACAGCTACATCAAAATCGTGGACGAACCGGCTAGCGGTTTATCAGAATAAAATAAGGCGGTCCTAAAAGTTTATATAGTCCTTTTGTGTTATAGCCACAACTTCATCTTACAGTTAGGGTTTTTAAGTAATGATTTTAGGATTTGCTCGAGAGGAGCATAAAATTACCTGTTCAATTTTCAGGTGTAAAAAAGAGGCTGCCCAAACTTTTGGGCAGCCTTATTATTTATATTGTAACTATATTTTTAATTTCCCATCGCTTTATGATCGGTAAAAAACCGGAAGTTTTCCTTCTTCTCAATCAGCTGCATCGGGTATAATTCCGGGTTATAGGCTCCGTTCAGTATTTCGTTCAGAGCGTGTCTTTTGTTTTCGCCGAAGGCAACAGCCAGTATATTTTCAGCCTTGTTAATGACCGGTGCCGTGAGCGTGATTCTGAACATTTCCTGAGGTTTCAGGTAATAGGAATCTACCCATTTTTCTTTTTCATGAAGAATTTCTTCACCCGGGAATAAGGACGCAGTGTGGCCGTCGTCTCCCATGCCCAAAAGGATAAAATCAAAAATCCCTTCATCTCCTAGAACGTTTCGGATCTGTTCTTCATATTCCTTTGCAAAATCTTCCGGAGAAATATTGTCTTTATACATCGGAAAGACACGTCCGCGGTCAACAGGGACTTTGTCAAGCAATGTTTCAAAAGTCATTTTCGCGTTGCTTTTATCGTCATTTAAGGGAACCCATCTTTCATCGACCCAGAAGAAGCTGATCTTCCTCCAGTCGATTTTTTCTTTGTATTCTTCAGTGGCGAGCAACCGGAAAATAGCTTTGGGAGAAGAACCTCCACTCAGTGCTACCGAAAACTGTCCTTTTTGCTGTATTGCTTTTTCTGCAAGTTCAGCAAAGGTTTCAGCTGCTTTTTGATATAATTGATCTAAATCGTCAAATACTGTGATATTCATTTTCAGTTCTTTACATTAATTAATTTACCACCAGCTGTGTCCCTGCCTTTCGACCAGCGCAAAACTTTCATCGGGCCCCCAGGTTCCTGCCTTATAATTAGGAAAGGAAGCATCTTTATTGCTTGCCCAGGCTTCCTGGATGGTTTTAACCACGTCCCAGGCTTCTTCTACCTGGTCGGAACGCATAAATAAGGTTAAATCACCTAAAAGAGCATCCAACAGCAAAGTTTCATACGCTTCCGGTGTATCTTCCTGGCAGACAAAATAATCGAAAATCATTTCCACCGGCTCCAAAGCCAGTGAAAGTCCCGGTTTTTTAGCCATAAACTGCAATCTGATATCCATCAAAGGCTGAATGTTGATGATCAGCCTGTTGGCCGTTAAATGATGTGGCGTATCCGAAAAAGTAGAATGCGGAAGCGGCTTGAACTGTATGGTGATGTAGGAATGCTTTTCCTTCATTTTTTTCCCGGTACGGACGTAGAAAGGAACACCCTGCCAACGCTCATTATCAAGATAAAATTTTACGGCGGCAAAAGTTTCGGTGTTGGAGTCGGAAGCAATCCCGTTTTCCTGGCGATACCCTTTTGCTTCAACGCCATTTACTACATTTCTGCCGTATTGTCCGCGTACCGCATAATGATCAACTTTATCGGCCGGAATTCTTCGTATCGATTTCAAAACGTCTACTTTACGGTCACGGATTTCACCGGATTCCATGGATGCAGGCGGTTCCATAGCCACCATACATAAGATCTGAAGCAAATGGTTCTGGATCATATCACGAAGCGCTCCGGTCTGCTCGTAGAAGCTTCCGCGTGTCTCTACGCCCACTTCTTCAGCTACCGTAATCTGTACAGATTCGATGTGTTTAGAATCCCACAGCGGCTCAAAAATGGAATTCCCAAATCTGAAAGCGAGAATATTCTGTACCGTTTCCTTACCCAGATAATGATCGATACGGTAGATCTGTTCTTCTTCAAATGTTTCGGAAAGGAGATTATTCAGCTCAATGGCAGATTGCTTGTCATGCCCGAAAGGTTTTTCGATGATGATCCGGTCTTTCTTAGGATCAGACGCCAGCGAACTGCTCTTGATATGATTGGAGATCGTAGCAATGAAATTAGGTCCGATCGAAAGGTAGAATAAACGGTTGGCTCTTGTTCCGTAGATTTTGTCGAAATCATCAAGCTTTTTCTGAAGGTCTTTGTATGAATTTTCTTCATCCAGCTGATGCCTGAAATAGGTAATATGTGCCTGGAACCCCGCCCAGTCTTCCTGAGTCAGTTTTTTTCTTGAGAAACTTTCCAGATTTTCTTTTATATAGCTTTTAAAATCTTCATCCGTATTCTCTGCCCTTCCTAAAGCAAGAATATTGAATCCTTTGGGCATTCTTCCGTCGATGTATAAATTATAAAATGCCGGAAAAAGCTTTCTTTTTGCAAGGTCGCCTGTTGCCCCAAAAATGATCACGGTGGTTGGTCTCAGGCTTTTATTATCATTCATTTTTCCGAAATTTATTGATTTGTACTGTTCCATGATGTGTGGAAAACCCCTTCCCTGTCGATTCGCTGATACGTGTGTGCCCCGAAATAATCTCGCTGTGCCTGGATAAGATTTACCGGAAGAGATTTCGTGGTATATGCATCAAAATATCCTAAAGCCGTCTGTAAACCAAGACTTGGAATTCCGTTGAGAACCGCGTATGATGCGGTTTTTCGTAATGATTTTAATTTGGATTTTACCAGGGAAGAAATTTCCTTATCCAGTAAAATATTCGTCAGTTCAGGATTTTCCGTATAAGCGGCATAGAATTTCTCCAATAGCAAAGAACGGATAATGCATCCGCCTCTCCATATTTTCACCACATCTTTTAAAGGGATCTCAAACTGATACTCTTCAGAAGCTTTGATCAGTAAAGCAAGGCCTTGTGCGTAGCTGATGAGTGTCGCAAGATAAAGCGCATCACCCACTTCCCGGATAAACAATTCTCTGTCTTCTGGACTTATGATCGTTTTTTCAGCGTATATTTCCGATGCCTGAATCCGCTCTTCTTTGTAGGCTGACAAAATTCTTGATGTCACCGCAATATCAATGGTCGGAATAGAAACCCCTATTTCCATAGCCTGCTCGGAGGTCCATTTTCCGGTTCCTTTTGCACCTGCTTTATCCAAAATTTGATCCAAAAGATCAGTATCCGTCAGAGTATCTTTCTGTTTAAATATATCCCTGGTAATTTCGATAAGAAAAGAGTTCATCTCACCGTTATTCCAATCCTTAAAGACCTCGTAAAGCTCATCATTATCAAGTCCGGCTCCTCTTTTAAGGAGATCATAAGC
>JBMDXW010000428.1:0-6534 GCA_048594965.1 Chryseobacterium sp.
TAATCTTCATCCTTGCTCATATCCCGGCCGATGTTGTATTTCCATTCGCCTGTCAAATCCACGGTAACGCCGTCTCCTACGATCTTATAAGGCTTGTCGGCGACAAATTCACCGTTCCCGAAGTTGGATGTCAGCTGAATGGCAATGGTATTTTTTCCCTGTTTCAATATTCCGCCGGAAATATCATATTTCCTTGGCGGATACGTGTATGAAGTGGCGCCTACGAATTTTCCGTTGACGAAAACCGAGTCGCTGTCGACCATGACGCCCAGATAGAGCCGTGCAAACTTACCGTCCATGGAAGCCGGAAGTTCAAAATTTTTCCTGAACCAGACGGTACCTTTGGCCTGGATGCCGTTGTCTTTCCATTTTCCGGGAACTTTTGCTTTTTGCCAGTCTGCGTCGTCAAAATTCTTCTGATTCCAAAGATTCCTTCCTTTGTCGAGTTTTGAGGAATTGAGTGCGGACAATGCCTGCTTGTCAATCAGATCATTGGGAAAATCCTTCAGATGCTCCTGGCTGATCCAACTCTGAATGGCCGAACCGCCCAGACTGGAAACCAGCATTCCCTGCGGAATTTTGGTATGTTCATACGCTTCAAGCGCGTAAAAATAAGCAAAAGCGGTCCAGTTCATCACTTCCGAAGCCGTTCCAGTGAACCATTTTCCACCAGGTGCGATGTTCTCCTTAACGGATTCCACATTGTTCTGGGTAGGCACTTTGAAGTATCTGATTTTATTGAAATCCGAAACATTGATTTCAGGGAAACGGTCGGTTAGCCGGGCAATAGGCGTTTCCATATTGGATTGTCCCGAAGCGAGCCAGACATCGCCCACCAGGATATCCCGGATCGTAATTTCATTGATTTCCATTACGAATGGACCTCCTGCTTTCTGCGGCTTCAACTTTACAGACCATTTCCCGGTCTTGTCCGGCGAAGTATTGTAGGTTTCATTGCGGAACCTGATGGTAATGTTTTCGCCCTGATCTGCCCAGCCCCAGATTTTTAACTCTACATCACGCTGCAGCACCATTTTATCACTGACCAGATCCGGAAGCTTTATTTTCCCGAACGAGAGCTGATGACTGAAAAAAGCCATCAGGAAGAGTATTTTAAAAGTCAGGAACGGTCTGAAATATCCGGTTTTCATTTTTAAGATTTATTTTAAGTTGTAAATCAGGATTAATGAATAACAAATCCGCCTTTGGACTGGATCTCTATTTTTAATTCCCCGTTTTTATTGATGGTCACGGATTTCTCTGAAGTCATTCCTTTTGAGTCATCATTGATGAGTCTTACCATCTTTCCGGCCAGCATCGGAAGTTTCAGCGTTAATTTCTGAGCGTTGTTTTCAGCATTTACGCCGGCAACATACCATTGGTCCTGATGCCTTCTGGCAATAACGGAATATTTCCCGGGATAGCCGTCGATGTAAACCGTTTCGTCCCACAAGGTCGGGATTTCCTTCATAAAATCAAGCTCGAATTTCGGAGCGTCCTCCAGGTTGTTCGGCATGACGGCAAACATCTGAACCGGGTTCTGAAATAATACCGCCGTTGCCAATTGGAAGCCGTCTGTCGTGTAACGTTTGTTTTTTTCTTTATTGGATTTGGTTAAATACTTGTTCAGGAAAGTTCCGCCGAATTCCATACTTCCGACCGTGTTCCGGATGAATGGGTGGAGTGACGCAAAAAAGGCTTCCTGCTTACGGACATCTTCTGAGAAATACAGCATTTCAGACGCCAGGACAGCTTCACTTCCTGCATAATTCGGGTACATGACTTCCCAGCCTCTCGGTAAAGTGGCCCCGTGGAAAATGATGGTAATACCGAAATCGTTGGCATCGGAAAGAATGTCTTCATACAGGCGCATCGTCTCCTGTTTATCACCACCGAAGAAATCCACTTTCAGCCCTTTGATGCCGATTTCTTTCAGCCACTTCATTTCTTTTTTGCGTTCGATGGCAGAGCTCATTTTATTCCTCGGACCCATCGGTGCATCATTCGCCGCTCCGTTGGAATTATACCAAAGCATAACGCCTACATTTTTAGATCGTGCATACTGAACGAGTTCCCTCATCCGTTCTTTACCGATATTTTTATCCCAAAGCGCATCCATCAGGATGAACTGGTAGTTCATGGCCGCGGCCAGGTCGATGAATTTCTTCTGGTCGTCGTAATTCATGCTGTTGTCCTGCCACAGGATCCAGCTCCAGGTCGATTTCCCGAAACCGTATTTTTGCGTAGGCGCATACATCGGCTCCACAACATCGAAGGGAACGGTGGTTTCCACAATCGGTTTCAACGATTCCCCAACGGTAATGGTTCTCCACGGTGTTGTTCCCGGCAGTGAAATGGCCGCACCGGTGCTTCCGAAACCGTTATTTTCCGCCATATTCGGGTACGCCACCTGGTAGAGATTCTTTTCGGATGTCGTATCGAGATGGGATGCGCAGTACAGGCTGTTCACACCGGTTTCAGACAGTAAAATCCAGCCGTCGTTCCCGATATGAAACAGTCCTGGGAAAACATAACCGTAATCCGCTTTTGTTCCCAGTTCCGCATCTGCTTTATAGCCGCTTTCATAGCTTGGGGCGGTTCTCGCGAAACCGGTCATCGGCTTCATCATCGGAGAAAGGAACGTTCTGGTTTGCGAAGGAAAACGGTATCCCGTTATTTCCGACTGTACCACGGCGCTTAAACGGTCTTTCATCGGCTGAAGATCATACCGGAAAGCGATGTTGTTGTTGCTCACCTGAAAATCTATACCAAGCTGGTATTGGTCGGCATTGGTAAAATGAACGGCCAGGGTATTGGCGTTGTAAGCCACCTGAGATTTTTTGATTTTTTCGTTGGTGTAGGTTTTTGAGACCCGGTCTGTTTTGCTGTCGGCAAATTTCAGGTTTTGGGAAAAATCGGATTCGTTGGTTACAAGGCCCAACGGGGATTTTTCCAGTATGGCTTTTCCCTGGAAGGTCACGTTATACAGCGCTTTCCCGTTCTCCGAATAGACGCTCAGTTTCAGTTTTCCATCAGGGCTCGAGACTTCGGCAACCTGCGCCGTTACAGTATTCATCAGGAGAATACCAAGCGTAAATGATAGTTTTAAAAAAAGTTTATTCATAATCAGTTATTTTCAAGAAAAGTCCAGTAATCGAAAAACATCACATCCTTTGCTGCTTTCCCATTGAATATAAAATACACGTCATGAACCCCGGTGATTTTTTCTTTCAATTGGGTTTTCACGGTTTCCCAACGGTCGTCACCTCCGGTGAGCGGTACTTTTACCGTAGCAATCACCGGCCCGGTAAGGCTGTCCAGGCGGACATCCATCGTTACATCGCTGTTATGCGTAGTTCCTACCCTTGCGGTAAAACCGGCTGCTCCTTTTTTGCCGAAATCTACATTTTTTACCCGGGTGTAAGCGCCGCTTTTTTTAGCCTTGACAAACACACCGGATTCTTTGTTCTGATAGGACTTGACGTTTTCCGACCAGGCGATGGTCTCAGCCTGATTGAAACTGTACGGATTCACGGAGGCAATAGCTTTGGTAATTCCGTTCGTCATTTTGATAGGCGAAATGGAACCGTCTTTATTAAAATTAAGTTCCTCTATGCTTACCGACCTTGTAAACCCACTTCCGCCGGGCAACGCGCCGTTGTGATAGAAAAAGTAGGTTTTGCCTTTGAAATCAATCACTCCCGGATGGTTGGTAAAGGATTTCCCTTCGGTGGGCATCACGATTCCGCCGTATTTCCACGGTCCCTGCGCGCTTTTGCTGGTGGAATAACCAATGAACTCAGGAAGCGGACCGCCCGGCCAGAAGAGATAGTACAGGTCTTTCCTTTTGTAAAGCCACGGCCCTTCCTCGTATTTGGTCGGTCTTTCCGGATTTTCTTTTCCGTCCCTCTTCCCAAAGGATTCAGCGGTCATCGGAACTTCCACAATATCGCCGGAATAGGAAATCATATCCTGATTGAGTTTTACATATTTCAGCTTCGGGTTCCCCCAGTACATGTGTGCCTGACCGTCATCGTCCACAAAAATGGTCGGATCGATGTCGCCCCATTCGCTCTGTACCAACGGTTTTCCCAGCGGGTCATGAAACGGCCCGAACGGACTGTCGCCCACTGCTACGCCGATCGCGCCTTTGTTATTGGTTTTGGACCACATCGGCACATACATAAAGAATTTGCCGTCTCTTTCCACACATTGTGCCGCCCAGGCATCCCGCTTGGCCCAATCGAAATCGTTATAGGAAAGAATGGTTCCATGATCAGTCCAGTTCACCATATCGTCGGTGGAATATACCTTCCAGTCGTTCATCGTAAACCACGTGGAATCATCTTCATCGTGGGTTGTATAGACGTAAAGCCTGCCGTTATAGACCATCGGTGCCGGATCGGCGGTATAGTTGGTCTGGATGATGGGATTCTGGGCGACTGCATCCGCTGAACATCCGATCAGCAAGAGGCAGAGTATGGATTGTAGAGTCTTTTTCATATCTTCTATTTCATTGTTTTTTTGAACACCAAGTGCACAAAGTTTTATTTTAAAAATTAGGCGTATTTAGTTTCACAAAGCCGCTAAGCTTATAAGAGCGTTTTACTATAGATCTAATGTGAAAATAATTGAAGCTTTTAACACATGAGTCGCATGAGATTAAAAATCGGAGATTTTTTAAAAGCTTTTGTATGCTTATTTGACATTTCGTATTTAAATTTATAATACATTATCAATATCTTTTGTGACTTTTGACTTCGTCGAACCTGCGGTTTGTGGTTAGATGTTCTCGTTTTGGCTTTCTGTAAACCACCCCGTCAAAAATTCTTTGAATTTTCGCCACCCCTCCAAGGGAGGGGAATTTTTATTCCGTTGATATTTGACAATTTACATTTCATTTTACTTTTTCTTGAAGCTCCAGGAATCGAAGTTGAACAGCTTTCTTCCGGCGGTGATGTTTTTTCCCTGAAAAACAAAATAGACATCATGGATACCGGAAACCTGTTCTGATAGGGTTGCGGTTAAGGTTTTGAAGTCTTCCCAGCCGCCTGTTCTCGGGATTTCGATCTGGGCGATCTTGGTTCCCTTTACATCATCCAGATGAACTTCCAGGATACCGCCGTCAATTCCTGCAGCCACCGAAGCTGAAAATTCAGCAGGCCCTTTTGTTCCGAAATCCACCGCCCTGACTTTGATGTAGCCTCCGGTCCGGATATCGGAAACGTAGACCCCGGTTTTCTTATGTTCGGAAGTGCTGCATTTTTCCGACCAGGCCATGGTTTCGGCTTCGTTTTTCTGATATGGATTTAAGGTTCCTACAGGATTTACTCCTTCTTTGGTGATGGTGATTCTCGGGATGCTGCCATCGGCATTGTATTTAAATTCTTCGATGGCTGTTGCCCGCCCGTAGCTTCCACCGTTCGGCAATAAAGCATTGTGGTAAAACAGGTAGGATCTTCCTTTGTAATCGATGATTCCACCATGGTTGGTAAAACTGTTGGTCGGCTGATCGGTCATTATTTTTCCACGGTATTTCCATGGTCCGGTGGGTGAAGCACTGGTTGCGTACGACAGGCATTCCGTTCTGTTGGTCATTCCCGCGTACATCATATAATACTGTTTGTTCCGTTTGTAAAACCACGGACCTTCCACATAAACATCGTCGAATTTTTCCTGTTTCTGCAAAACTTCATCGCTTTTTCCGGGCCGTCTGAGTCCGCCAAAAGCTTCCACCGACTGCGGAACTTCCGTGATGGGTCCGTTATAGGTGGTCATGTCTTTGTTCAGTTTAACGTAAAACAATTTGCTGTTTCCCCAATAGAGATAGGCCTGCCCATCGTCATCCACAAAAGCCGTCGGATCGATATTATCCCAGGTTCCGGTGGTCACCAACGGTTTTCCCAGCGCATCTTTGAAAGGACCGGTCGGGCTGTCTGAAACGGCTACACCAATCGCCATATTGTTATCTACCGTCTGCGCGCAGACGTACCAGTAGAATTTGCCATTGCGCTCTACACATTGTGCCGCCCACGCCCGGTCTCTTGCCCAAGTGAACGATTCGAGCGAAATCGGAGACCCGTGGTCGGTCCAGTTCACCATATCATCCGATGAATAGACATGCCACTTGGTCATCGTATAAAAATCGAATCCCGGCTGGTCGTCTCCGGTGTACAGGTACATCTTGCCTTTGTAAATCATCGGTGCGGGATCGGGTGTGAAATGCGTCTGGATCACCGGGTTCTGTGCAGAAACCACAGATCCCAGACTGCAGGCTATCAGGGCTAGTATTGTTTTTATATTATTCATTACCTATTATTTTAATTTTCTGACTTTTAAGCCAATTATATTTTACATTTTCAGGGTATTTAAAAATTCGCTCGCCGATTTAGCAGATTCAGCAGATTTTTATCATTTTCGGATCTGCGTAATCACCATAACCTGCGTGATACCAGATTTTTTATTGATTCAGACCTATTCTTTATTATTTACATTAGTTTGCTGCATTTACAAGGGTGAAATTACGGCAGCAAA
>JBMDXW010000429.1:0-10588 GCA_048594965.1 Chryseobacterium sp.
TTCCTTATTTTACCGGAAGTGCACAGGGGACCAACTGGAGTGACTATGCTTCCATAGGTTTGGCTATTAAAATTCCGATCTTCTCAGGAGGATCTACAAAAGCACAGATTCAGCAGGCGGAGATTGATATTCAGGATCTGGATCAGGATATCAACAACACCAAAGAGAGCCTGGATCTTGATTATAAAAATGCCATCAGCAATATGGAGAATGCGATCATCAATATCGAAAGCATGAAAGACAATGTAGGATTGGCAGAAAGGGTTCAGCAAAATACACAATCCAATTACCAGTACGGTCTCGCAACACTTACGGAGGTTCTGGATGCGGAAAATGCCCTTACCCAGGCCAAACAGAATTATGCAAATGCCCTATTGGATTACAAGCAGGCTGAAATTAAATTAATCAAAGCAAAAGGACAATTAAACACATTACAAAACCCATAAAAAACGACAATGAAAAAAACTCTAATATATATCATCGTGGCAGCTGTACTGGTCGGCTTGGCAGCCTATAAAATTGCTGGTAATAAAGAAAAGCAGACGAAGGAGGTAAAAGAAGTGGCCAAGCAGGTCGATAAAATTAATGTAAACGTCGTAACCGTTTCCAGACAAAACATAGACACTGATTACTCAGCCAACGGAACTTTTATTCCAAAGCAGGAATCTAACCAGTCTTCCGAAATCTCCGGAAGAATTGTCAGCGTTTTGGTAAAAGAAGGATCGAGAGTAGGAGCCGGACAGGTTTTAGCAACGATCAAAAAAGATGCGATCGAGGTAGATGTTACCCAGGCGCAGAACAATTTGCAGAATGCCATTATCGATAACCAGCGTTATGAGAATGCTTTCAAAACAGGAGGGGTAACCAAACAGCAGC
Source organism: Chryseobacterium sp. (assembly GCA_048594965.1). Classification (GTDB taxonomy): domain Bacteria; phylum Bacteroidota; class Bacteroidia; order Flavobacteriales; family Weeksellaceae; genus Chryseobacterium. The sequence continues at coordinate 877 of JBMDXW010000429.1, forward strand.
TGGATAACTCAAGACTTCAGCTGAAAAACGCTCAGGCAGCCGTAAAAGCGCAGGGCGTAAGAGTAAGCGATACCAGCGTACGTGCCGGAATCAGCGGTACCATCAACAAAAAGATGGTAGAGCCGGGAATGGTCGTAGCTCCCGGAACCGCTTTATTTGAAATCGTAAACATCAATTCCCTGAAGCTTTCCGTTTTGGTGGATGAAAGCCAGATCGGGAAAATCCAGATCGGACAGGAAGTTCCGATTAAAGTAAATGTATTGCCGGAAGAATCTTTCGCCGGAAGAATTACCTTTATCGCGCCGAAAAGTGACGCATCTTTAAATTTCCCTGTTGAAATCGAAGTTCAGAACAGAGGAAACCTGAAAGCAGGGATGTATGCTACGGCAACTTTCAAAACAAATAATGGTGCTGAAACCCAGAATATGCTGACGGTTCCAGCCGAGGCTTTCGTAAACGGGGTAAGCTCAGGACAATTATTTGTTGTTCAGAATGGTGTCGCTAAACTTATTAAAGTAACCGTAGGAAAAGTATACGGCGACAAAGTCCAGGTACTAAGCGGACTCAATGGCGGCGAGCAGGTGGTAACCAGCGGGCAGATCAACTTAGACAACGGATCTAAAGTGAATATTATAAAGTAGAAGGACGATGAAGTTAGCAGAAATATCCATTAAAAGACCATCCCTTGTGATCGTATTGTTTACGATCCTTACCCTGGGAGGGATCTTAAGCTACTCCATGATGGGGTATGAATTGATTCCGAAGTTTGAAACCAATATGGTAACCATTTCTACGGTATATCCCGGAGCTTCGCCCGCTGAGGTGGAAACTTCCGTGACCCGGAAGATTGAGGACGCCGTAGGATCTTTGGAAAACGTAAAGAAAGTAGAATCTTCTTCCTATGAAAGCTTATCCGTCATCATGGTACAGCTGAACGACGGAGCCGATGTCGACTATGCACTGAACGATGCCCAGCGAAAGGTAAACGCCATTCTGGCAGACCTTCCCGATGATGTGGACGCACCGTCCCTTAATAAATTCTCCCTTGATGATTTACCGATCATCACGATGAGTATTTCTTCGGATAAATTGAACAGCAAAGACCTGTATGACCTTTTAGATAAAAAGATCGAACCAATCTTCTCCCGTGTGAATGGGGTAGCGCAGGTAGATCTTGTGGGGGGACAGGAAAGAGAAATCCAGGTGAATCTGGATGAGAAAAAACTGCAGGGATACGGCCTTTCGATTGCCGATGTACAGAATGCCATTCTTTCATCAAACCTTGATTTCCCGACAGGAAGCATTAAAACAAGAACAACGAAATCAACCATCCGTTTATCCGGAAAATACAGATCGATCGACGAAATGAACAACCTCGTCGTTTCCAACAAAAATGGAGCTCAGGTTCGTTTATCTGATATCGCAACGGTTTTCGATTCTCAGAAAGACGCAGAAAAAGTGGCGCGTTTCAACCAGTTTCCGACAATCTTGATGCAGGTGAAAAAGCAGTCGGATGCCAACGCGGTAGCCGTTTCCGAAAGTGTGCAGAAAACCATCGCTACAGTAGAGGAAGCTTATAAGGTTCAGGGTGTAAAAGTAAAAGTGGTAAATGACACCACAGACTTTACCCTGGAATCTGCCAACCACGTTATCTTCGATTTATTCCTGGCGATTATCCTGGTAGCGATTGTGATGTTATTATTCCTTCACAGCATCAGGAACGCATTTATCGTAATGGTTTCCATCCCGGCTTCATTGGTGGCAACGTTCATCGGAATGAACCTGATGGGATATACCTTAAACCTCATGAGCTTACTGGGACTATCCCTGGTGGTAGGGATCCTGGTGGATGACGCCATCGTAGTACTGGAGAACATTTACCGTCACATGGAAATGGGTAAAAGTAAGATCCGTGCCGCATACGACGGGGCTTCGGAGATCGGCTTTACTGTTGCTGCCATTACTTTGGTAATCGTGGTGGTGTTCCTTCCGATTGCGATGAGTTCAGGTCTGGTAGCCAACATTCTGGCGCAGTTCTGCGTCACGGTGGTTATTGCAACATTATTGTCATTGCTTGCCTCCTTTACCATTATCCCATGGTTATCATCAAGATTTGGTAAACTTGAACATTTAACAGGTAAAAACTGGTTCCAGAAATTCATCCTTTGGTTTGAAAGCATGATCGATAAATTTACCCACTGGATCACCGGAATTCTGGAATGGTGTTTAAAAACCACTTTGAGAAGAGTAATGACCGTAGTCATCACCTTCCTTGTCCTGATCTCTTCTTTCATGCTGGTGGCATTCGGATTTATCGGAGGGGAATTCTTCCCGCCGATCGATAGAGGACAGTTCCTTGTTCAGATGGAGCTTTCCAAAGATGCGACGGTAGAAAAGACAAACCAGCTGACCTTAGATGTTGAGAAGTTTTTAAGAAATGATAAAGATGTTGTGGATCTTATTACTACGGTTGGTCAGCAGTCTACCGGTTTCGGTGGGGCTCAGGCCACAACGTATCAGTCGGAAGTTCAGGTAAATCTTACAGACAAATCCGAACGTTCTGAAAGTACCAACATAAAAGCGGCGAAAGTAAAAAGAGCATTAGAAGAAAAATTCACCGGCGTAGAGTTCAAAACGGCACCGATCGGGATCATGGGGGCAGAAAATGCACCGATTGAAATGGTCGTTACCGCTCCGGATAATGCAACAGCCGTAAAAGAAGCCACCCGAATTTTAGCATTGCTTAAGAAAGTACCGGGAGCTGTAGATGCGGAGTTATCCACTGACACCGGAAATCCGGAAGTTCAGGTAAATATCGACCGTGATAAAATGGCTTCTTTAGGATTAAACCTTTCCAGTGTAGGACAGACAATGCAGACCGCATTCAACGGGAATACCGACGGGAAGTTCAGAGCCGGGGAATATGAATACGACATCAATATCCGTTTCGGAGATGCCAACAGGCAGTCTATCGATGATGTGAAAAACCTGATGTTCACCAATCCTCAGGGACAGCAGATCAGATTAAGCCAGTTTGCTGATGTAAAAATGGGTTCAGGGCCAAGCTTGCTGGAACGTAGAGACAAATCGCCTTCCGTAAAAGTAAGAGCAAAAGCTGTAGGTAGACCGGTAGGAGACGTAGCCAACGAATGGGCGGCACAGTTCATGGATAAACCGACCAAACCTGTGGGCGTAGATTACATCTGGAGCGGAGATATGGAAAACCAGCAGGAAGGTTTCGGTACGTTGGGGATTGCCTTACTGGCAGCGATCGTACTCGTGTACCTTGTAATGGTTTCCCTGTATGACAGTTTTGTCTATCCGTTTGTGGTATTGTTCTCGATTCCGCTGGCGATGATCGGGGTAATGGTGATTCTTGCCCTTACAGCCAACTCACTGAACATTTTCACCATGCTGGGGATGATCATGCTGATCGGTCTTGTAGCGAAGAACGCAATCCTGATCGTCGACTTTACCAACGCTAGAAAAGCAGCAGGTTCCAATACCCATGACGCACTGATCCAGGCCAACCATGCTCGTCTCCGTCCGATCCTGATGACCACGATCGCGATGATCTTCGGGATGCTGCCGATCGCCCTGGCAACAGGAGCAGGAGCCGAAATGAACAAAGGTCTGGCATGGGTAGTAATCGGTGGTTTGACCTCATCACTATTCCTTACATTGATCATTGTACCGGTGGTATACTCTTTATTTGACTCGATCTTAAGAAGAATGGGCAAGCATGAAAAAGTAGACTATGAAGCTGAAATGAAAGCCGACTATGACCACAGAGAACTGAGTGATGACGGATTTACCCCGAAACATTTAGATTAATAAATAATCAACCTTTAATTAACCTAAAAGCCGTCCTGTTGTATTACAGGTCGGTTTTTTATTGATCTGTCAGCAGTAAACCTTTCTTATTTCAACAGTAAGATGCATTAATGCTAAGCCAAACTTCACAGGTTTTCAAGACCTGTGAGGTTTTTCACTGATATCAGCTGATCCTCAAAGTTTGTTGTGATAATGCAGTTCACACAGCGCTTTGTACTAAAAGAATGAGAATTAAATATCGACCAGTCATGTAAGCAATAAGTTCCAGTTTTCCGAGAGACGCTTTCGTCGCCCGACACAAGGGTCTTTCGTCGGGCGTCACAAGGGGTCTTCGTCGACCGACGCAAGCAGGTCTCGAAAACCGCCGGCACGTGAGGATACCGAAGGCCCACTAAAAAGACGAAAGGTGGCTTCAAATTCTCGAAGTCACCTTTTTATCTTTATTTTATTTAAAACAGATTAATCCGCCATTACCTCACCCGCCTTACGATATACAAAGCTGCCATAAATATGTCTTCTTGCAAAACGGCTCGGAGAATCGGCGTTCACCATTTTGATATAGGTATTTCTCGGAACACTCAGGTATTCATAAATATTTCCGTTCAGGTGCTGAATGGTAAGGATGGATTTTTCCAGGTAAAAATCCTGAATATTTGAGGTGGTCGTGGTTTCCGTATATTCTTCTTTATATTTTTCCTGCGTTTCAGGGTTGATGCTCACCAGGAAATGATAGGCTTCAATCACCGATTTGCTTTTCTCTTCCGCTTCCTGCTTCCCCGCTTCATCATTGATGAATTTGTCAGGATGCGTGTCTTTCATCGTATTCCTGTAAATGGTTTTCAGTTCCTTTAACGTCACGTTTTTATCTACTTCCAAAAGCTTTCTGTATTCGCCTAATTTTTTCATATGTTGGGGTCCTTTTTTCGGGAGGCAAAATTAAGGTTTTTAATTGATAGTATGGAACGAATCTATTTAATTATTTTGGAATCAAAGCCCTTTTCAATATATGAATATTCTGATGGCTTTCTCCAGCTTGTTTTTGTTGGAAAATTAATTATGATCTTCTTACCTTTCAAGAGCGTATTTTCTTCAAATACGAATAGCTTGCCTATTCCAATTTCATTATTTTTACATGCTTTTACATATTCTTTATAATTATTTGGAAATTGATTTTTAAATTGTAAAGCAATACCTTTACCCATTACACCATCGGTATTAACGGTATTTACTAATGCTTTAGCATTACTATCTAATAAGTTTCCAATTTTATATTGTATCATATTTAAAAATAGTATTGAGGTCTAACAACAATTTTATTTACATCGGTCCCATAAGAAATTAACCTGTCTTTAGCTTCTTTATCGTAACAAATATAACCTAAGATATTATTTAAGGGTAAATCTGCCTCTAACAAAAACTCAGCTTCCTTTCTCCTTTTTTTATCCAAATCATTTTCATCTTTCCAATCTTTACAATTTATAGCTTCATGATCCAATATATCTTTAATATTGTAAACTTGACTTTTAGAATATTCCGATGTTAAATTATTATTCGCATGTCCATCAGTAAATATAAAATTTAGATTGGAATCTAAAATTTTCTGAACTGAAGTTACACAATATATTATACTCGTTGGTTTTGTTGATGCTACGCCATTAAATCCTTTTTGTATTACATAAAGCATAGGAGTTCTTATAGCAAAATAGAAAGGTATATAATCTCCTATAGTTTTCCAAGAATTAAGCGGATAATGATTCCTGGTTGATATTATTGAATTATCACCAATTGGAATATAGTTTTTATTACTATATTGTGAATTTCTATGAGTAATTCCATTATTGTAAAATATGTGGTATACTCTCAATATGTGTCATTCGAAACAAATATATTTTATTTAAAGCTGTCATCTAAGTTAATGGCAATTTCCAATTTAATATTTAATTTTACTCCGTCCGCTGATAAATATGAGTCACCTTGGCATTCTTGATAAAATCCTGAAGAGGTGTTTCTTTCACAGCATTTTTATCGGTAAGCTCAATATAGTAGATCATGATATTAGGAAACTTCGGATCCTTACAGAATATCCGGAATCTTTTCACTTTTTCATCCGTACTTAAAAAAGTTAGCTCCGAGGCATTATACAACCTGATGTTGTTTACGTTAAAAGCATCTTTCCAGTTTTTCTGAAGCTTGGCAAAGCGTTTCTGCGTTCTGTCGCTGTCTTCATTCTCAAATTTATCGATCTGGAAAACGGTCAGAAGCTGTGGATAGACCAGTCCTTCCTGAAGAATAGCTTTGGTGATTTTATCAGCTTTATCATAAAAAACCACTTTATCATCAAACAGCACCTGGTTTTCCTTTATGACAATATTTCCGGAAAATTTCCTGTAGTTTTTCTTTTTATAGTCGTTTTTAAAATGTTCAATCACAGCTTTGTCTTTCGGACCCGGCTTTTCTGTCTTCTGTGCAAAAACCGGCATGGATAAAACTAATGAAAGGCCGGCAGTGTATAATAATTTCATGAGATCTGATTTAATTTTTTATGAATTTAAAGAATATTTTTGAGTTTTACATATTGCAGCAGCATGATTGTTTTGGCGTCCCTGATGTTTCCGGAGCCGATCATTTCTAAAGCTTCATCCAGATCAAGTTCCAGCACCTCGATATCTTCGCCTTCATCTTGCAGGCCTCCGCCATCTGCAATCTTCATTTCCTGCGAATATTCTGCGATGAAAAAATGGAGAATCTCCGTAACGGAACCGGGCGACATATAAGCTTCGAAGATCTTTTCGACATGGGTGATTTTGTATCCTGTTTCCTCTTCGGTTTCCCTTCTGATGCACTCTTCGGGATGGTCGTTGTCCAGAAGACCTGCGCAGGCTTCTATCATCATCCCCGAAGGATTTCCGTTGATAAACGTGGGTAACCTGAACTGCCGCGTGAGAATCACCGTATGAGATTCTCTGTTGTATAGCAGGATGACAGCGCCATTTCCCCGGTCGTAGGCTTCACGGCTCTGCTGCTCTGAACTTCCGTCTTTTTTCTTAATCGTAAAGGTTACTTTCTTTAAAGTATACCAGTTGTCCGATAAGATTTCTGTTTTATCAATATGTACGTTTATATCTTGCATGAAATTTTTCTATTATTAGGATAATAAGTCTTCTAAAGCTTTTTTTAAATCCGGAAACTTAAAAACAAAACCGGCATTTCGGATTTTGTCGGAGGAAGCTTTTGAACCTTCTAAAAGAGCATCTGCCAGCTCTCCGAAGATCATTTTTAACACAACCCCCGGAACATCAGGCATAAAAAGAGGCTTCCTGAGTACTTCCGCAATTTTTTCTGTCAGGTTCCTGTTTGTGGTGTGTTGGGGAGAAACGGCATTGAAAGCACCGCTCATTTCATTATTTCGTAAAGCATGTTCATAAATTCCGCAGATATCTTCAATATGGATCCACGGCATATACTGTTTTCCTGTGCCCAACGGTGATCCTATACCCATCCGGATGGTCGGAAGCATCTTCTTAAGAGCACCCTCCTTTTCAGAAAGGACAACAGCCGTACGGATTTTTACCACCCTTTCCGAAAGATTGTTCTCCAGAAATGCGTCGGCAGCTTTTTCCCATACAACAACAACTTTGCTTAAAAAATCACTTCCAGGATCATCGTTTTCGTTAAAGATTTTCTCTGTGGTTTTTGTTCCGTAGTAATTTATGCCGGAAGCCGAGATGAAAGACTTTAATCTTATATTTTTCTTTTTTAATGTTTTTAAAATCAATCCTGCAGAATCCACTCTGCTGTCGATCAGTTCTTTTTTCCGTTCTTCCGTCCATCGTTTCTCCGAAATATTGGCACCTGCGAGGTGAATGATATGGCTTACTCCTTCCAGTGCAGTCTCATCGATAGTCTGTTCTTTAATGTTCCATTGGAATTCATTGTCATGCTTTTTATTTCGGGTTAAACAGCGGACCGTATAGCTTTTTTCAAGCCTTGTTGAAAGCTCTCTGGCAATAAGTCCGTTTGCTCCCGTGATCAGTACAATGTCTTTCATTGATTATTGCTTTGATTTATAACTGATTTTTAACGATCAGAATAAAATCATCATCTAAAATTTTGTAGCCGTAATCATAGATGAATTTGTATTCGGAACCGTTTTTATACACTTTAATATTTGTAAAATAGTCAAAATCAAAACCTAAGCCATCAAGCTTTGAGCGGAGGACTTTCGTTTTGCCCTCGGTATTCACTTCGGTAAGGATCCTGTAATTTTTGCGAAGCTTATTGTTTACATTTCGCATGAAATTATTGGAATCTTTATTCTGTTTGTTGTTGTAAGCGTTTCGGCAGGCATCATTGCAGAACTTTTTATCTGATCTTCCGATGATCTTTTCGCCGCATTCGAGACAATTCATAAATTTATTTTTTCAGTTTGTGCGGATGAGCATGTTTCTTCTTCAGCAGCCTCCTGAATCTGGTTTGTGTGGGATAGCTTCTGTTGGGAGTGATATTGTTGAAGAAAAGTGCTGTCAATAATAAGATAAGACATCCTGTGAGAACCGGCGATACTATATACCAGAATCCCAGTTCGGGAATTTTTCCCGTGGAACTAACGGCAATCAGTGCAGTAGCGCCTCCCGGAGGATGCAGGGTTTTGGTATACTGCATCAGCACGATAGAGAAAGCCACAGCCAGAGGTGCCGAAAGCCAGATGATATCAGGAACGATTTTATAGACTGTCACGCCTACCAGGGCTGAGAGCACATGGCCTCCTACGAGATTTCGGGGTTGGGCGAGCGGACTCTGGATCGCTCCGTAGATTAATACGCTGGAGGCTCCGAAAGAACCGATCAGGAAAATATTTTCGGTATAGGATAAAGAATGCGACTGGATAAAAGCAATGATTCCGATTCCGAAAAATGCGCCCAGAAAAGACCAGAAATGTTCTTTGTAATCTACCAGCGTCTCCCTGTAGATTACATATTTAGAAACTCTCAGCGTTCTTTTAATCGTTTTCTTCATATAATCCAAAGGTAAGAAATTATCCGTTTTCAAACGGATATATTTTTTCTCTGAACCTCTCTATTCGTTTTCAAACGACTACAAACGAATTTAAATAGTTTTATACCGGTTTGATTTTCAGACTTCCGCAATCTTTGCAGCAGAGATTTGAGAAAACAGTGAACGTCTCAGATTTAGTATTAATCTTAAAAAAATAAAAATTATGTCACTAAGAAACAGAGTAACATTAATCGGTTACACAGGAAAAGAAGTTGAAATGGTAAACTTCGAAAACGGAAATGCAAAAGCAGTAGTATCGCTTGCCACCAATGATTATTACACGAATGCAAAAGGTGAAAAGGTGGAAGAAACACAGTGGCACAACCTGATCGCTTTCGGGAAAGCCGCCGAAATCTTTCAGAAATATGTTCCGAAAGGAAAAGAAATTGCCGTGGAAGGAAAGCTTACCTACAGATCGTATGATGATAAAGACGGGGTTAAAAGATATATTACCGAGATCAGAGTGGAGGAAATTCTGCTTCTTGGTGGAAAATAATGAAATCACAGGTGATGAAAGTAAAAGTTTTTAAGATCAGACTGCAACAGGAGTTTCTGCATGGCGATCAGCATACGCTTGATGATTTTCTGGAATCTCATCAGATCGTAAAAGTAGAAACGGCTTTTGTAAGTAATGATAACTACTGGTCGGTGGTCCTGTATTTTGACGAACGGAAAATCTCCTCAAATTCTGTTAAAGAACCGAAACCACTGAAGTATGCTGCCGAAAATGATATCCTGGATGCTGATGAAGAGAAAATTCTCGATGCTCTCAAGGAGTGGCGATCCGAAAAAGCAAAAGCACAAAATCTTCCTACATATTTTA
>JBMDXW010000043.1:0-7183 GCA_048594965.1 Chryseobacterium sp.
TGGAAATCTCTTCTTCAGCGCATGTGTTGCTCTTCCGTCCGTGATAACGGTTTTCCAGCCCAAAACGGAGGCAATTTCGACCAGAGGTTTAACATCATTTCCAGCACCTGCAATCACCAGTTTGGTCTGTGGCGGAACATACTGCAGCAAAACTTCGTCCGATAAAACTTTTGTAAATACATTTTGTTTCTTTTCTAAAGCCATAGACGACAGCTCTTTAAGTTTGCTCTCTGAAATACAATATAAATCTGCTGAAATGATGTTTTGATTGAGCATAAGGGCAATCGTTCCGGTCTGCCTGTTCCTTTTCTTAAGAGAAAATACCGTTGCGATCACCGATTCATTTCTGTTTTCTAATGTCTTTGCCAAAAGAAAGATCGGATTTTCCGGGAAGTCTGCATCAATATATTCAAAAAGAATATGAACAATCCCGTTACATCCCAGTTGGACACCGAATTCCAGGTCATCAGGATTGCTGGTGTCGTAGGTGATGAGTTTATTATTTTTCTGATGAATGGCAAGCAGTGCTTTCCTCAGTGCATCTCCCTCCAGGCATCCTCCACTGATAGCGCCGGTAAGCTGTCCGTCTTCGGTAACCAGCATTCTTGCTCCGGCCTGCCGGTAAGAGGAACCTTCCACCTTGACAACGGTAGCCAGGGCAGCTTTTAATCCATTCAGTTTTGCCTGTTTATAAGCATTTACAATATCATTGATCTCTTTCATCTGAACATTTTAATGGATTAATCTTTCTTTTTTAAACTTGAGTACGATTTTTGTTGAAATAAAATCAGTAAAAAGTTATTATCTATTCAAATTTACATAAATAATATCTGTTTTTCTACCAGCTTTAGATAAAAACTGTCACATTGGTCTATAAAACTGTAATGTGTATCATCCAATTGTGATTTAAATTGCTGATATTTGTTAAACCCATATCCGCTTACCAATATATATTGATTAAAAAATAACTTATGGAATCAAAAGGACAATACAGTAGGAGGAACTTCCTCAAAGTTTCGGGATTGCTGGCTGGTTTTATGGCTATTCCGTCATCGGTTAAGGCATTTTACCAGGATGTAAAGCAATATCTGGTCCCCAAGAAAAATGTGTCCAGGCTTACTTTATCCATCAATAAAAAAAGTCACACGCTCTATGTCGATACCCGAACCACCTTGTTGGATCTCATTAGGGAACAGCTTCATCTTACAGGGTCTAAAAAAGGCTGTGATCACGGACAATGCGGAGCCTGTACCATTCATATCAATGGTGAAAGGGCTTTGAGCTGTCTCACCCTGGCAGCCCTGGCGCAGGGAAAAGAGATTACCACCATTGAAGGTCTGGCCAACGGTGATGAGCTTCACCCGATGCAGAAAGCGTTTATAGAATGTGACGGTTTCCAGTGCGGCTATTGTACGCCGGGGCAGATTATGTCTGCCGTAGCATGTGTAAATGAAGGACATGCGGGTTCTGTAGAAGAAATCAAAGAATATATGAGCGGCAATCTTTGCCGTTGTGGTGCGTATAACGGTATTGTTCAGTCCATTCAAAAAGTTGCAGCCCAATGAGACCATTTAATTTTGAAAAAGTAAAATCTGCTGCTGAAGCATCAGGAAAGAAATCAACAGACAGCCAGTATATCGCAGGCGGAACAAACCTGGTAGACCTCATGAAGAAAAATATTGCACAGCCTGAGAAACTCATTGATGTGACTACCGCTTTATCCGATTCGGTAATCCATGAGAACAACCGGTTGAGGATTGGTGCGATGGCAAGCAATACGAAAGTGGCAAACCATAAAGAAGTGATAGGCAGGTTTCCTCTGATTTCAAAAGCTATTCTGGCGGGTGCATCACCACAGATCAGGAATATGGCCAGCTCTGCCGGAAATTTGCTGCAGCGGACAAGATGCCCTTATTTCTATGATGTTACGACACCCTGCAACAAGAGGAAACCCAACAGTGGCTGCAGTGCCATTGACGGGGCCAACCGGATGAGCGCTGTAGCAGGATACAATAACCAGTGTGTCGCCGTTCATCCTTCCGACTTTTGTGTGGCACTTGCTGCATTGGATGCAGAGGTGATCGGTCAGACTAAGGGTCAGAAGGAAATTAAAATACCTTTTAAAGATTTCCACAAGCTGCCGGAAAATACGCCCTGGCTGGATAACAATTTACCGCAGGATGCTCTTATTACAAATATTGAAGTGGCGGATAATGCTTTTGCGGAAAATTATGCATATGTAAAAGTGAGAGACCGGACTTCGTATGCATTTGCATTGGTTTCTGTTGCCGCCGCAATGGATCTCGACGGAAAGCGAATAAAGGATGCCCGTCTGGCTTCAGGCGGAGTAGCACATAAACCTTGGCGGTGGCTGGAAGCAGAAAAATTTCTAAAGGGTAAACAGGCTACGGTGGAAGTTTTTGATCAGGCAGCAAAATTGGCCGTCAAAGATCTCAAGCCCCTGTCTGAGAATGCATACAAAATACCGATGCTGCAGGGTGCCATCCTAATGGCATTACAAAATTGTATCAATCAATAAGTCTGGTATCTATTAAAAAGCAAAAATTATGGGATTACTCGAAGTACTTAAAATTAAATCCAAAAGACCTGAAGGCCGCGTTGAAGGTATAGATAAAGTTACCGGTAAAGGCAAGTATGCTGCAGAGTACGAAGTTAAGAACATGTGCTATGCCGTATTGGTGAACAGCACCGTGCCATCAGGAAAAATAAAATCAATTTTAGTTGATCAAGCAAAAGAAGTTGAAGGCGTCATCGATATTATAACCCATCTCCACAAAACTACTGTTCCGGGGATGGCGACTGAAGATAAAATAAAAGAGTCAAAATTCGGATTACCGGTTTTTCATACAGATACCATCTTTTTCAAAGGCCAGCCTATTGCAATGGTGATTGCCGAAACGCTTGAAGACGCTACTTTTGCAGCCTCATTAATCGAGGCTGAATATCAGACAGACCGTTTTGCGGTCGACTTTGATTCTGAGAAAGAATCAGTGTCCTTAAAAGCTGAAGGAAAAGAACGGGGAAGCTATGACGACTGGCAAAATGTTCAGGTCATGGTAGACCAGCAGTATACAATCAAAGCAGACGTGCACAACCCGATGGAAATGCATGCTACCGTTGCTCATTGGACCGGAAATGATACGTTGCGCCTTTACGATAAAAATCAAGGGGTCAACAACGTTCAGAAAACAATATCCAAATTATTTTCTCTTCCTGAACAAAATATTGAAGTATTCAGTGAATTTGTAGGCGGAGGTTTCGGATCCGGACTCAGAGTCTGGCCGCATGTTTTAGCTTCAGTGATGGCAGCCCGGCAGGTAGGACGTCCTGTAAAGCTGATGCTTACGCGACCGCAGATGTTTGCGGCTACAGGATACAGGCCCGCTTCATGGCAAAGGATTAAATTAGGATCAGATTCTTCAGGAAATCTTGTGGGGATTCTGCATCAGGCAAAAAATGAAACTTCAGTGTACGAAAACTTTAATGATGGGATTACCCGTGTTACAAGGTTGATTTATAAGCTTCCCAATCTAAAGACAGAGGCAGCTAGTGTCCCTTTAAATTTAAGTACTCCTACATGGATGCGCGGTCCCGGCGACTGTACCGGGGTCTTTGCTTTAGAATCCGCTGTCGATGAGCTTTCCTACAAGCTGAAAATGGATCCCGTGGAATTAAGGTTAAAAAATATTTCACTGCAAAATCATCCCGATTCAAATCTGCCATGGTCTACTCATTTTCTTGATGAGTGCATCAAAAAGGGCGCTGAGATGATCGGATGGAGGAACAGGAAACCGGTTCCTGCTAGCGTCACGGATGGCGATTGGTATGTCGGGTACGGAATGGCCGTCGGAATGTGGAATGCGGGACGTAGGGAAGCAAAGGCGGCTATTGTCATGCATAAAGACGGAAACATCACGGTACAGACAGCGATGACCGATATCGGAACCGGCACAGGAACCGGAATGCAGAATATAGCACACGAAATTACCGGTATCTCAAAAGATAAAATCAATATAGAACTTGGAAATTCTACTCTTCCGCCTGCGCCGAGTCAGGGAGGAAGTACAGGCCTTTCTTCGGTGAGCGGAGCAGTTTACGATGCCAGCCATCAGCTGAAACAAAAACTGGCGGAATATGCATCTTCCGTGAATGCAGGCTTTAAAGGAGCGTTGCCGGAAAATATTATTCTTTCGGATAAAAGCATCAGTTTAAAGGATAATTCAGAAATTAATGTTTCTTATGAAGAGTTATTCGAAAAAAATAATCTGACTGAAGTTCGGCTCGAAGTCGCTTCAAAACCGGGAAGTGAGCGTGAAAAATTTGCTTTCGCCTCCTCAGCGGCACATTTTTGCAAAGTGAGGGTGAATAAGCGGACCGGAAAGGTGAAAGTAGAAAAACTGGCGGTAGTGGCAGACGGAGGAAAGATCATCAACAGCCAGGCAGCCGCAAATCAGATGTCCGGCGCTGCAGTAGGCGGCATCGGGATGACTCTGATGGAAGAGAACCAGATCGATGCAAAACTGGGAGCCGTGATCGGAAATGATCTTGCCGGATATCATTTTGCCGTGAATGACGATGCTCCTATCATTGAGGTCGACTTTATCCATAAACCCGATCCGAATATCAATCCTTCCGGGGCAAAAGGTCTGGGAGAAGTGGGAATTATCGGTACCGCACCCGCAATTGCCAATGCCATCTATAATGCGACAGGTTTAAGAATGAGAGATCTCCCCATTACTCCGGATAAAATAGTAATGGCGTTAGCACGAAAATAGCTTTTCATTAAAAATAGATAATGATACCAATACTCTGCATCTTCCGGGTGCAGAATATTTTTTTGCTTCCTCATAATCATTGATTCTTATTTAGATTGAATATATTTAAATCATTCTCCGTCTTAATAATACCACACCGGCAACCTTTTTGAGGATAACGGTTCTCTTTTTGTATCATCACCGATAACCAAATTACGATTATGGCAAATACCGGAAAACAATCAATTACATTAAAAGTAAACGGTAAGGAGCATCACCTGGATGTGCTTCCCTGGGTTTCACTCCTGGATGCATTGAGGGAACATCTGCACTTTACCGGTACAAAAAAAGGCTGCGATCACGGACAGTGCGGTGCGTGTACCGTTCTGATTGACGGCAAAAGGGTCTTAAGCTGTCTAAGCCTCTGCGTGATGAAAACGGGTGCTGAAATTACAACGATAGAAGGGATTTCCGATGGAGAAAATCTACATCCAGTCCAGAAAGCATTTATTGAGCATGATGCTTTTCAATGCGGATACTGTACGCCGGGACAGATCTGCAGCGCCATAGGATTGCTGAACGAAAACAAAGCCAACACCCGAGAGGAAATTCAGGAGCTTATGAGCGGGAATCTTTGCCGGTGTGGCGCAAACAGGGGAATTATTAATGCTGTATTATCTGTAAAACAAGGTATCTATGAATAATTTTTCCTACATAAAAGCACAGAGTATTGACGAAGCTGTTTCGCTCACCCATTCCCAGAAAGGCAATAAAATCATTGCCGGAGGTACGAACATTATCGATCTCATGAAATATTTTGTTAGCGAAGCAGATGCTTTAATCGATATCAATGCGATAGAAGACCTTCGGGAGATTCTTCCGCTTGATCACGGTGGAATTCGTATCGGGGCATTGATGACGAATGCTGATACGGCTTACCATTCCCTTATTGAGGAGCGATATCCGTTGCTTTCAAAAGCAATCCTGGCAGGAGCATCAGCACAGATAAGGAATATGGCGACCAATGGCGGCAACCTGCTGCAACGCACGAGGTGTTATTATTTTTATGACCGACATACGCCATGTAATAAGAGAGTTCCGGGATCCGGATGTTCCGCTATTAAAGGGTATAATCGCATCCATGCCATATTGGGGCAGAGCGAGAACTGTATAGCTGTTTTCCCTTCTGATATGTGTGTTGCCCTGGCAGCTTTGGATGCAACTGTTCACATAGAAGGATCTGATGGTGGCCGGACCTTAAAATTCTCAGATTTCCACCGCCTTCCGGGAGATACTCCGGATTTAGATAACAATCTTAAAAAAGGAGAAATCATCACAGGCATTGAGCTTCCTGAAAAGGGATTTTCACAGAATTATTCTTATCTGAAACTGAGAGACCGAAGCTCTTACTCGTTTGCGTTGGTTTCCGTTGCAACAGGCCTTGAACTTGAAAACGGAATCATCCGGGAAGCAAGAATTGCTTTGGGCGGAGTTTCACACAAACCATGGCGCGTAGAAAAAGCAGAGGATTTTCTAAAAGGTAAAGAACCAAACGGAGAAAACTTTGCGGATGCTGCAGATATTATTTTAAAGGGAGCAGCGGGCTTTAAGCACAATAGCTTTAAAATCGGCCTGGCTAAAAAAGCGATCGTAAGAAACAGTATGATGGCCCTTGATCCCAAATCTCAGAGACCCGGAGCCAAACCTTCTTTATAATGTATTGTTAATGTTTAATCAAAATTTTATGGAAAATAAACGGTCTGTCGGAACTTCAGTCAATCGTGTGGAAGGCCATCTGAAAGTAACGGGAAAGGCAAAATACGCCGGTGAATATGAAGCCTCCGATCTTTTATATGGCTATGTCGTAAACAGTTCGGTGACAAAAGGTAAAATCAAATCCATTGATACCTCGGAAATAAAAAAAATGGAAGGAGTGGTTGAGGTTTTTACACATGACAATAAACCTTCGACGGCCTGGTTTGATTTTAAATATGCCGATATGGATGCGCCGCCGGGAACTGTTTTTAAACCGCTAAAAGATAATATCATCAGGTATAATGGGCAGCCGATCGCTTTGGTTGTTGCACAAACATTTGAGCTCGCCCGTTACGCTGCCGCAAAAATAAAGGTTGTTTATGAAGAAGAAAGCTTTGAAACCGATCTTAAAACGAATATTGATAAAGCCAGAGATCCTAAGAAAGGCTTAGCATCACTCTTGAAACCGCCTCCGCCGAAACCTACCGGCGATTTTGATAAAGCTTATGAAAATTCCTTTGTGAAAACCGACAGCCATTTCAGTCATGGAACCGAGCACCACAATCCTATGGAAATGTATGCCTCTACGGTCATTTATGAAGGAAAAGATAAACTGACTATTTACGATAAAACACAGGGTACGATCAATTCCC
>JBMDXW010000430.1:0-3000 GCA_048594965.1 Chryseobacterium sp.
GACTATCCATGTTAACTGGTCAAAGTGTGGATATCACAAACCGCAAACAGGTGGAAACTCATAACTGAAAAAGTACAAATCATTCTGAAAAAGGAATTGATTGTAAAGATATTGTTGCAACAACTACGGGGAAAACTGAAAACCGGTATAAAAGAGTAAGTGATAACCATAAATTAAATTAAAATGTCTAAAGATTCTAACAACTCAAATGACAAGGCCCTTGAGCACTTATCAAAATCATTACAATTCGAAGCGGTAAACGAAAACGAAGCCGGACAATTAGCGGGAGGTTTTTCAGATGCTGTTTCAGAAGAACAATTGGAAGATATCAATATCAACATCTTCAAATGTAAGTGTTCTGTAAAGCCTACTGAGCCTACAACCAGTACCAACTAAGCTTAATTTTAAATTTTAAGTCAGCCTAAATTTTTTAGGCTGGCTTCTCTAAAAAAAACTAATTATGAAAACAAGCCAATTTAATCACGATATTTTTCATAATAATAAAAACTATATCTATAATTCTTTCAGTAACAAGTTTATAGCGATCGATGCAACGATATTGGACTTGTTCAAAGCACTGAGAACAGAAGAAGATATTCAGGATCTTTCCGGCTATCATCCTACTTTTTACCAGTCATTATATAAAAATGGTTTTATTGTGGAAAAAGAAGTCGATGAGGTGGATAAAGTACGCGCACTGAGCAAGAAGATCGACAGTGATGAAACGCATTACTCACTGATCGTGAATCCAACCATGAACTGTAACTTTAAATGTTGGTACTGCTACGAATCTCATGTGAAAGGATCAAAGATGAATAATGAAACGGTTACTAAGACCTGTCTTCTGATCAACAATATCATCACCACAAAAAAGGAGCTGAAAACCTTCCACATCTCCTGGTTTGGCGGTGAACCTCTGATGTACTACAAAGAAGTAATCGCACCAATCATGGCCTTTGCCGATAAGATCTGTAAAGAATACGGGGTAGAATTCGATACCCAGTTTACCACCAACGGTTTTCTTTTCACCGATGAAATGATCGAAGAACTGAAGGCCTATACCGTAAACGGTTTTCAGATCACTCTGGATGGTAATAAGGCTTCCCATGATACCGTAAGATACGTAAATGCAAAGCGTGGTTCTTATGATGTGATCATGCAAAATGTGAAAAAGCTTTGTGAAAATGATTTCAGCGTTGGTATCAGGGTTAATTTCACCAATGACAATCTCGACGATTTCGAAGAAGTGTACAAAGACCTGCAGAAAATAGATTTGGAAAAGAGAGATTATGCTTCTATTGCCTTTCATAAAGTTTGGCAGGTTGCAGAAGATGCACAGACTACAGCAAGAGTAAATGATCTGATCCGAAAGGTAAAAGCGCTTGGGTTTGCTGCCCATGAAGGAGCTGTTCCTGACAATGTAAAGCACTCATGCTACGCAGACAAAATCAACAATGCCACGATCAATTATAACGGAGATGTTTTCAAATGTACTGCAAGGGATTTTTCGGGAGGTTCCAAAGAAGGTTCTTTGCAAGCCAATGGTGAAATAAACTGGAATGAGAAGTTTGATGAGAGAATGAACATCAAATTTAAAAATAAACCATGTCTGTCATGCTCTATTCTTCCTCTGTGCAATGGCGGATGCTCGCAGCATGCGCTGGAAAACAAAGACAAAGATTATTGTGTTTATGATTTCGATGAAAACCAGAAAAAAGAAATCGTAAGAAAGAAACTGATAAGAATAGCCGGATAAATTATGCAGAAAAATATTTCCTCTATTCTCAATGATGATCTCTTCACCAATATCTACACACGGGAGTTTATTAATACGAGGTCTTTGGATGATACTGCATTGTATAATAACCTGGAGAATACGTTTTTTGAAGCCTTCAGTCTCATCAAGGAAAATCGGATGGAGGAGAGTATTTCTCAGTTTAAGTACGGTGAAAAAATGTTTCCGCAGGAAAGTAAAGACGAGACTTTTAAGCTTATTTTAAAAGATACCCTTTACCCTAAAAAGGCCTATTGGTATTACAAAACCGGAAATATAAAATTAGCGGCCTACCTTACCTTAAAATCAATTGTTACCAATCAGAAAATCAAAGAGCTTACGACAATAGATTTGCCTGTTTTTGTTCAGATCCAGCAATATCAGAATATAGCAAGGATAGGCTTCCGGATCAATCGTTTTTCGGAAGGAATTATACTGAACTGCAAACTGTTACTGTTCATTGTTACTAAAAAAAATGTTGGAATAAAGTATCTTTCCGAATTTGCTTTTGATGACAAAAAAGAAGAATCTGTCCTGAAATGTACCATGATGTACCAGATCGTTTTTGATACGGTTAAGATTCTTTATCCATTAAAAAATAAGAGATATCTGCGTTCTTTCCTGGATTTTATATCAAATATTCTGGTTCAGTTTGTCCCTGAATACGAAGGTGAATATGTTCTGAAAGACTTTTTAGAGATGATCTCAAAACCAGGTTTTGAAATTCACCAGGAAGAAACGGATCACTTTATCGGAAAAAATAAGGAATTATTATTTCCCGGAACGATCTCTATACTCAATTTAATCAGAAAAATATACGAAAATGAAAAAGTTGTTTCAGAAATTACGGATTACAAAAACTAAAAACAGAAATATAGACAGCTGTAAGCAAAAGCTGGATATTCAGGATCAGGTACAGTCTGACAGTTTTTTCGGAGGCTTCAGAGAGTACAAACCACCAATTTACACCCAAGATCACACTCAAAATACAGAACTGAAGATCAAGAATCTTTTTTCTGATAGTAACGCCTAACAAATTAATAAGAAGATGAAAAATACGGATAAAAAAAACAAAAACCAGGCTCCTAAAGACAATAAAATACTAGTGGATAAGCAGAAAGTGAAATTTCTTGGCATCACTAAAGAATTATCAACCGATATTGAGCCTGTAGATGCAGAAGCTATTACAGGAGGTAAGAAAACCGATCCTACGGTAATGACTCAGT
>JBMDXW010000431.1:0-2902 GCA_048594965.1 Chryseobacterium sp.
AGCCACCGACTCTCTCCATGACCTTCCGCGGAAAAACCCCGAAAGCTCCGGAAATGATCTTATAAATTCCAAGGCTTGAAAGTACGATTCTCGAAATACTGATCGATTGCTGATATTCGAGATACTGCATGGTGGAAGTAAGAGAATCCCGGTCGTTTCTTACCATCAGGTTTCCGCCTACGCCGCCGATGTATTTGCGGGCATAAAAAGGAAGCAGTGATTTTTCGATGGCATCATGATCAAGCGAAGAATCCGCGTCAATATGCACAATGAATTTACCTCTTGAATATTTCAGTCCCAGATTGGCTGCCGAAGCTTTTCCCCCACGTATTTCGGAACGGAGAAATTTACTGATCAGTCCCTGTTTTTCAAAAGATCTGCCGATAATTCTTGTATAATCGGTAGAGCCGTCATCCACGACGATGATTTCAATATTCTTATACGTCTGCTTCTGCATGGAAGTGACCATTTTATGAAGGTGCTTCCCTTCATTATGCCCCGGAACAAGCACCGTGACCAAAGGAGACTCACGCAGCAGTTTTTTCTTCGCTAAGATCCATGCATCTTCGTTGATGAAACGATTCCTGAAGGTTACGAAAAGAACGACAACCTCCAGAATAAGAAACCGGGGAATATCGATGATAAACACATACCAGCCCCAGTTCAGAATGGTAGACCAGTCCGAATATCTCAGGTTAGAATAAATGATTTCCCAGAAGCTTTCCACTTGGTTTAAAGGAGTATTTCATTAATCGCTTTCTGGGCAAGTTCGTATTGGTAGATCTTTTCCAGCTTCAGCTCAGACGGTGCCTGCTCGGTTTTGCAGTTGATGCAGTGTACCCCGATCAGAGGTTTCTGGAATTCGTTTTTACACCGGTCATTCAGACAGTAGAAAACTTTTCCGGGTTTATCGTAATCAACCCCGAGATTTTTAAGTTCCATGCTGCATTTTGGGCATACCAAACGGTCTCCCTGCTGAAAACTCTGTTCCGTAGCAACATGAGCGCATCTGAAGTGGTGTATAAGCACCCTTACCTGGAGGTTGTGCTGCTTGCATTTCGGGCACTCTTCACGATAGTTCAGAAACCCTGAATTACATTTCTTGCATACGTGGGAGGTGTCTACATAGTCCCTACGAAGGTAATCGCTCTTGTAAGCTCCATTCAGCAAGGCTCTTCCGTGCACAAAAGCGTCTTCGGCCGTGTCGTAGTAGGCCTCTATCCTCGGATAGGAATACCCGCTGAGAGACCCTGCGCTTTCGTAAAATTCAATGTTTTTATTTCTGGAATAATAATACAGCAGTGTTTTCTTCAGCAGATCCTCCATGGGCAGCGAAGAAGCGATCTCACGTTTTTTGATAAAATTTAAAATAAACCTTATCTGGGGAATTTTGTTCCGGATATCCAGGTCCTGAATATAGCCGTCACATAAATGTTTGAGATTATAATTTTTATACTCTTTATAGATTTTTTTTAAACTTTTCTGCAGGAAGACAGGCTTAAGAAAAACCTTCTGATCCGGATGTCTGATCACGGAAATCAGGAATTTGATAACGTTTAATGCTTTTTCGTTATTAATGATCCAGATATCCGCTTTTTCAGGATCGGGAATTTCATTTCGGTCTACAAAATCATCCAGCAGCTGAGCGGTAATTCCGTTTTCAAGGGTTAATATTTTTTCAGGCATCGGTTTTATGTAAATTTTAGTTTTCTGACTTTAACCGGGATATTACTGATCTTTACCGTTTCCCAGGATTTGCCGTCAATCGGGACAATATCGATCACGACACCATATTTGTTGTCGTTCAATGTTTTATTGATCAGGGTGTTATCCTTTATTTCAGAGATGGAATAGATTTTCTTAACCTGTCCCGTAAGGGTTTTATTAAATCCGTACGGAAGCTTAATGGCCACCTTGTCTCCTTCCTTGAATTCATCGATATCGCTGATGTCGATATAAGCCTGTACATACTGTCCTTTACGGACAATTGATGTAACGATATCCGATTTGTAAGCCACCTGCCCGTCGGTCACACGAAAACGGTCTGTAGTACCATTAATCGGCGAGATGTAATAATTCTGTATCGTAGCAGCCCTGTTTTCCTCCTGTGCCAGGAGATTTTTATGGCTGTTGATGGCGGACATTTTTTCCATTTCACTGTTCAATGCTTTGATGTCGGCATTCAGAGAGGAAATCTCATACGTAAGATCGTCAATAGATCGATCGACGTTGGCCAGCTCATTGGGTGTGATTTGGTTAATGTATACCAGTTTTTCCTTTCTTTTTTTCTCACTTTCCCAAAAAGCCACTCTTTTTTTCATATCGGCGACAAGACTTTTCTTCTTCAGGATCTGTGAACTGATCGATGCCAGCTGATTTTCAAAAGTGGTATTGTCAACAAGGTTTTTTAAAGAATCCTGAACACTCGTTCTGCGAAAGTTCGAGTCATAAAATTCATAGCTGAACAAAGTGTCTCCCTTTTTTACCGTAGAACCTTCCTTTGCGTTATAATTCAGAATTCTGATATCGCTGGTAAATTTCACATCAAACTGCTGCTGCTTCAGGAAACCGTCGGCATAATCAAAAAACCAGGAGGTTATCAGCCATCTCAGTACAGAGAATACAATCAGTGCCAGTACCGCAAGGTAGATCCATCGGTCCCACCTCCTTTTTTTTACCGGTTTTTCGTAAGATTCTTCCGTTATTCTATCGTCGTTAAAATTGATTTCCATTAGGGTTTGAAATTATTCATTTGTGATAAATCATAGTATCCGATCTTGACAACACCTGCGGACTGCACATAAGCTTCCGCATCCATAAGATCAGCAAAAACCTGGAAATCATTAATCCGGAATACCCAAACATAATAATCTGGTCCTAATATACTTCTGATGAGGGCTGT
>JBMDXW010000432.1:0-17392 GCA_048594965.1 Chryseobacterium sp.
TCCAAATTTCCGGATTTGCAACGTTCATCACAGCTACTTTTGTTACAGAAGATCTTTTGAAACACATATTTCCATTTCAGAAGATCAATTCGCGGACGATAATATAAATGCCCATCACCAGTGTAAACCATCCGAAAGCGGGCTTCAGCTTTTTACCGTTGATTTTTTTGGATAACTGTGATCCGATGATGATACCAGACACGGCGATTAATGAAACGATGGCCAGGAATTTCCAGTCGACGGCTGCATGATGCATCGTAGAGAAAAAACCGATCAGCGAATTGAAGGAAATAATGATAAGCGAGGTTCCAATGGCCACTCTCATCGGGGTTTTAAGGAAATTGACGAGCGCAGGAATGATCATAAATCCGCCGCCCGCTCCCACCAGACCCGTTAAAACGCCCACCATCAAACCTTGTCCGGCAATCATCATGGTATGATGCCTCTGATAATCACCGCTTTCTGAATGGTCTTCTTTAGGTTTACGGATCATTTTCCAGGAAGCCGTGATCATCAGCGCGGCAAAGATTGACAGCAGGAGAATATCTTTTGTTATGGTTAAATGACCGATGGAAAATACCTCATAGGGAATGAGTGGCAAAATATAATTCCGGGTGATAAAAATTGAAATAACGGACGGAATCCCGAAAACAAAAGCTGTTTTGGTATTCACCCATCCTTTCTTCAGGTAGGAAACAGAACCGGCAAGGCTGCTGATCCCGACGATGAAAAGCGAATACTCCGTGGCGGCAAGGGCATTTAATCCGAAAAGATAGACCAGAACCGGAACGGTAAGAATGCTTCCGCCACCGCCGATTAAGCCTAATGAAATCCCTATTAAAACCGATGCGATATATCCGAATATTTCCATTTTTCTGAATTTTATGATGCAAAATTGCAGAAAGGGAAAGAGCCGTACCGCTACTTTTGTTACATAACGCGGAAATTTACAACAGGGTGATTTTATTCCTTCCCAGCATGAGCTTACCGGAATCTTCAAGCTGTTTTAAAAGACGGGAGACCACCACCCGTGCGGTTCCGAGTTCATTGGCCAGCTGCTCATGGGTAATGATCAAGATTTTTGTCTCCAGGATTTCAGATTTCTTCATTAAAAGATTCAGCAGCCTTTCATCCACTTTTTTGAAAGCAATGGCGTTGACGATGTCCAGAAGTTCTTCAAAACGTTTGTGGTACAGCCTGAAAATGTAATCCAGCCATTCCGGATACTCTTTGATAAACAGGGAAACTTTGTCTACGGGAAGGAACAGGATTTCCGTATCTTCTTCGACTTCCGCTTTTACAATGCTTTTTTCATTGTGCATTCCTCCGAGAAAAGACATGATACAGCTTTCCCCCGCCCTGATATAATAAAGCAGGATTTCCCGGCCGTCTTCCTCCGTGCGGATCACTTTCATCATCCCTTTCATCACGATCGGGATCGAGCGGATGGACGAATTTTCATCGAGAATAACGTCGCCTTCGCGATAGGTTTTCACCATTCCGTTTTCGCGGAGTTTTTTCACCAATCCCGGTGAAGAAGCGAACTCTGAAGAAAGAACCGAATCATCCATACTTTATCTCATCCTATTATTTTCAGTTTGCTCCGATTTCGTCCACAAACAGCCAGGCTTTGGAATCTGCCCCCGGATTTCCGGCAGGAATGATGCCTGCATTTTCTATTTTAATTTTTAAATACCTGGCATTCTGGTTTCCAACCTGCAACCTGATTTTTCCCTTGGCGGCAAGGATTTCGTCTTTTCCGGTTTCTTTGACCATCCTGAAATCTGTTCCGTTTTCGGAGACAAAAACCTGGGTGGATTTGGCAAAATGGATCCAGCTTCCTTTGTTGTCCAGCGTATTAAAATAGACTTCCGAAAACGGCGTTGTCTGACCGAAATCGATGGTAGCCACGACATCTTTTCCCTGGAAACCCAGCCAGGTTTTTCCCAACTGTCGTTGGTTTCCGATGATGCCGTCGACCAGGGTAAAAGCACCTCCGAAAGAATAGTTTTCGCTCGGCTGCTGTTCCAGAGTATTTTTTTTGCCGGTGGTTTTGGAAACGGTAAAGTCCTGTGAAGAAACAGCGCTTTTCAGCTGTCCATTCTCAAAATAACCGGATTTTATGGTCATGGATCTTAAAACGGGAACCGGGCTGCCGTAGGTCTGTGCGTTTGCCTTAGGTTCCGTGCCATCAGTTGTGTACCTGATCCCTGATGCGTTCTGTGAAGTGGAAAGTTCGTAGGCAACCCCTTTACCGGCAGGAATTACTTTTCCGTTGATGTTGTAAATGCTTTTTGCATAATTCACCCCCATTTTATCCAGCGTTCTGAACTCATTGATGACGCGGCCTTCAAATTCTTTGTAATTTTTCGGATCAGAAGTTCCCCAGGCGACTTCGGAAAGGGCCAGTAATCTAGGGAAGATCATATACTGCACCTGTCTGAATTCCAGGATATATTCCGTCCAGAGGTTGGCCTGAACACCTAAGATGTATTTTGACTGCTTTGCATTTAGCTCTTCCGGAACCGGCTGATAGGAATAGACTTTATCCAACGGGGTAAATCCTCCGAAAGCATTGGGTTCCGTAGCCGGATCGCCCTGGTAATGATCGAAATAGCAATAGGCTCCCGGGGTCATCACCGCAAAATGCCCGGACTTTGCCGCTTCTACGCCGCCTTTGATCCCGGTCCAGCTCATAACCGCCGCATTCGGGGCCAGCCCGCCTTCCAGGATTTCGTCCCAGCCGATGATTTTACGGCCTTTTGAATTGACGTACTTTTCTATCCGGTGGATGAAATAGCTTTGGAGCCCGTGTTCGTCCTTCAGGTTATTCTTTCTGATTAATTCCTGGCAATGCGCACATTCCTTCCATCTTGTTTTCGGGCATTCGTCGCCCCCGATATGGATGTACTTCGAAGGAAAAAGCTGCATGACTTCACTTAATACATTTTCTAAGAACGTAAAAGTTTCCTCTTTCGGGCAAAAAACATCATCGAACACGCCCCATTTGGTTGCCGGCTCAAAAGGCCCTTGGGTACAGGCCAGTTCGGGATAAGCAGAGAGGGCGGCTAAAGCGTGGCCTGGCATTTCGATTTCCGGAACGACGGTAATGTGCCGTTCGGTAGCATATTTTACGACCTCCCTGATCTGATCCTGGGTATAAAAATACGGTCCGTACGGTTTTCCGTCAAAAGTATTATCCACATACGCCCCGATCATGGATTCTTTTCTTTTGGAACCGATCTGCGTCAGTTTCGGATATTTTTTGATTTCGATTCTCCAACCCTGATCATCGGTTAAATGCCAGTGGAAGGTATTCAGCTTGTACATGGCAAGATAATCGATATACTGCTTTACCTCATCTACCGTAAAAAAATGGCGGCAGACATCGAGGTGCATTCCTCGCCATGCGAATTTCGGTGTATCGGAAATTTTTAATGCCGGAATATTTCCACTTTTAGAGTTCCTGATAAGCTGAAGCAAAGTCTGAATGCCATGAAATAACCCTTCATTATTTTTTGCTTTTACTGAAATTAATTCTTTATCAACAGTTAATTCGTAATCAATAGTATCATTTATTTTTTTATCGATGGTCATAAAAATAACATTCTCTCCACTGTTTCTTTTATTTTTTGATAAATCAATATTATACTGTTGCTTTAACGAATTTAAAAAAAACTGATACTCAAAGGATTTCTCCGCGCCCTTAACCACCGTCTGATTACTGACCACAAACTGCCCATTCAGAAATTCAATATTCCTGGGATACGGAATCAGATTCAGTTGTGACTGAGTATAAAAAAAGGTCGAAAACAACAAGGAACAGATCAGTAAAAAACGTGGCATTTTTTGAATTTAAAAGTGAGGCTAATATACTTAATTTCTGAAAATCAAAAGGTGATTTAATTTCTAAGATCGCAAAATAATGAATTTGATAAATCACTACATTTTTCACTCACCAGATCGTAAAATTCAGCACTTTCGCCAAACAAATATCCACAATGAATATAATTCAAAATATACCCACTAATTTTTATTATTAATTAAAAACCATACTTAATCTACCGTAAATTTAAAAACAATATTTTGATTTTTTAACAAAAGTGATAAATATCAAAAGTGACAAATGTCATTGAAAATCGGGATTAAAAAGTGCGAAACCAGGGTAAATTTGATCCTGTTAAACAAACAAAAAATCTAGGAACATGAAAAAAATCTTATGGGCAAGTTGCCTGATGATCATGGGAATCTGCAATGCTCAGGAAAAACAGGAAGGTTTGAAAGGAACATGGTTTGCAACCGCGCAAATCGGATACCAGAGCACCAGTGACGGTTCGGCAAACGGTAAATCAACCAGCACGACCATTTTGCCTCTTGCGGGATATTTTGTCGGCTCATCCACCGCGGTAGGAATTGCTGTAGGAAATATCGGGGTCAAGTCGACCGATCAGTGTGCTGAAAATGTAACTTTAAAAACCAATCTGCTGGTCGTAGAACCACTCGCAAGGAAATACTGGAACATCCATGGAGGTCTATTCTTCTTCGGACAGCTGGCAGTACCGATCATTTCAGGAAAAACCAAAGTCACTGCCAACGGAGAGTCCGTACCCGACAGCGATATCAAGGTAAATCAGATCGGACTGGCTTTATCAGGAGGTTTAGACTATGTGCTGACAAAACATTTTACCGTAGAATTCTCCTATAATCTGGCCAATCTTTCTTATACAACGATTAAAAATTATCCGGGAACAACAAAAGACATCAAAACGACAGATTTTTCATTGGCTCACGTTGCGACCGTAACACCGGATTATAACAGGGCAGTACTGGGACCCAACGGAAATGCAATTTCAACTTTATCTTTCGGGTTTAAATTTCTATTCTAAGAACACATTGGTAATACATCTTGATGATTGAACTTTAAAAACATAATACTTTTTCTAAAAAAGCTGCTTCAATTTTTTGTTGAAGCAGCTTTTATTTTATTTAAATCTGCATTTCAGGAACTTCTCCTTCGATGATCAGATCGGCTTCCGTGGATTTGATGATGTGATCTACGGAAACACCGGGTGCTCTTTCCACCAATCTAAAACCGGCGGGAGTAACATCCAATACGGCCAATTCGGTAACTACCCTTTTCACGCAGTTAACACCTGTTAAAGGCAGCGTACATTTTTTAAGAATTTTGCTTTCCCCGGCTTTATTGACATGCATCATGGCAACGATAATATTCTCTGCGGAGGCTACAAGATCCATGGCGCCACCCATTCCTTTCACCATTTTCCCCGGAATTTTCCAGTTGGCGATATCTCCGTTTTCAGAGACTTCCATGGCACCCAGAATCGTAAGATCCACTTTTTTACTTCTGATCATTCCAAAACTGAATGCCGAATCAAAGAATGATCCGCCATCTAAAATGGTGATCGTCTGTTTTCCGGCGTTGATGATGTCTGCATCTTCTTCGCCTTCAAAGGGAAACGGTCCCATTCCCAGAACACCGTTTTCACTCTGGAATTCTACGTTGAGATTTTCGGGAACATAATTGGCGACTAAAGTCGGAATTCCGATTCCAAGGTTTACATAATATCTGTCTTTCACTTCTTTTGAAATACGTCTTGCTATATCTTCTTTACTTAACATGGTAATAATTTGAAAATTTTTAATCAGCCAATATGGAATCGGCTTTTGTTTTTTTTTAACTTATAAGTGCGTAAGATGCAAATAATAAACTGCTTTTAAACTTTGCAGCCATTATCATCTTTAATGCTCTCTCTTTCTTACGGTACGCTGTTCTATTCTTTTTTCAAATTTTTCACCCTGGAAAATTCGCTGGATCATAATTCCCGGAATATGAATCTGATTGGGATCCAGCTCACCCGGCTCTACCAGCTCTTCTACTTCGGCGATGGTAATTTTTCCGGCTCCGGCCATCGGATGGTTGAAGTTTCTTGCGGATCCTTTGAAAATAAGGTTTCCGGCATGGTCCCCTTTCCAGGCTTTTACAATGGAAAAATCCGCTTTGAATGCATGCTCCAGAATATGAGGCTTGCCGTCAAAATCTTTCACTTCCTTTCCTTCTGCCACTTCGGTTCCAAAACCCGCCGGTGTATAAAAAGCAGGAATTCCGGCCTGTGCGGCTCTGCATTTTTCTGCCAGAGTTCCCTGTGGGGTCAGCTCAACTTCAAGTTCGCCGGAAAGCATCTGTCTTTCGAACTCCGCATTTTCTCCCACGTAAGATGAAATCATTTTTTTGATCTGCCTTTTCTGCAACAGCAATCCTAAACCGAAATCATCGACCCCGGCGTTGTTTGATATACACGTAAGGTCTTTTACATCACTCTCTACCAGGGCGTTAATTGAATTTTCAGGAATACCGCAAAGCCCGAATCCACCCAGCATCAATGTCATTCCGTCTGTAATGCCTTCAATGGCTTCCTTTGCATTTTTTACTCTTTTATCTATCATGAAATATTAGATTTTCTGTTGGCTTAAATTTAATACTTTTTCTCATATCCGGAAGTAACGGCCGATGATTTAGCTTACCGCATGAGTATATCTTAGTAAGTATGTGATGGATCATGGTCTGAATTTTGGTTAGTGTTTGCTACACCTTTATCACTATAAATTTATTATTATGGAAGCGAAAAACATTTCAAGAATTGCCTTAGGTGCATTTCTGATTACGGCAGGAATAGGTCATCTCACTTTTGCAAGAAAAGAATTCCAGGCTCAGGTCCCTGAATGGGTTCCTCTGGATAAAGATGACACGGTTGTTTATTCAGGAATTGCTGAGATTGCGTTAGGCACCGCAATGATTGCCACCCCTAAGAAATACCGAAAAACAATGGGGAGAATCGTAGCCGGTTTCTTTGCTGCCGTTCTGCCCGGAAATATTGCCCAGTATAAAAACAGAAGAGATTCGTTTGGGCTTAATACCGATAAACAGCGATTTGGCAGGCTTTTTATGCAGGCACCGCTTATTGCGTGGGCACTGAAGTCTACAGATGAAGAATAACAATAGGCGGCAAAAATTAAAAATTTTTGCCGCTTTTACTTAATATACTGAACTGATTGGACTGATATCAAATCCTGATATAGATCTACACCTCAGACTCTCGAGTTTATTTAAAAACATTATGCTTTCTCCGTACTTTCCTTCTCCGTTGCCAATGTTTATTCGATACCTTACACTGAATCCATTTTGAAACTTCGGTATAAAAATCATTTATAACCATATAATAATTCCCGGTGTCGCCGTAACTGCAGTTCCCTGAATCGTTTTTGTTCACCGCAAAAAAGCAGGATGCTGAAGTAAACTGTACCTGATGATAACTTCACGGAAATATTATTTTTAACTGAAATTTTCTTTAAATTTCCATGATATTTAATAGAAATTTGTTTGGAATATTTGAAAAAAGATCTGTATATTTGCAACCTGTTATTCAACCTCTGACGAAGTCCGTGTAAGTTGCTTAGCCTTAACATTTTATTTATTAATAATGGATTTATTAAAGTACGTACAAGACAAGTACATTACAAAAAAAGAATTCCCTGAATTCAAAGCAGGTGATACAATCACTGTGTATTACGAGATTAAAGAAGGACAAAAAACAAGAACTCAGTTCTTCAAGGGAACAGTTATCCAACTAAGAGGTACCGGTTCTACAAAAACTTTTACGATCAGAAAAATGTCTGGTGACGTAGGGGTAGAAAGAGTATTCCCTATCAACATGCCTGCTCTTCAGAAAATCGAAGTTGACAGAAGAGGTAGAGTTAGAAGATCAAGAATCTACTACTTCAGAGACCTTAGAGGTAAAAAAGCGAGAATTAAAGACGCTGCTTACAAGAAGAAATAATTCAGACAACAATACATACGAAAAGAGACTGTTTATCAATAAACAGTCTCTTTTTTATTTAGCCCAATCATATTTTGCTCCTGCACAAATATTTAAATTCTATTTAATAAATTTTAAATATATTTGTCATTATCAAATAATCATTCTTAAAAAATCCCACAATATTTAAATAATTAAACCAACTATGAAACGAGCCATTCTACTTTCCGCTTTTTTATTGTCTCAATTTGGGACATCACAGCTTTTAAGAACAGACGGACAAAAGATCGTCACGGACAAAGGTGAAAATATACAACTACGGGGTCTCGGTCTGGGAGGATGGATGCTTCAGGAAGGATACATGCTGAAAACCGCTGATTTCGCCGGTCCGCAATACAAAATCAAAGAGAAAATTGCAGAGCTTGTCGGCGAAGACGGAATGAACGATTTCTATAAAGCTTATCTTAAAAACGGAATCACGAAACAGGACATCGATTTCCTGAAAAAAGGCGGTTTTAATTCAATCAGGCTTCCGATTCACTACAACCTGTATACGCTACCGATCGAAAAAGAGCCTAAGAAAGGTCAGAACACATGGCTGGAAGAAGGATTTAAAATGACCGATGATCTTCTGAAATGGTGTGCCGACAATAAAATATACCTGATCCTGGATCTTCATGCAGCACCTGGCGGACAGGGAAATGATGTAAACATTTCTGATAACGACAAATCAAAACCATCTCTTTGGGAAAGTGAAGACAATCAGAAAAAAACCATTGCCCTATGGAAAAAATTAGCAGAAAGATACAAAGATGAACCGTGGATCGGAGGTTATGACCTGATCAATGAGCCTAATATTAATTTCACCGGAAAAAATCCGAACGGAACTGACGAAATGTCGAATGCTCCTCTCTGGAAACTGCAAAAAGAGATCACGGACGCCATTCGTACCGTTGACAAAAAACACATCATCATCATCGAAGGAAACGGCTGGGGAAATAATTACAATGGGTTAATACCGCTTTGGGACAAAAACATGGTTTTCAGCTTCCACAAATACTGGAATTATAACGATGATGCAACCCTTAAATTTGCCCTTGACCTCCGGGAAAAACACAATATTCCGATCTGGCTGGGAGAAACCGGAGAAAACTCCAACGTATGGTTTACAGAGCTGATTCAGCTTTTAGACAAACACAACATCGGGTACGCTTTCTGGCCGATGAAGAAAATCGACAATATCGCGGGAATAGCCAATGTAAAAATCACTCCGGAATACCAGAAACTGCTCGATTACTGGAAGAATGGCGGTGAAAAACCCTCAAAAGAGTTTTCCCGAAAAACCTTGATGCAGATCGCAGACAATTATAAGTTCAGCAATGTGGAAATCAAAAATGATGTGATCGATGCGATGTTCCGGCAGACGACGGATGCTTCTACAAAACCTTTCAAAAATCTTCAGGCTCCGGGCAGGATTATGGCGACAGATTATGATTTAGGAAGAATGGGTTCGGCTTATCTTGACAAGGATTTTATCAATCTCTGGGTAAGCGATCCTGAAAAGAGATCAGAGTGGAATTCAGGAAACCAGTTGAGAAATGATGGGGTTGATATTTATAAAGGAAAAAACAATGAATACTACGTCGGAAAAACCGAAAGCGGCGAATGGCTGCAGTACACTCTGACGGCAAAGTCAGGAAAAGCTTATACTTTTGACATCAGTTACTCCAGCAATTCTTCTGCTAAAATCAGGATTGAAAACGCTTCCGGCAGGCAGCTGGCGACCGTTTCATTACCTTCGACGGGAGGAAACGAAAACTGGAAAACCGTTTCTGCAAAAGGGATTAACCTTACCAAAGGCGAAAACAAAATCAGGATCTATTTCGAAAATGACGGCGTAAACCTGAATTATATGGAAGTGAAGTAAAAAAAAATCTTAAATTGCCAATCCCTTTTAGTTTCTAAGAGGGATTTCTTTTTAAACAAAATATTATGAAAAAAACAAGCTTTATCTTTCTTCTGATCTCTGTATTTACCTTCGCACAGCAATCTATTCTGGAACAAAAAGTTAATACGATCGTCAATGGCAAAAACGCAAAAGTTGCGATTTCCGTTTTAGGATTTGAAAATGGTTTTACATTCAAGAAAAATGCAGAAGAGAAAATGCCGATGCAGAGTGTTTTTAAATTCCATATTGCCGCCGCAGTGCTGGATGCTGTGGATAAAGGAAAACTCTCCCTTGATCAGAAAATTTTATTGGACAAAACGAATTTATTAGAAAATACATGGTCACCGCTCCGCGAAAAATATCCTAGCGGAGGCGTGGAGATCCCTTTAAGTGAAGTTCTTGAATATACCGTTGCCAAAAGTGACAATAACGGCTGCGATATCATGCTGAAATTATTAGGCGGAACGCAAACCGTGCAGCGTTTTATGGATTCCAAAGGGGTAAAAGGTTTTCAGATCAGATACAATGAAGCCGAAATGCACAAAGACTGGAATATTCAGTACAAAAATTACAGCACGGCCTCTTCTGCTGCTGCTGTTCTCAAAAAATTTTATGACGGAAAATTACTGTCTAAAAAATCTACGGATTACCTGATGAAAGTATTATGGTCGACTTCTACCGGAAAAAATAAATTAATCGCCCAGCTTCCCGAAAACACGCCTGTCGCAAGAAAAACGGGAGCTTCAGGAAAGAACAATGAAGGCCTAACCGGTGCTGAAAACGAAATCGGCATTGTTACTTTGCCCGATGGCAAACATTATGCAATAGCTGTATTTGTCAGTAACTCAACGGAAACGGATGAAGTGAACTGTAAAATGATTGCAGATATTTCAAAGTCGGTCTGGGATTATTTTAATAAGTAAAAATTTAAGCTTAATTTTAAAACCATTAAAAATGAAAAAAATACTTATAGCAACTGCCTTATTCGCCTGCACTTTATTCTTTGCACAGAAAAGCGAAAACTACCTCACCGTAGGCTATGCCAGCGTGTGCTGTGGACCTCCTTCCGACAGACCGGTAATGGATTTCCTAAACAAATTTAAAAGTAAAAACAAGCTCAAAAGCCTTGAGATCTATAAGCAGAACGGCCTGGGGCGCGAAGGGGAATACAACCTTTACATCGGCACCGATTTTCTTTCGAAGACGCAAAAAGCGGGGCTTATCAAAGGACTGAAAGCTGCTGTTGAAACACAGAATGGTACCAGAACAAAAGACAGCGACGGAATGGTCAATTTCAGCCCAGAAAAATACGCCCGAAAAGCAGACCTTTCCAAAGCACGGAATTTAACACCCATTAAATAAAATTAATCAAACTAAATAAGGAAAATGATCAAAAACATTGTAGTGATTGGAGCGGGAACCATGGGAAATGGTATTGCACACACTTTTGCACAGAGCGGTTTTAAGGTAAATCTGGTAGACGTATCGCAGGAAGCTTTGGATAGAGGACTGAAAACCATCACCACCAATCTTGACAGAATAATTGCAAAGGGAAACCTTACGGAAGAACAAAAGGCTGAGACTTTAGGAAATATCACCACATTTACTGCACTTCAGGACGCGGTAACCTCTGCGGACCTTATCGTGGAAG
Organism: Chryseobacterium sp.; assembly: GCA_048594965.1. GTDB lineage: Bacteria > Bacteroidota > Bacteroidia > Flavobacteriales > Weeksellaceae > Chryseobacterium. The sequence continues at coordinate 11,435 of JBMDXW010000432.1, forward strand.
CTGCCACTGAAAACCAGGAGCTAAAACTGAAAATTTTCGGGCAGATGGATGAGTTTGCGCCCGAAAACTGTATCCTGGCGACCAACACGTCTTCTATTTCTATCACGAAAATTGCTGCAGCCACCAAGAGAGCAGATAAAGTAATCGGAATGCATTTTATGAACCCCGTTCCGATCATGAAGCTGGTAGAGATTATCAAAGGATACTCTACATCGAAGGAGACCTTTGAGGCGATCTATGAAATGAGTAAGACTTTGGGTAAAGTTCCTGTAGAAGTGAATGATTATCCTGGCTTTGTAGCGAACAGGATTCTGATGCCGATGATCAACGAATCGATCGAAACCCTTTACAACGGAGTAGCGGGTGTAGAAGAAATAGATACCGTTATGAAACTGGGAATGGCACATCCGATGGGACCGCTCCAGCTGGCCGATTTTATTGGTCTTGATGTCTGCCTGGCGATCCTGAATGTGATGTATGACGGCTTTAAAAACCCTAAATACGCTCCGAACCCGCTACTGGTAAACATGGTCATGGCCGGAAAACTGGGTGTAAAATCAGGTGAAGGCTTCTACGACTATTCGGAAAGCAAAAAAGCAGAGAAAGTAGCGAAAATGTTTTCGAAGTAATTTTTAGTTATGAGTTATTGGATATTAGTTATAAATTTGTTGCGAACCTTACAATCTATAACCTAATAACGGCAACCTTGATAAAATTTAAAGAAAGAACAATTCAAATATCAATGATCATCATTACGTTAATGATGATCATTTTACGTTTTTTACTGAACGAGAAAGGAAGAACCAATCCCGACTCTATCCGGTACATGCGTTTTGCCCATGTATTTCCAACGATCGATAATACCACGACGCCGCTGGGATATCCTTTAAGCATAAAGTTTTTCACTTTTTTCGGTCCCGATGAGTTTTGGAGCAGCAAGATTGTAGGAATCTCAGCTTTCCTGTTCATTGTTCTCTTCAGCTGGAAAAAGAGATTTTACTTTAAAGAAACCGTGGTATTAACGGCCCTTTTCAGTTTTCTTTCCATATTTTCCTACACGATGAGTGAGGCTCTGATATTACCTTTCGTACTTTTGTTCCTTTATACATCTTCGCTGGTCATCACCGGAAAACTTAAAGGCAGTAAAGCCGTTTTTTATCTTTCACTAAATCTGATCGCACTTTATAATATTCGGTACAGCGCACTGTTTATCATGGGCGGAACCGGACTTTTCGGATTGATTTTCTGGAAAAAAGAATACTCACGGAGTTTTATCATTTCCGGGCTGATCGGTGGTGCTTTTGTGGTTTTATATAAATTTTTATTTATCGATTATTTTAATGAAAATTATGTGAAAGAGTTTCTTGAAATCGGCCTGCATGCTACTTCCAAACTTTTGAAAGAACTCTTTCAGGGATTGTGCACCACTTTCAATCCGTTCATTCATATTGCCGACCCCGGCAAAGGCGTGATTAATTACGCGATTTACGGAATCGGGCTGGTGAATATCCTTTTGATTGTTTACCTCTTTATGAAATATAAACTTTCCGAGACCGAACAGTTCTTTATATTCGTGAGTATTTCCGGGATCGTATGTTCTTATTTCATCCAGTACTTTTACTCGGTAAATCCTATTGATTATCGTCTGATGGCACCTTTCAGCATGGCGGTCTGGCTTGTGTATTTCAGGAGATTATTTCTTGCTTTCGGGGATAAAGTCTATGCTATAGGATTCCTGAGTATCCTCTCGGGGATGGCTTTCACCTGGCTTTCAAAAGGAAATTACCTGGAAAACAGGAAGGAGATGAAACATTTTTTACAGTCTGAGCACCTTGATAAAGGTCCCGTAAAATATTATGTGGAAGATGTGGAAGACCTGGAATACATTCAGGTAGCGGAACTGATCAGCACCATAAATCCTTATGTGATTCTTACTTTTACGCCCAAAGATACTTTGCAGGAATCAACTTTAACGAAGAATAAAGTTTTACAAAAAATAAAAATTGACAAGAACAAATATCAATAATTTTATTATCTTTGATTTTAAAGTTAAAACATTAAAAAAATGAAATTACCTAAGTTTTTATTAGCAGATAATTCAGAATTTCCAGAAGATTTGTTCGTTGTTCATACAGAATATCCGAGATTCATCCTGAATGTTGAGGAAGAAGAGGTTGAATGGCTGGACGATCTTGAAGGAGACGACGAGGAAACGATGGCAGATGAAGCTACGAAAGTAGTAGAAGCAGCATTCAAATGGTGCGATGAAGAGTTGGCGAAGTACGACGAAGAAGAGGAAGATTAATCACAATCTAAACATAAAAAGGAACTCAGTTGAGTTCCTTTTCTATTTTTATATGCCTGCATTATTCGGCTTTATTGAATTTCAGCAGAAGAAGGTTGTCCTGGTACAGTTCTAAAACATTCCCGGTGATGACATACTTATTGGCTTTTGCCATCATATCCAAAAAGTTTCTTTCAACGCTCATATTTTCGCACGCCATTTTCGTGGAACCCATCTGCCCCGCGGAGAAATTACCTGTAGAAGGCTCTACTTTTGCGGTTCCGAAATAATTATTGCAGCCGGTGTTTCCATTGATCTTTTCGCCTTCGATATTCAAAGTCGGGATTTTTCCTTTCACATTATCTGCCAAAGCCCATTTTGTACCGGTCAGTGAAGGCTGGGCCTTGCCCACTTTCGAAGCAGAACCCGACATCGCACCACACGAAACCAATACGGCGGCCATCGATATACTTAAAAAGAGATTTTTCATTTTTTTCTTTTTGATTTAAATCAAATTTACGGAAATAATATTATTTAAACGGTCTTCATAAAACTTTATTGTTTGCATAAACGCTATTTTACAGAGAATCCGGTATTATTTAATCGTCGGTAATCATTGGACATTTACTTGTATAGGAAACAAAAAAAAACGGACAAAAGTCCGTTTTCTTTATTTATGTTTCGGTAAATTATCCTCTCAGTTCTGCGTTGAATTCTTTCTGGAAAGATTTTACCAGTGAATCCATCACGACGGTAATTTCCTTTTCTTCAAGCGTTTTTTCCTCGTTTAGAAGCTCAAAGCTCATGGCATAAGATTTCTTACCTTCAGGAAGATTTTTCCCTTCATATACATCAAAAAGGCTGATATTTTTAATGTATGGAGATTTATTCTTTTTAGCTGTCTGATACAGATCTTCATAATTCACCTGCTTATCGATCAATAAAGCTAAATCTCTTCGGATTTTATTGAATCTAGGAATATCTTTAAATTTAAGTTCATTTCCAGAACGCAGGCTCTGTGCAAGTTCGAGTTCGATTTCTGCATAGAAACAGTCCTGATCGATATCAAAATCCTTCAGCATCTGCGGATTTACTTTTCCAATTCTTACCAAAGTTTTACCTTCAGCCTCATAAGAAAGCGCATCGGAAAATCTTTCGTCAGCCAAAGCGACTTCTTTGTAATCAATTGAAAGCTTTTCCAGTAACACTTTTACATAGCCTTTCAGATAATAGAAGTTGGTGGCAGATTTAGGCTGCAGCCAGTTTTCGGCAACTTCTCTTCCGGAAACAAGAATGGCCAGCTGTTTTCTCTCCTCGTATTTTTCTCTTTTATGATAAATTTTTCCGAATTCAAAGAATTTGATATCCTGGTTTTTCCTGTTGATATTATAGATCGTATTCTGTAAAAGTCCCTCTAGCAAAGATTTTCTCATGAATGCAAGATCATTGCTCAGCGGATTTAATAGTTTTACAGCATCGGTCTCATCTTTTACAGAAGTGAGTGAATTATTCATTACTTCATTAAAACCAAGACTCTGTAAAGTTCTTGCCCAGCTGTTTTCCAGTTCATCCAGATCTTTGGCATTCAGTTTTACCGGTGTAAAGGATATTTTCTGAGGGGCATCGATCTTATTGTATCCGTAGATCCTCAAGATCTCTTCGATCACATCGATTTCCCTGGTTACATCTGCGCGGTACGCCGGAACAGAAATCTCAAGCCCATTCTGAATTTCATTTAAAACCTGAATATCCAAAGCCTTTAAGATCTCTTTTACTTTTTCCCTGTGGATCTTTGTTCCTAAAATCTGTTCGATTTTTGAGAATCTGATGATCACGTAATTGTCTTCAATTTTCTTAGGGTATTCCTCCAGAAGGTCGCCTGTCAATTTTCCTTCTGCCAATTCCTCGATCAATTTGATGGCGTGTGTAATGGCTGTTCTCGTGATATTAGGATCGACACCTCTTTCAAATCTGAAGGATGCATCCGTATTCAATCCATGAAATTTGGCTCCTTTTCGTACGGCGACAGGATTGAAGTAAGCACTTTCCAGGAAAATATTTTTTGTTTCACCGGAAACGCCTGAATCGGCGCCGCCAAAAACTCCTGCTATACACATCGGATGGTCTTTGCCATCTTTAATCATGATTTCAGAACCGTTCAGTGTTCTTTCCACGCCGTCTAAGGTCGTGAATTTCGTTCCCTGCTTTACGATTCCTACTTTTACTGTTTTATCAGTAATCTTATCCGCATCAAAAGCATGAAGCGGCTGGCCGAATCCGTGCAGGATATAGTTGGTAATATCAACAATATTATTGATCGGACTGAGTCCGATGGCTTTCAGCCGGTCTTTCAGCCATGCCGGAGAATCTGCTACCTTCACACCTTCGATAACGGCCCCGATATATCTTGGGCAAAGCTCCGCATCTTCTACAACCAGCTTAAAATTATGGTTTCCTTCATTGTTCAGAGCCACTGAAGAAACTTTTTCAAATTCAGATTTTTGCTTATTGGTGGAAAGGTACGCGTGAAGATCTCTTGCCACTCCGTAATGAGACATGGCGTCGGTTCTGTTTGGCGTCAGTCCGATTTCAATCACTTCGTCACTGGTGATCTCAAAATAATCAGCGAAATTTTTTCCGATTTCAAATTTTTCTTCATCAAGAACCATAATTCCTCCGTGATCGTCGCTTAGTCCCAGCTCATCTTCGGCACAGATCATTCCCTGGGAAACTTCTCCACGGATTTTAGCTTCTTTGATTTCAAAAAAGTTTCCGGTCTTGTCATAAATTTTTGTACCGACTACCGCTACGGGAACCGTCTGCCCGGCTTCCACATTCGGGGCTCCGCAAACGATATTCAGGATTTTCCCGGTTCCTACATCTACGGTTGTTTTTTTCAGTTTGTCTGCATTCGGATGTTTTTCGCAGGTGAGTACTTTACCGACGACGATTCCTTCCAGGCTGCCTTGTATGCTTTCAAATTTTTCTATCCCTTCAACTTCAAGACCGATATCTGTAAGGAACTCACCGATTCTTTCAGTTTTCAATTCCGTTTTGATATAGTCTTTAAGCCAGTTGTTTGATATTTTCATCTGATAATTTTTATTTTTTCCTAAAACCAAATGGAATCCTAAGGTTTCATCTGATATTCGAAAAATTTTTAGTTGAATTTTAAGTCTACAAATGTCGTGTTTTTTTGAGAAACAGAGAAATTTATAACAGATTTTAAGAGTTAATTTTTATGTCTTTTTTATTGTTTTATCCAACTGCGGTTATGTTGATGATGAGAATTATATTGGGTGATTTCAGTTTTCTTATGTCGAAAAATTTTCAACTTATTTCACGATATGTCTGGTTTAAATGTTCCGGAAGTATCTGTTTAAATTTCAAATTCGAGAAACTCCCGAGACATTTTCAAATATTGAGATAACTCATAACGGAGACCGCCTGATGTTTTTGGGCAGAATACCCTAGCCCCGATAGGAACGGCATCCTTTTTTGTTGCGGATGGAGCAAAGCGGAGGCCGTAACAAAAAAGATACAGTGGATAGCGGGAAATAGCTCCTAAAAACAAAAAGAGGTTCTGAAAACCAAAACCTCTTTTTTTATATTTTATGTAATGTTTACAAGCCGATCACCGGCATTGATAACATCAGGATACTTTCATGTTCTTC
>JBMDXW010000433.1:0-16475 GCA_048594965.1 Chryseobacterium sp.
TTTCTATGCAAAAGTCAATACTGCAGAAAGAAGAAATTCGCAGGCCAATCACTCGGTAACCCACCTGTTGCATGAAGCGCTGAGAGAAGTTCTGGGCACCCATGTGGAGCAGAAAGGTTCATTTGTCGGTCCCGACTATCTTCGTTTTGACTTCTCCCATTTCAATAAAATGACCGAGGAAGAACTGACCTTAGTTCAAGATAAAGTAAACGCGAAGATCAGGGAAAGCATTGCCTTGCAGGAATTCAGAAACATCCCGATTAATGAAGCGTTGGACAGAGGAGCCATGGCATTATTCGGTGAAAAATACGGAGACAGCGTAAGGATGATCCAGTTCGGGACTTCTATGGAACTTTGCGGTGGAACACACGTAAAGAATACCAGTGAGATCGGTCATTTCAAGATCATTTCCGAAAGCTCTGCCGCAGCGGGAATCAGAAGGATTGAAGCCATCTCAGGAGATAAAGCCGAAGAATACTTCAAAAATCTTGAGAAGCAGATTTCCGAGCTTTCTCAATTGCTGAAATCGAAGGATGTCGTACGTTCTATAGAGAAATTAATTGAAGAAAATGCTGCCTTAAAATCTGAGGTCGATGCTTTGAAAAAAGAAAAAGCCAAAGGAGAGATCGGCAACTGGAAAGGTGCTTACGAGCAGAAAGGCGATAAATTGCTTCTGGTAAAAAGAACATCTTTGGATGCCGGTTCGGTAAAAGACATCGTCTTCCAGTTGAAGAAAGAAATCCCGACTTCCATTACGGTTATTCTGTCTGACGCCGACGGAAAACCAATGATTACCGTTGGCGTTTCTGATGATCTAGCCGGAATTTATCAGGCTGGAGCACTGATTAAAGATCTGGCAAAAGAAATCCAGGGCGGCGGCGGCGGAAATCCGGGGTTTGCCACAGCAGGAGGAAAAAATCTTGACGGATTGGAAAATGCTTATCAGAAAGCTTTGAATCTCTAAGTTAATTGTAACAGCATAATTTTTTTAAACAAACAATCCCTTTCACATTTGAAAGGGATTGTTTATTTACATTCCGTCCCTTCGAGTAGACTTTGAAGAAGTCGTATCGAGAAGTTCACTGTAAGTCAGCGTTACTCAAACTTTCTCGATAAGTTTTTCTACGATTCGCTACAAAAAACACTCGAACTGACGGACGTATATTTGTAGTATGTAATTAAACCCTCCGTCACTTCGAGTAGACTTTTGAAAAAAGTCGTATCGAGAAGTTGTTCTACCGGCCGGCCGTACCCAAAAGTTCTCGATACATTTTTCTCCGCTTCGCTCCAAAAAACACTCGAACGGACGGACGAACATTTTATACTGTACAACTGATGCACACGTCACTTCGAGTAGACTTTGAAGAAGTCGTATCGAGAAGTTGCGCTGCCGGCCGTACCCACTGGTTCTCGATACATTTTTCTTCGCTTCGCTCCAAAAAACACTCGAACTGACGGACGGGGCTTATCTGGTCTACACCTGATTTAGGCCTTGATCTTCCGGCAGTCCGCTTGGAGTGTCATAGATGATGTAATCGTTGTATTTGGCTTCGTTGGTTTCGTAGAAAATGTCTTTACCGATGCCTGCATATTTTGTGAGCAGCTGATAAAGCTTGTTGAGTGCTTCTATCCGGCCTTCTGTGGCGACATCCCGATCGGAAACACCCTGGGCCTGTTGGTCTATAGCCAAATCCAGCGCTTGACGTTGGGCGATAAGCGTGGCGATTTTCTCTGGGGTAAGACCTTCGTTCGAAAGTTCGGAAAGATATTTCTCTGCGGTAAGGCCCATGATCCTGGCTACCCGCACCAGCTCTGCATCGCTTTGCTGACTGATCCCGGCGTCGCCAAACTCCTTGTATCTGGCACTGTAAAGACCGAAAACATTTTCGGCCATATTAAAAATACTGCGCATGGTTTTTTCGAGGGCGTTTCTGGCGGCATCTTTTTTCTCAGTGAGATTCATTTTGATGGCTTCCAGCTGTTCATCTCCTGGAAAATCTTCTACTTTACTGCGTGCTGCTAACAGTTCATTTTTCTTATCGGAATTGTAGCCCCGGTCTTTAAATTCGGCGATGTCCCTGTCAATTAAATCGATCAATTCATCTGCTTTTTGTTTCAGTACAGCATCGGACATAATGAAGTCACGTTTTACCTGATTTTTTTTCATAACGGTATTGGATTTTTTTGATTAAAAATATAATTGAAGTCTAATGGATATGGATTGTTTAATAAATTCCTTTTTCTCAGGAGGCTGTAAAGCACTGAAAAATAACACATTGTACTTGATCGCCTCTTCTAACTGGTTGATCGCTTCTTCTAACTGGTTGGTCGGCTCTTCTAACTGGTTGATTGTCTCTTCTGAACGGTTGATTACCCTTACCAAACACCTGAACGTCCTCACAAAGTGGTTGATGAGTTCTACTGAAGGCTTGAATGCCGTTTCTAACGGGTTGAAGCTGTATTCAAACTCCCTGAACCATCAAGCGGACTATTCTATTGTTTTTTTGAGGTCAGTACGTTGTGGATTATAATTTAGGCTTTTTGGTAAACCGGTAGTGCCGGAAGCCTGCGCATGAACTGCGGGGTTATTTTTAGAGATCATCATTTTGTTTTTTCTTGTTCGTGTGACAAATATAAAAATATTTTTGAATAGGATGGGATTCGGATATTTATTTTTTTTGAAAAATTAGAATGGAAAAAATTAATTTGTGAAGATCGTATTCCTTTAAAATAAATGTAGAAAGATGTGTTGCCGAAAGTATGAAAAAATCAGATCCTCACGTTCTCGATACAAAATTATTCTCCAAATAATTTTTATCCGAACCGACGTATATTAAACTGTTGTCATATTATTTACCTTTTCAGGAAGCCTTAAAATTTCTTAAATAAAATTCTTTTTTTAACCCAAATAAATTTGATTAAGTACAATAGGAAGCACAATTCTTTGACAGCCAATTGGTTTAATTTTTAACAAAAGATTATATTTTATGTTGTGGTTTTGTAACCTTCTTATCAATAGTTTTGTCATACTATTAAAAAAAGACTAATGACAAAATTTCTATTCCCGCTGTTTTTGTTCTTTACAGCAATCGTTTTCGGGCAGAGCCAGCTTAAGGTGGTCAATAAAACGGATAAGCAACCGGTTTATAACGCAGCCGTCTATTGTGATGATGCCCTGTTAGGAAAAACGGATCTCAATGGAGCTTTATCTTTTAAAACAAAATGTAAAAAAGTGGAAATCCTGGCCAGCAATTTTGAAGATGTGACGGCCGATGTAAAGAAAAACATGGAGGTCGCCATGCAGCCATTGTCGGAGAAAAGGGGAAATATCGATCGCGTGGTGATCAATGATAAAAGTGATCCGAGGGCACTGAAAATTCTTGACGAGCTTAATAAAAGGGCCAAAGAAAATTCTCCCAAGTCTTTGGAATCCTACAATTTTAAGTCGTACGCAAAATATTCCATTGATCTGGACAAAGATTCCATTGATATCTACAAAAATTTTTTAGCCACAAGAAAAGACTCGCTGTCGAAGGTCGATCATAAAGATTTTAAGCAAAAAGAAAGCGATAAAAAAGATTCCCTGATCGCGGAAGATTTTGTGGAAGCATCGAAGGAAGGCCAGATGTTCCTTTGGGAAAAAGCCACGGAATACAAATATTCTAAAAAGTTCGGTGAAAAGACCAACATTATCGACAACCGGATGTCCGGTTTTAAAAACCCGATCTATGAAGCACTGGCTCTCAACGTTTCGAATCTCGACAGAACCCCGAGACAGCTGAGACCGGAAAACAGAAAGCTGTTTAATTATTATCTTACCGACACGATACAGCTTGACGGGAGAAAAACCTACGTGATCAAGTTTAAAGAGATTACCGACAAAAAGAAGCAGAACCCTCGGAAATTCAACGGAAAAATCTATGTGGATGCTGATAGCTATGCCCTGAAAAAATTTGAAAGCACCAGCAAAAAAAGGAATGAAGGGAATATTGTCTCGGTATGGAAACCCATCAACAACAAATGGTTCCTGGATTATGAAGATCTGAGACTGAAGATGGGAGACACGAGCTTCGATACATCGAAAAAAGACAGTGTAAAAGCAGGCGAGTCTAAATACAACAAAAAGAAATTCGGCAATTACCTGTACGTCAAAAACAGGTTCTTTGATTTTGAGATCGACCAGCCTCAGAAGGCGTCTGACTTTAAAGGCTACTCCCTGGAAATGAAAAACTCGGACGGAAGCCTGCTGCAGCAATACAGAACCGACAGCCTGACCACAAGGGAAAGCAATACCTACACAAAAATCGACAGCTTTGTGCAGAAGCATGATTTTGAGAAAAAACTGAATACGCTGACCCAGCTTTTAAGAGGAAACCTACGCTATAAAATAATCGATTTCGACCTTACCAAATTCATTAGCTATGATAAATACCAGGGATTCCGTCTTGGAGCAGGCTTAAAGCTTAATGAAAAATTCAGCAAAACATTTTCCCCCGACGGATACTTCGGATACGGATTTAAAGACCACCGCTGGAAATACGGGCTGGGACTGGATGTAAAACTGTCTGACAAAAGAACTTCCGTTCTCCGTGTTGAATATGTGGATGATGTCTTTGCGGCGGGAAGATTCAGTAATCAGATGTGGGATATGATGATGAGGTTATCGGACATCAACCTTGATCTTCATAATTCGACATTCTACAGAAATCAGCGATATGGCGCTTCTTTCCTCTATGATATTTCCAATTCGTTAAGCATGAAAATTGCGTTGAACAAAGAGAAACAGAATGCTCTTTTTGACTACCAGTATAAAAATATGGGCAATGCATTTGACAATACGAACGCTGTTTTATCTTTAAAATTTGCGCCCAATGACAAAAATATCATGACGCCTTCCGGAAAATATACGTATGAAAAAGGATATCCACAGGTATTTTTAAATTATGAAAAAGGATTTAAAACCTTAGGCGGAGATTTGGATTATAACCGACTTGACGCTTTGATTATCCACCAGTTCAGATCAAAACTGGGTTATACGAACATCAAGCTTTTCGGCGGAATTTCTTCGGGAGCGGCCCCGATCTGGAAAAACTTTGAAATTGCGGGACAGAATGACACGAATATCGACCACTGGTATTCCAATATAAGTACGCCTTCCAATTTTGGGTTTGCCACGATGCCTTCGGGAACTTTCTTTGCGGATAAATTTGCAGGGTTTAAAATTTCGCAGGGCCTTCCGTTCCGATTTAAAACTTTGGGTAAAAGATACTCAGATATCGGGCTTGAATATCAGTCGGCCATCGGTGATTTTAAAAATGCAGGAGATCATCAGTTCCAGTTCCGTCCGCTGGATCATTATTACCAGGAAGCAGGCGTGATGTGGAACCAGTTCCTTGGAACCGGCTTTGGAGTAGGCTTTTCCTACAGGCTAGGCTATTATCAGACCTCAGAATTTAAGGAAAATATGGGGATCAGGATCAGGTTTAATCTTTTAAACTAAATTCCGTAACGCTACGAATGTAATATTAAACTTATTTAAAAAACGAAATACCAGATCCCGGAAATCCCGGGATTTTTTTGTGATTGATAATTCTTATGAAATAGGCAGTGAATATCAATGGATAAAAACTTTTACAGGAGAATAAATATTGTTAATTTTGGCCTGTTTTTATGAAAGGGCTTGTTACAATTTTATGTTTCTGCATGTATGTTTTTGGTTTCTCACAATCAAAAGTCACCGCTATTGAAACTGTTGTGATCGAAGACAAAAGTGATCCGAGAGCCCTTGAAATCCTGAAAAAAGTTAATCAGCGGTTCAGGGAGAACTCACCGAAAACACTGGATTCATATTCCTATAAATCCTATGAGAAAATCTCTTTGGACATTGATGAAGACAGCATTTCGCAATACCGCCAGTTTTTCGAAAACACTGATTTATTCAGAAAAAAAAGAGAGAAAGATTCATTGAACAATGTCTCTGCCAGAAAGATCTTTTCCAAAAGTAAGCTCTTCCTCTGGGAAAGGGCCCAGGAATTTTTATACTCAAAAAAATACGGTGAAAAAATCAATATCCTCGACAACAGAATTTCCGGGCTGAAGCAGCCGATCTATGAATTGATCGCCCTTCAGCAAAGCAACCGCGACCAGCTTCCCACTCAGCTGAAACAGGAAAACAGAGGCCTGTACAGGTTCTTTCTAACCGACACTATAGAAATAGACGGTCGGAAGAATTTTGTAATCCGCTTCCGGGAGGTAAATTATAAAAATCCTGATAAAAAAAGAAAGTATAACGGGGCGATTTATATCGACACCGATACATACGGCATCAAGAAAATCGAAAATTTCAGCAAAAACAAAAATGATGGAATCATTACCAGCACCTGGATCTATTTTAACAGGAAATGGTTCCTGGCCCATGAAACCGTGAAGCTGAAAATGAGCAATATGGTCATGCAGGAAGATCATAAAGATGAGGAGGACCAAAAACAGGAAAAAAATAAGAAGCAGAGCTTCGGCACCTATGCTTTTCTGACATCGCGCTATTTCGATTACCAGTCGCCTTCTCACAATGACAGAGATGAATTTAAAGGCTATACGTTTTCCGTAAAAAACATTGGCGGAAAAACTCTGGATCAGTACCGGACGGATCCCCTGACCGACAGGGAGAGAAATACCTACAAGACGATCGACAGCCTTGGAAAAATATACAATATTGACCGCAAAGCAAGAGTGTTGGGAGGTTTGCTGTTAAACGGGCAGATCAAAATAGGTGTTGTGGATTTTGCCGTGGATGAAATCGTCAATTACAATTTATACGAAGGTTTCCGGGTCGGTATGAAAGCTAAACTGAATGAAAGCTTCAATCCGTATTTTTCTCCCGATTATACTTTTGCTTACGGTTTTAAGGATGATAAATGGAAATACAGAATCGGACTCGATATTAAGACTACTCTGGAAAAGGATTCCTATTTCAGGGTTGATTACTATGATGACGTGACTGCTTCCGGTGAATTTTACAGGAGGCTCTGGAATTTCAAGATGAGAATGGCCAACTATGGGAATAATCTGAATAACGACCGGTATTATCGTTACAGAGGTGGCTCTGTTTCGTATTTAAATGATGTAACGAATGGATTAACATTGGTTTTTGCGGCCAGGAAAAATCTTGAAGAAGCGATGTTTGATTATTCTTTCCGGGGAAAAGGTGCTTCTTTCGACAATTTCAATACTTTATTTACCCTAAAATATTCTCCGAATTCTACCAATATCATGACTCCTCAGGGGAAATCTCTGATCGATCAGAAATATCCTGAACTGTACTTCAATTATGAGCAGAGTTATAAGTTGCTGGGAGGAGATTTTAATTACACGAGATTTGACGCGCTTTTCGTTCACAATTTTAAAACGATGCTCGGAACCACCGGCTTCCGGCTTTACGGAGGTATGGTTTTCGGGGGAGCGCCGATCTGGAAAAACTTTACCATGAACGGACTGGCTTCGCCGAGGAGGGATTTTAATTTTAACCTGACTTCATTTCTGGGATTTGCCACGCTGGAGGGCGGAAAATATTACAATGACCGCTTTATCGCTTATTATTTCACCCATAAGATTCCATGGTATTTTAAAAGCTTCGGGCAGAATATTTCAAGCTTTGATTTTGTCTTGCGGGGAACCATCGGAAATATGAAATATCACGAATACCACCAATTCATGTTTCGTCCCCTGAACCATCTTTACCAGGAAGTCGGTCTGGAATGGAACAATTTCCTTTCCTCCTATTTCAATCTCGGACTGTTTTACAGGGTCGGCTATTACACCACCAGAAATTTCAAGCAGAACTTTGCCGTTCAGTTTAAATTAAAACTTCTGGAATTTTAAATATTTTAATCAAAAACAATACTACATTACATGCAAAAAATAGAAATAAAAGCAGAGCAGTTTTTTGAATTGTTAAAACTAAAAGACACCTCGATGTGGGAAATTTTTGCCCAGATGGTCGACGGAAATGAGAAGGAAATCATTTTCCTGGACAGCGATGATAAAATACTGTTCAACTACTTTCTTCCACAGGATCAGGAAAAACTTGAAGAAGACCGGAAAGAATTCTCGAAGCAGTTTGCAGATAAACTTGCGAACCTGAATTGAGTGGGAGGGTTTGAGAGGGGGAGGGTTTTAGTGTCTGAGAGTTTTAGTGTGACAGGATTTAGGGTATGCAAAAGAATCAGGCAGTCGTGGTATCTATAATAAAATTTAAATAATAGGTTAACGCTTCTACACTAAAACTCTCATACGCTCTCACGCTAAAACACTCCCACGCTCAAACCCTATTACTCTTAAACAGATCAACCGTTTTCCTGGCTTCCGCAACGTCGTGAACGCGTAAGATCTTTGCGCCCTGCTGTAGGGCTTTCAGGTGTAGTTTCTGGGTTTCTTCATTGATGTCAAGAGCAGATTTCCCAAGGGGCTTATAAATAAATGATTTTCTTGAAATCCCGATTAATAAAGGAAATTTACCAAAGCCAAGATATTTTACTTCATCGATCATTTTCATCTGATCTTCCACCTTTTTCCCAAAACCGAAGCCGGGATCAAGAATGATATCCGTAACACCTTTGCTTAATAATTCAGCAGTCTTTTCAGAAAAATAACGGTTGACAGAAAGGATGATGTCTGGAAAATTTATCTTGTCATGCATCGTTTCATAGGAAGGATTTACATGCATGAGAATATAAGGAAGTTTTGTTTCGGCAGCTGTATCGAACATCTTTTCATCATAATGTCCTCCTGAAATATCGTTGATGATATCAATGCCTTCATTAAAACCGTATTTTACCGTTTCAGCATAAAAAGTATCCAGGGAAATCAATACTTCGGGAAACTCTTTTTTAATCATCGAAATAATATTTCCTAGTCTCCGGATCTCTTCCTTTGAGCTCAGAAATTCAGCGTGAGGACGTGTCGACTGCGGTCCAATGTCTATAATTTCGGCTCCTTCCTTCAGCATTTTATACGTTTGTTCTAAAGCAGATTTCTCAGTATTGTATTTTCCGCCATCGGAAAAAGAATCGGGTGTTAGATTGAGAATTCCCATAATTTTCGGCCGTGAAAGATCTACCAGCCTTCCGTTGCAGTTGATTGAATTAAAAGACCGGAGATCTGAAGAACCGGAGAGGGAAGATACCTTTGATCCGGATAAATGATGATGGGACATGATGAAATGTAAACTAAAATTTTACGTACAAAAATAAAACAAAAAAGAATAAACCCTTTACTCAAAATTATAAGCTGATACGCTCCACCTCAAAACTCTGCCCATCCCAATTCCGGTAACACACAAAAATTCGTATATTTGAAAGATTAAGAGAATTTATGTCAGATACATCAGTCCAGTTTGAGAAAATAATCAGTCAGTGCCGTGAGCTTTTCAGCAAAAAACTACAGGATTACGGACCGGCCTGGAGGGTTTTACGGCCTAGCTCTATTACCGATCAGATTTATATTAAAATCAACAGAATCCGTACCCTGCAGATGACCGACAAGAAGATGGTGGATGAATCTGAAGAGGATGAATTTGTCGCTATTATCAATTATTCGATTATTGGTCTTATCCAGCTTGAGAAGGGCTTTTCAAATGATTTTAACGAAAACAAAGAAGAGATCCTTACACTTTATGATCAATATGCTACCGAAGCCAGGCAGCTGATGGAGCGCAAGAATCATGATTATGGGGAAGCCTGGAGAGATATGCGGATATCTTCGATCACGGATCTTATTTACCAGAAAGTATTAAGAACAAAACAAATAGAAGACAACCAGGGCGTAACCGTCGTATCTGAAGGACTGGATGCCAACTACTTCGATATGCTAAACTATTCCGTTTTCTGTCTCATCAAATTCTCTGAAAAAGAAAACAGGGTTGAATCCAAAAACTAATTATATGATCAAAAGTTTATTACGTCTCATTATTGCGGTTATCTTTATCCTTTCGGGATTTGTAAAGGCAGTCGACCTGGTCGGTTTTTCCTTTAAAATGGAAGAATACTTCTCCCCTGCGGTCTTCAACATGCCTTTTCTTGAAAAATTTGCCCTGTTGTTTTCAGTGGTTGTTGTGATTCTTGAACTTTTGCTCGGATTTATGCTTTTGCTTAAACTGAGGCTTAGATTTACCCTTTCCGCTTTAATCGGCCTATGTATATTCTTTGGATTTTTAACGTTTTACTCGGCCTATTTTAATGTCGTAACCGACTGCGGATGTTTTGGAGATGCCATTAAATTTACGCCTTGGCAAAGCTTTATAAAAGATATCGTGCTTCTCTTCGGCCTAATCATTTTATTCGTTCTTTACCGGAAAGACTTTAAGAAAAAAGATCATTACAGCTACGGAGCGAAAAAAGATTCAGATAACGTCAGGTATATCATTTTAGCTGTATCTTCTGTGGTTATGATCGGTATCGGAACTTACGGAATTTTGTACGAGCCGGTGATTGACTTCCGCGATTATAAAATCGGAACCGACCTAAAGGCTGAAAAAGAAAAAATCAATAAGAACCCATCCGAATACAAGACGTTCTATTCTCTTAAAAATCAAACGACAGGAGAAATACTGAAAGTAAATCAGGATGACTACATTAAGGAAACAAAGTACTGGGAAGAAGGATCCCCATGGAAGATCGAAGAAGGAAAAAACGAATCGGTTCTGGTAAAGGAAGGTTATAAATCTGAGATTGTAAAATTCAAGATTGAAGATCCTTCAGGACTGGATGTGACCGAAGAAGTCATTAATGCTCCGAAGGCAATCCTTGTATTTTCTTATCATCCTAAGGAGGTTTCCCCGGAATTACTAAAACAAGTGGAAGCTAAAGTAAAGGCACAAAAAGCCAATGCTGTGTATGGTGTTTCCACCGATCCGAATACCTTCAAGACAATTAAAAATATGATGATGGACGGCACCGCCATTAAAACCATCGCAAGAAGCAATCCGTTTGTTCTTGTTTTGGAAAACGGAAAAATCACAGATAAAGAGCCGGCAAAGGAATACATCAAATAATTTTCATTTAAATCTAAACACTAAAATTTAATTATATATTACTCATGCAGAAATCAAATAAACCGATTGCCGGATACCATTTATTGATGATATTATCGTCGGTAGACGGAGAATTTGCTCCGGAAGAAGGAATGCTGGTTCAGCAATATCTGGCAGACGAATTCCCCTTCAAAATGGATCTGGATAATGAACTTGAAACCATCGCTTTGCTAAAGCCTGAAGACTGGAAAGGGCATTTTGAGTTTCATGCCAACTGTTTTTACGATGATTCTACGGAAGAAGAGCGTCAGAGCTTCATTCAATTTGCCAAAACACTGATTAAGGCAGACAACAAAGTAACCGACGAAGAACATTCTTACTATACCCTTTTGAAAAAAATCTGGAATATTAATTAATTGTGAAATCAGAATTAGGTTTATCTGATTTTAACCTCAATTCCTAAAAATAACAATAAACTATGAGAAGAAAAATAGTTGCAGGAAACTGGAAAATGAATAAAAACGTAATTGATGCCCAACAACTAATGGTTCAGTTACTAAGCTATAAAAACAACAATACCACCAATTGCGAAGTCTGGATCGCACCGCCGTCTCTGTATCTAATGATGGCTAAAGATATTTTTGAAAAAGATGAGATCGGAGTCTTTGCACAGGATATGAGCGAGTACGAAAGCGGGGCATACACCGGAGAAATTTCTGCTGACATGCTGGAATCTATTGATGCTGCCGGTTCTCTGATCGGGCATTCTGAAAGAAGACAATATCACGGTGAGACCGATTCCCACTGCAATAAAAAAGTGAAGCTCGCTTTGGACAAAGGGTTGATTCCTGTTTACTGCAATGGCGAAACGTTGGAACAGAGAAAAGCGGGACAACATTTTGAAGTGGTAAAAAACCAGACGGAAGTCGCTCTTTTTACGCTTTCTGCGGAAGAAATTAAAAAGGTGGTGATCGCATACGAACCGGTTTGGGCTATCGGAACGGGCGAAACGGCAACTCCTGAGCAGGCACAGGAAATCCATGCACATATCAGAAGTATTATTGCGGCAAAATATGGACAGGAAGTTGCGGATGAGGTTTCTATTCTTTACGGAGGCTCCGTGAAACCTGATAACGCCAAAGAAATTTTTTCACAGCCTGATATTGACGGCGGGTTAATTGGCGGAGCTGCTTTGAAACTGGAGGATTTCTCTAAGATTATTGAAGCTTTTAGTTAAAAGTAAGTGAAAAAGTTCGTTCTTTTATTTTTAGGAATTCTTCTATTTGATATTGTATATATTTTTGTGTATGACCAGTTTTTAATCGGCATACAACCGGAATTCCTACAATATCCTTTTGTCTTTATAAAGTATTTTGTGAGTGCTCCGGCAATATTCTATAACAGGCTTCTGCCATTTTATGCGCCGATTCCAATGTATCTGTCGTTGCTGATATGTACAGGAAATGTTTTGCTACAAACACTTTTGATCTATACTATTTTCTTTAGAAAAAAAGAAAGGACGAGAATATAAAAAACAAAAGTGGCGGCATCAAAGATGCCGCCACTTTT
The DNA here is from genome assembly GCA_048594965.1 of Chryseobacterium sp. Lineage (GTDB taxonomy): Bacteria > Bacteroidota > Bacteroidia > Flavobacteriales > Weeksellaceae > Chryseobacterium. The sequence continues at coordinate 12,596 of JBMDXW010000433.1, forward strand.
TATAAAATCTAATTACTGAATATCAAATATATACATGGTTCCTTTATCCTGTTTCCCTGTTTTAGGAAGGATCTTTGTTTTTGGATTTCCGTTTGCGTCATCGGCAACCCCGAAATCATCATCGTTGAAAACGGCAAGCTTATTATTTCCGAGATAAACAATTCCCTCAAATTTATCGTGTTCGTATCCTATTTTGGCAACAAGATCTACTGCTAATGTTTTGGTAACAGGCTGATATCCTGCGGTGGTAATTTCAGACCATGTACATTCTTCAAGCGCCTTTCCGTTGATCTTCATGCCGTCTACCGCAGCAGGATCCGTTCCCGATACATCGGAAGCGTTGGCAATATTGATTCTGTAGACTTTCTTGAGTCCACCAGCCGAACCAAAGTTTCCATCTCTTTCGATCACCAGGAATTCCGTATTGCTGATCGGCGTGATCTCACATACGGAGTCTGAAGCACCGCCATCCTGTTTGTATAAAAATTGTTTAGTTTTTCCTGTAGCAAGGTCGAAAGTTACGATTCTTGTGAGGGTTTTATTGGTCGCCAGAGCCTTTGTCGGAACATACATGGTCGATTGCATGGTTCCTACGAGCATTTTACCATCCGGAGTCATGCACATTCCTTCCATTCCGCGGTTGGGACGTCTTTTTGCAAAAACAGCCGGCAGCTTTCTGGTCCCTGTATTTACCCCGATCGGACTGATTCGCTCCAGTTCTACGCCTTCCGCACTGTAGTGAACGATGTGCGGACCGTATTCATCGGAAACCCAGAACGTTCCGTCTGTAGCTGCGACAATACTTTCGCTGTCGAGCCCATAATTGTCAGTTCCCAGCACACTACCGTCCGCAGCATAGGCTGTTTCTCCCGTACTTCCCATTCCCACAGGGTTTGGAAGCCCCGTAATAGGCTGGCCGGAAGGGTTTTTAAGCTTGATATATTTTATCACTTCAATATTTCCTTCTGCATTGATTTTGAAATGCATAATCGTCGGCGTAAAATTGGGAACCAGAATTTTGATCCCGTTAGAATAGGCGACATTGGGGCCCCGGTCGGTGATGGCGTAGAATTCACCTTTTTTCGTAGGATGAGCCGTTGCACCTGAACCGAAACCTCCGTTGATCACATTCACTCCATTCACAGAAGCCAATGTGGTAAAAGGAAATTCCTGAGGCAGCTTTGAATAATTAACCTCCTGATCACTGTCATGATCCTCACTGTCGTTGCATGCTGTAAGAGCGGCGATGGCCAACAGCGATAACAAGAATTTTTTCATGTTTACTTTTTATTGGGTGCGAAATTAAGCGTTGATTGTAAACTGATCTTGAATGAAATGATAATTGTATTTTAAATATAAAAAAGGCCCGGAAATGATCCGGGCCTCAATAATTTAGTAATAACCGACTTTATATAGTCTGCTCTTCATGCTTTCCTTCTTTGATCTCCTCCACCATTTTAGCGTTGAATGCAGGAAGATCTTTAGGGGTGCGGCTGGTCACAAGACCGTTATCCACTACTACTTCGCTGTCTTCCCACTGGGCGCCGGCGTTTTTAAGGTCTTTGCTGATGGAATTAACGGAAGTCATATTTCTGCCTTCTACTACCTCAGCATTGATCAGGATCTGCGGTCCGTGACAAATCGCGGCTACCGGCTTATGCTGCTGAAAGAAATCTCTTACGAATGAAAGGGCGGTTTCATTGGTTCTGAGCTGATCGGGATTGATCACACCTCCTGGCAAAACCAGGGCATCATAATCTGAAGCATTGGCTTCGTCTAATGTTTTGTCAACCGGATATTCCTGTCCCCAGTCCTTTTCTGCCCACGCTTTTATGGATCCGGATTCCGGGCTGATGATGTGTGCTGTCCAGCCCTGTTGTTCCAAATGTTCTTTTGGAGATTTCAATTCGCTTTCTTCAAAACCGTTTGTTGCTAAAATTGCAATTTTCTTTGACATAATTTTTATGATTTAAGTGTTATGCCGTTTTAAGTGTAAAAATGATGCCGTTTTGGTCGGGCTAAGTGATAAAAACTGTTAAAGATTGTGAAGGCAAATTGTCATACCGCCGCCTAAGTGGATAGGACTAAGGTAGCTAAGTGGGTAACGCTTAGCAGGCTAAGTGCCGTCTTATCAGGCAGCAGATAAAAGAACAATTAAATCACGAGCATTTATTTACCCGGGTTATTCATCTTACTGATATTACAAAAACCGGTCTACCTGTCCTGAGATTTGTAATGGTAACGCTATGTTAGCCCGGATAGAAACGGTTACCCCACAGCGGGGCTGGAAGGTTGGAGCGTAAAGGACTTTGGTGCGGGAGCGCATCGGAGAAGGTCGGCGCGAGGAGTAAGAGTGGATAGCCGGAAATAGCTCCCGATAAAAAATTAAAGACCGCACCAAAACTGATGCGGTCTGTTTCATTCCTTTATGGAAATAGATTATTTTTTGTCTTTTGATCTCTGTAAAACTTCGTCTACCATTCCGAAACCTTTGGCCTCTTCGGAGGTCATCCAATAGTCTCTGTCTGAAGCTTTTTCTACCCATTCGTAGGTTTGTCCTGAATGCTCGGAGATAATTTCGTACAATTCTTTTTTAAGTTTCAGCATCTCTCTCAGGTTGATCTCCATATCGGAAGCCACCCCTTGTGCGCCTCCGGACGGCTGGTGAATCATTACTCTTGAATGTTTCAGCGCAGAACGTTTTCCCTTTTCACCGGCAACAAGCAAAACAGCTCCCATGGAAGCGGCAATTCCTGTACAGATGGTCGCCACATCAGGCTTGATGATCTGCATCGTGTCGTAAATTCCCAATCCTGCGTACACACTACCGCCAGGTGAATTGATATAAATCTGAATGTCTTTTGAAGGGTCTGCACTCTCTAAGAACAGAAGCTGCGCGGTTACGATATTCGCCACCTGGTCGTCGATTCCTGTTCCGAGGAAGATGATCCTGTCCATCATCAGACGTGAGAATACGTCCATCTGCGCAACGTTTAATCTTCTCTCTTCCATGATGTACGGCGTAAGATTCGTGGGACCATACATTCCCATATACTGATCGGTAGCCAGACCGCTGTTTCCTAAATGTTTTACAGAGAAATCTCTGAATTCTTTTTTAATGTCCATATTTCTATTATGTATTATTAAATTTTACAAAGTTTAAGTTACAACTTTTATTCCTAAAATATTATAGGACTTTTTGTCACAGAAAGCTTTAAAATATGACGGAGCTTATCTTTTCCGGTCTGCATAAATCCCTTTGATCGGAGAATATTCGATGATATTGCTCAATTGGATGGACGCCTGCTTCAGTAAAGTGATCTTTTTGATCAGTTCGTAATACTTTGCTTCATCGGTATCCCTGTACTGGTCGAGCTGTTTAGACGTTTCCTTGATCACATAATCGATGTATCTGTACTTATGCAGCAGCACATCACCTCTGATCTGCTCTTCTACCTTATCTCCGTAATTGGGAGGATAAATATTCCTGGAAGCCCAGTTCTCAAGCTCATCCATGGGAATCAGGGCATCAACGACCTTTGTGGTAATCTCTTCATCCATAAATGACACAAAGAAGTTCCCGCTCCTGAGCTCATCCTTTTTGATTCCTTCTTTGACCTGATTGATGATGATTTCATTTTCTTTTACTAAACACTGATAATGCTCTTCTTCAAAATGATGGAGAATCTCTTCGATCACCGTAATTTCATATTCCTCATGTTCATTTTTCCTTTTCAGGACAATATCGCCAAACATCAGCATATGATCCACCAGTTTATTTTCCATAAACAGCACGTCATACAGAAAAGGATCTTCTTTTTCTTCGTCCAGCGGAACAATCTCCATTTTCGGAGCTGCATTTTCTTTCGGCTGCGGGGCA
>JBMDXW010000434.1:0-2299 GCA_048594965.1 Chryseobacterium sp.
TTCACCATTTCCTGTTGCAATAGCGTGTACCGTCTGGAAAGCCATCATAGGGAAAATATAGACGATAATGAAAAGTGAAAACCAGAGCTTCTTCTTTACTTTTTGTTCTAAGATAAAAATCAGGACCGGAACAAAGAGAACAATCTGAGGCACCCAGTAATACCAGTCGAAAAGACTTCTCTGGGAAATAAAGACCAGTTGTTTTGCCCACCCGAAAATAAAAATGATCCAAAGGAAATGATTTCTTTCGTTTTTCTGCCGGATCAGATAAATAAAACATACCAATTCAAAAAACAGCATGATCAGGGTTACCGGGTTAAAGGTTCCCGGGAGCTTGAGCATTCCCCAGAAATTCCCGAAATTTTCTGCAAAGTATTCTATGTTTTGTGCGAATGTAAAATAATGATCGTAGGCAATTTTTTTTGCAACAATCGTGTTATTAATCCACTCTCCGAAATATAAGCGATTGAATCCCAATACGGCAGCTATTCCGAAGATACATCCCAGCGTGTAAAGCCACTTGATCTTTCTATTCCTTAAAACATCAATGAAAAAGATGATCCCGAGATAAATTACCGTATCAATCCTTGTGAACAATATGAAAACCGGTAAAACGATCTGTACCCATTTTTTATTTTTATAAAAACCATAGTACAGCAGTGCCATCTCAAGGAAGAAAAGAATTCCATATTCCATTCCCAGGATGGAAATTTTGATGGCCGGTGGTAAGATTCCGATTAAAAAAATGAATATTGCTTTTTGCCAGCTGTTTTTCAGCAGCAGATGTGAAAGAAAAAGGCTTCCTATGGTAAAAAGAATGGAATTGAAAATTAAAAGCGGTACAATGAAATTTTCCTTACCGAAAATCACATTAAAGATATAGGAAACAAATACATACAGGTGTGTGGTGGAAGCGGAGATTTTTGTATTGCCGTTAAATCCGATCACTCCGTAATCAAGAAGATTCTGAGCGACTCTCCAGGTGATGAAAGCATCTTCCTGGATATAGTGTGTATATAAAAACAACAGTTTAAAAACAACCGTAAAGCATACGGCATAAACAGGGATTTTTTGATATTTTATTTCAGACATTGTGCTTTTTTGATTCAGCAAATATAATATTTTAAACTTTTGAATCAACATAAAAAAAACGGAACCGAAGTTCCGTTTTAGATCTTATTGTGTTGCCTTGATAATGGCGTTGGTAATCTGAGTTTCCTTTTCTTTAGAGTAAGTGGAGTCAAAAGGTTCCATTACATCGAAGAGATACTGGTAGAAAGGTGTGATCTTCTGTACATCTTCGGAAGCATTCATGGCTTTCTCTTTGCCCATTTCCTTCAGATTTTCAACAAAAGTATTGAATTTCTTATCGATCGGTTCAAGAGATTTTACAAGGTAATCGTATGCTTTATCTTTCTTTCCTATAGTTGTATATCCATTGGTAACGGCTGAAACCACTAAAGAATACTCCATCGGTTTTGTCCTGATCTGCCTTCTCAGGTAGCTTTGATCGGCTTTGCTCAGGCTCATGTAATAATCGTATTCTTCAAAAATACCTTTCTTCAGAACTTCTGCCAGCTTGATTCCTTTGGCTTCCTGTCCTGAAACAATGTATCCGTACACCATTGAGCTTAGTGAACGCGGATCGTTATATTTTTCGGCAGGAATTTCTTTCGATGCCAGATCAAGCAATTCCAGAGCTTTCCCTTTCTGCCCGATGGTAGCCAAAGCTGCTGCTGCCCTGCTCGCCGAGGCTCTGTAGCTCATGATATTGGAAGTTGCCGTCTCGTCAAAATGAGTATTCAGATCTTTAAAATTACCCCATTTGAAATTCTTTACCACATTATATAGCGAATTAGGATCTACTCTACCCATCTCCCCGTCCGGTGTTTGCGGCGTATGGATCGGGATCAGTCGGTAGCTGAACCCGTCGAACTGAAGATATTCATCCAGATAGAAAATATTTTCGCTGTCATAAATTCCTCCTGACGAGAAGCTGATCGGCTTTTTCCAGTCGAAGTTGGCCAGGATGTCAAGCATGATCAGGTTATTTTTATACAAAGTATTTGCCTTGTAAGTAATCATGATCTGGTTTACGGCATTCGGAAGGTCAGCGGCATTGATAATCCCGGATTTAACCGCATTTTCTTTATTAACCGGAAGAATGAATTTATTAACCGGAAGAATATTGTATTTCTCAAACTTTTCCTCACCGAAGTACATCTTAAGAAGTTCATTTTTCGCCGGGGAAGAATATTTAAGGAAGCTTATAGCCTGCTTCATTGTCATTGAATCCTGC
>JBMDXW010000435.1:0-8586 GCA_048594965.1 Chryseobacterium sp.
AATACCAATAATTCCCTAAATACCAATCCATTAACTTAAAATTTTATAAAAAACCCCTCTTAATAAAGCATCCAAAAACAGCATTCCCAGGGCAATCCATAGAAATACTTTGAAATATTCCTGATAATTAAAAAGCTTAGCAACCTTCACATCAGACTTTTCAAGCTGATTGATTTCGTCATACACTTCTTCCAGGCTGCTGTTTGATGTAGCTCTGAAATATTTACCACCCGTCATCTGGGCCACTTCTTTCAAAATAGGTTCATCAATTTTCACTTCGGTTTCCGTAAAAACCAGATCGCCGAAAATATCGGTCTGTGTAGGCATCAGTGCATACCCATTTGTACCGATTCCGATGGCGTATACTTTTATATTGTTGTTTTTTGCCAATTCCGCAGCCAGTGCAGGAGGCATTGCATTTTCTATGGTATTAACCCCGTCGGTCATTAAGATCACAATTTTGCTTTTCGCCTTACTGTTTTTAAGGTGATTTACCGCTACGGAAAGACCTTCTCCTATGGCTGTTCCAGGTTGAAGTTCCAATGGATTGAGATTCTGCAATTCATCGATAACCACCTGATGATCCGAAGTGACAGGCACTTTCGTGAAAGCTTCCCCGGAATAGGTGACCAGCCCGATTCTGTCATTCGGCCTTTTCTGCACAAATTTGATGGCAATATTCTTAAGAGCCGTTAAACGATCAGGGCTAAGATCTTTGGCCAGCATACTTAACGAAACATCCACGGAAAGCATAATATCAATACCCTTCGTATCATCACGATCCTGCGAAATCGTAAAGGTCCTGGGTCTTGCCATGGCAATAATTAATGCAGAAAGAATGATGTACTTGGAAATCTTCAGTAAAAACATCACGGACTGAATCCCTCTGCTCTCCCCCATACTTTTGGTGGTGGGAACTTTGATTCCTTTTCTTTTCCGGGTGCTGATATCCCTTATCAGCAGAGGAATAAAAACCACAAAAAGCAGTAAAAACCATGGACTGTAAAATTCAAAATCAAACATCTTTCCTCAAATTTTCAAATTCCAAATCTTTTGATGAGCGCTTTACAAAATCCGTAATTTCTCTAAGGTCCTTTTCCATCGTATCCTTATCCGGAAAAGTTTTTGCAAATTTCACCAGATCACCTCTCAAAAACACCTCTTCCACTACTCTTTCGTTTTCCTGGGAAATTGTATTGTTTTTCTTCATAAGATCAATCAAATCATCCGTAAGAAGTACATCTGCCGGCAGACGGTACTGTTTTGTGATAAAATTTCTTGAGATCTCAATCAGCTCCACGTAGAAAGAACGGTAATTCCCGGTTTCCACATATTTTTTCTTTTTAAGCGAATCCAGCTCTTTTAAGGTCTGATTGGTCGCCACGACAGGAGAATCCTTCGATTTCCTTCCATATTTAATGATCATCACAATGGCAATAATAAGAGTTATGACCGCAATAGCCGCAAGAATGTAAAACTTATACAGCTGCCAGTAGTCGGTAACTTCAAGTTTTACATCTTTGTTATTCATGATATCGTTGATCTGATCCGTCTTCTGTGCCGTATTGATCACATCGATCTCATAAGGAATGGTTTTCAGTATTTTTCCGTTAACTTTAAACTCAAGCTCAGGAATCGTAAATTTTCCTTCTTCAAAAACGGCAAACTCAATCCTTCTGTAATAAACGTCCTGTGTCTGCGAAATACTGTCTCTCACCTCCTCAAAATGAAAAGGCAACAGCTCGTTTTCCGGGGCAGCAGAAACTTTTTCATTACCAAGATTGTTGATCGTAATGACGATATGGTCTACCTCGCCGAGCGCGATGGTTTTTTTTTCCACGCTGGAGGAAAGGATCTGTGAAAAAGCATTTGCACAGATAAGAAAACAGAATATAAATAATAATTTTTTCAATGTAAATAATACGTTTTGGCTAAATTTAAACTAAAGCCTATTCCTAATTTTGTTATCTTTTCTGAAAATAATTGTACAGCAGCTTCGAATAGTCGGAACCTGTATCCATATTCAGAAAACTCGCCGAACTGTTGGCAAAATCATTTTCCAGGGCTTTTAGTTTCTGCTTTTGCGCTTCTGCAAAATTATATCTCCATCTTGCATTGGAGGTATTGGCCCAGATTTCTTTTCCCGTCTCCGCATCATACAACAAGGTGTAGCCCACATCCGGAATTTCGTTATCCTTGGCGTCGAAAATCCTCATTCCCAGGAGCTGGTGCTTCTTGGATACCGCTTTCAGCATTTTGGAATCATATTCATCCTCAAAATCCGAGAACATGAACACCAAGGATTTCCTTTTAAAAATTCCCATCATGTATTCCATTGCCTTATCGATTCTTGCAATGGCCGGAATATAATCTGCCGTCAGGATGGTACTTATGATCGAAAGAATATGCTTTCTTCCTTTTTGCGGAGGAATCACTTTATAGACCTTGTCTGCAAAAAGAATCAGTCCTACTTTATCATTATTGCCGGCCGCAGAAAATCCAAGGCTGGCAGCAATTTCAGCAACATATTCCCGCTTAAGCTGGCTTTGGGTTCCGTAATCCATTGATGCTGAAATATCAACCAGCAACATCATGGTGAGCTCCCTTTCCTCTTCCATTACTTTTACGAATGGTTCGCGAAACCGGGCGGTTTTATTCCAGTCGATCCTGCGGATCTCGTCGCCGAACTGATAAGGACGAACCTCCGAGAACGTCATTCCCTGACCTTTAAAAGCACTGTGATATTGCCCCATTAAAGTAGCTTCCGTCTTTTTTCGGGTACGGATCTCAATTTGCTTTACTTTTTTTACAATATCTTTTATCTGCATTTCTCGCGTTTGAGAATATTAGTATTTAAGCTTTTTCTTAAAGTTTTCAAAACTTTTAGCATCTTACTTTCTACTTCGGTTCTATTTAAACTCTATGGAAACATTAAACCATTCATTATCAAATTTAGGGCTGTATTTTTTGTAGAAATTAATGGCGGGCTCATTCCAGTTCAACACCTGGAAAACCATTCCGCTATACTGGCAGGATTTTCCGTAATCCATAGTTGCTTCAAATAATTTCTTTCCAATCTGTTTTCCCCTCATCTTTTCCGTAACCACAAGATCTTCGAGATACAGTCTTCTGCCCTTCCATGTTGAATATCTGTCATAAAATAGCGAAATTCCAATAATTTCTCCATTCTGTTCAGCAACAAATGCCCCCCAAACCGGAGAATTTCCAAATCCATCTTCCATAAACCGATCAAGGGTCAGTGTTACTTCATGCAAAGCTTTTTCATAATCTGCCAGCTCTTTAATAAGCTCGAGCATGGGCGCACAATCTTCACGAACCGCCTTTCGGATTACAACCTGATCCATTACGGAGCCTGAATTTTTGCTAAAATCCGGTCAATAATTTCTTCTGACGAAATTTCTTCTGCCTCCGCCTCGAAAGTAAGACCTATTCTATGTCTCAGGACATCTTTTGCCAGAGATTTAACGTCTTCAGGAATTACAAATGCACGTCCTTTCAGAAATGCGTAGGCCCTGGAAGCTATGGCCAAATTGATCGATGCTCTCGGGGAAGCCCCGAAACTGATGTAATTTTTGAGTTCGGAAAGTCCGTAATCTTCCGGAAAACGGGTGGCAAAAACCATATCCAGAATATACTTTTCTATTTTCTCATCAAGATAAATCTGGTTGATAAGCTCCTTGGCAGCAACAATATGTTCCAAGGAAATCACGGGTTTTACTTCAGGCTGATGAGATGTGGAAACCATTCTCATCACCGTCCTCTCATCTTCGAATTTAGGATAATCAATCGTACATTTCAGCATGAAACGGTCGCTCTGTGCTTCCGGCAACAGATAAGTACCTTCCTGATCGATCGGGTTTTGCGTAGCCAGCACCAGAAACGGTTTGGGCAATTTCATGGTTTCATCACCGATTGTCACCTGCTTTTCCTGCATTACCTCCAGCAAGGCCGACTGCACTTTTGCGGGAGCACGGTTGATCTCATCCGCCAGAACAAAATTGGCAAAAACAGGTCCTCTTTTGATCGAAAAGTCGTTGTCCTTCACATTATAGATCATCGTTCCCACGACATCCGCAGGTAAAAGATCCGGCGTAAACTGAATCCTGGAAAACTCTCCATGCACAGCATCCGCCAGGGTTTTAATTGCCAATGTTTTTGCGAGGCCGGGAACTCCTTCCAACAAAACGTGCCCGTTTCCTAAAAGACCTACCAAAAGGCGGTCTATCATGTATTCCTGGCCGATAATTACTTTATTGATTTCGTCGCGAAGACGGGAAAAATAGAAGTTCGCTTCCTTTACCTGTTCCGTGAGCTGGCGAATATCTTCCGCCTGGTATGTATCTGACATAGTCTAATTTAAAAATAATTGGTAAATTTCTAATAAATACTTGCATAAATCAACACAATTAATGCCATTTTTGAGTTAAAGTTTGTTAAATATTCCGGCATCCATGCGAGATTCAAAATGAAATAAACTTTAATTTTACAACCTTTTTACAACCTTACATAACCGCATTTTCATAAAAATATATAAATTTTAGTTTAATCCTCCATTCAAAAATTGTCATTTCCAGTTTATTAAACTATTTTTGGTGATTAAAATTTTTGTAAAGTGAATTATCATTTTCAAGCCCACCGACAGGTACGCAGAAATCTTCTGGAGATATTGCAGAACACTTCCCATGAAGATCTATTGCTGATTCCGGACGGCTTCAACAATAATATTTATTGGAATATCGCACACACCGTGGCTACCCAGCAGCTCCTGCATTATTATTTAAGCGGAAACCCTTTTAGAATTGATAAATACTGGATCGAAACGTATAAAAAAGGAACACTGCCCAACCTCAACGTACAAAAATCTGAAGTGGAAGATCTTGAATTTTTACTGACGGAAACTTCAAAGATTTTAATGAAGGATTATGACAGCGATTTCTTTTCAGATTATACGCCTTATACGACGAGTTTCGGACTGGACCTGAAAAGCATCCAGGACGCCATAATATTCAACAACATGCATGAAAGCCTTCATTACGGCTATATTATGGCCCAGAAAAGAGCAATTTTAGGAGAGATAGGAAGATAAGTTAAGGGTGAATTTGCTTTGCAGTCAGATGTAAAGGTGAATTTTTACAACAATAAATTGACTCAAAAGCAAATTGACAATTGACATTTCACAATTTAACATATCAACATGACAGATAAAAAAGACGATTTTATTTTCGGGCTTCGTCCCGTGATTGAAGCTATAGAAGCGGGAAAAACGATTGACAAGATCTTTGTACAAAATGCTTTGCAGGGACCTATTTATGCTGAGCTTAAGGCTGTTCTGGCTAAAAATAAAATCCGTCCCAATTATGTTCCGGTCGAAAAGCTCAACCGTTTCACAAGAAAAAACCACCAGGGCGTTGTTGCCTTTATTTCAGATGTTCCGTTTCACAAAGTGGAAGATGTCGTCCCTCAATTATTTGAGGAAGGAAAAACGCCTTTCTTACTAATTCTCGACCGACTCACCGATGTCAGAAATTTCGGAGCGATCTGCCGGACAGCAGAGTGTGTGGGAGTAAATGCAGTCATCATTCCCGAAAAAGGCGCCGCACCGATCAATTCAGACGCCATAAAGACCTCCGCAGGAGCACTTTATAACGTTAAAATCTGCAAAGCTCCAAATCTGGCTCATGTGGTAGACTTTCTGCAGCAAAGTGGAATTTCGGTCTTTGCCGCCAGCGAAAAGGCAGAGAAATTAATCTATGATGTAGATTTTAAAGAACCTTGCGCTATTGTCATGGGAAATGAAGAGACCGGAATTTCTAAAGAAGTTCTGCATCACGCCGATGAAAAAATAAAGCTGCCCATTGAAGGGAAAACACAATCCCTGAATGTTTCGGTAGCCTGCGGAGCGATTTTATATGAGGCGGTAAGGCAGAAAATGACGGCAAATTCCGTAACGAAGTAAGAATTAAGAGTAAAATTTAAAAAGAAATCAATGAAAAATATAGCAGCATTAGCGCTTATCTCAACAATAGCTTTAGTTTCATGTAATAAAAAGGAAACGGCAAAAATCACAAAGGTAGATCCTAAAACGGGAAAAACCATCACGGTAGAAGTTCCGGCGGATTCTGTGGCAAAGGTCGAGGAAAACCCTGCCATTAAAGACTCTGCAGGGATCTACAAGCAGACTTTCAAGCTTGAAAAAGGAAAAACTTATCCTTTGACCACCTACCAGAGAGACACCAAAACGATGACCGATCCTACCGGAAAAACACTCAACGCAACGAGCGAATCTACTGACGAGATGTCTTTTACGGTAAATGACATTAAAGGAAACGTTTACGACATTACATTAAACCTTATCGCAAAAAGAAGCTCTCAGACGGCCCAGGGGAAAACTGTCGTGGTAGATACGAAATTGCCAATTCCAAAAGAAGACGACCTGAAAATGATCTGGAACATCAACAGGGCACTTACCGGCAATAAGCTCAGCATGAAGATGGATACCAGAGGAAATGTTATTTCCATCACCGGTTTTGATACCGTGTATAAAAAAATGGCCAGTTCCGTAGGTAGTCTCGTAAAGGATAAAAACCAGAGCGAAAGCATCATCGCAAGCCTAAAGGAGACATTTAATGAAAAAGTCCTTAAAGATCAGTTTAATAAAAACCTTACCATCATGCCGAAAAAAGGAGTGAAAGTAGGCGAAAAATGGACAAACAGTGAAAATGCCGATGCACAGGGCAAAATAAAAGTAACCTCCAACTATGTACTGAAAAGTGTAGGAAACGGGATTGCCGAGATTGGCGTAACCGGAGGCATTCCTAAAAAAGTTGAAAAACAGAACCAGGGAGAAGTGACGCACAGCCTGAGCAGTGAACTGACCCAGGACGGAACCATCAAATTCGACCAGAATACAGGATGGATCACTAATCAGAACATTTCCGTGAAAACAACACAGATCGAAACCATTTCAAACGGGAAAGAATCACAGTCTATGAAAAGTATTTCCAACTCTTCGGTGATGGTGAATCCGTCTGCGAAATAAAAGTTCAGAATTCAGGGTTCGGGGTTTAAAGTTTCAACTTGCCGGCGCTGAATACTGAACCATAAATATCAATTATTATGAAATATATTTTTGAGCTGGTATTAGCCGCCATCATTATTTTCTTTGTGTGGAATATCCTGAAAAGGGTTTTCTTTAAAACTTTTTACAGTTACAGATTTAATAACAACAACCAGAATAATAAACAGCAGGATATACAAAACTCAAATAAAAACAATCAAAACATCAACTGGGATGCTGAAACCGTAGATTATGAAGAGGTAAAAGACAGTAATGATAAAGGTAATTCTGAAAATAAAAGATAATAACCATCGACATGGCCAAAAATAAAAACCTGATTTATATTGCAATTTCATTAGTTGTATTTATCGTTTTAGCATTCTTATATTCCACGCCTGTTTTTACAGGAAAACAGCTTTTTCAGCATGACATTGTGCAGTATCGGGGAGGAGCGAAGGAACTGCTCGATTACAGAGCAGACACCGGAAAAGAAACCTACTGGAGTGACTCTATGTTCGGAGGAATGCCTACTTACCAGATGGGAAGTCAGTTTAAGGGAGACATCATTAAGCAGATTGATTCCAAGCTGAACTTCTTTCCAAGACCGGTCAATTACATTTTCCTGCTTTTCGGAGGCTTTTTCCTTTTGGGCATGGTAGTGGTCAGAAACTGGAAGTATGCCTTGTTGGGAGCCACATTTTTTGGCCTTTCAACGTATTTTTATATTGCAATAGCTGCCGGACACAACGGTAAGATCAACACCATTGAATATTTCGCCCCGCTTTTAGCAGGAATTTTACTCGTCTACATACGCAGACAATACATCTGGGGCTTTATAGTCACTACCCTTTTTATGGGACTTCAGATTGCAGCGAACCACCCGCAGATGACTTATTATCTGTTCCTTGCGCTGGGCTTTTTATTTTTATCGGAATTAATCCGCACGATCCAGAAGAAGACGCCGGTGAAACATTTTCTGATCTCTTCGGGAATTGTGGCCGCTTCATGTCTTATCGGTGTAGGAATGAACTCTCAGAGGATTCTCGCAAACTCCGAATACATTAAAGAAACCGTTCGGGGAAAACAGATCCTCACCAATGAAAGCCATACGGAAGGAAAATCCGGGATGGACAAAGAAAGCATGTTGCTATGGAGCTATGGAAAACTAGAAACCTTAAATCTTTTTATCCCACGACTGATGGGCGGAGGAAGCCAGGAACCGGAAGGAAAGGAAATGATGAATAAAGTCCAGGAGCTTGTTCAGGAAAATGTAGGTTCTCAGGCTGAGATGGACAGAATTTCCAAAGGCTTTGGAAACCTGACGTATTGGGGCGATCAGCCGGGAACTTCGGGTCCCGCCTATCAGGGCGCTATCGTATGTTTCCTGGCTCTCTTAGGATTCTTCTTCGCCTGGAAAAAATACCGTTACTGGATTCTCGGAGCGTCTGTTCTTACTATTTTTCTTGCCTGGGGAAGCAATTTTATGGCGCTTTCCGATTTCTTTATTG
>JBMDXW010000436.1:0-5073 GCA_048594965.1 Chryseobacterium sp.
TTATAGTAATACCAACTCCGTTTTAATGGCGCCAGGCCATATTATGAAGGCTTATCTTTTTCCTTTTCTAAAATGCTTGCCTTCCGACTGATCTGAAAAACTGCTTTCTTTTTCTTGTACAGGCCTCAAGCCGCCAAATCGCCAGCTGATCGTAAGTGTAGCGGCCCTGTTATAATAACGGTTGACTTGCGTGCTTTGAAAACTGGGCGCATAGGCAAACACATTTTCACGAAAATGATTCTGGAACGGGTTGACCGCCGTAAGTGTCAGACTGGCCTTATTCTTTAAAAGTTCCTTCCTCACCGCAAAGCGATAAGAATAATTCACAGAATTTTTTCCTTGTAAAGTGATAAACCCATTGCCATAATCTGCCGAAGCGTTGAAACTGAGCTGGTGCGGCAAGCTCACGGTATTGCTGAGACTGGTGTTGAAAAAAGTCCCATCATTCTGAATACCCAGGGATTTGCTGCGGAACTTGAGATGAAATACCTCTGCTCCTGCATTCACCGTCCAGCGCTGCACAGGATTAAAGACCGTATTAATATTTACCCCCATCCTGCTACGCTCACCTATGTTATACGGCGTAGTGAACGCTATGCCTTTTTCATTGACTCTTGATAGCTGCTCAACGGCATTTTTATTGCTGCTGTAATACAAACTGCTGATCAGCATTGATCCTTTGGAAGCTGTATAGGTATGGGATAATTCAAGCTTCCTGGTGAGCTCGGGTTTCAGGTAAGGATTTCCCTGTGTCACATTCAACGGATCTACCGCATTGCTATAAGGGTTCAGGTCCATGATCCATGGCCTACGGATCCTTTCATTATAATCTAGTTTAAATGCATGCTGCTCGCCAACTCTTTTACTGACGAGTACATTTGGAACCCAATTGGAAAACTTCCTTGCCAAAGGAGCAGCATTCTGAAATGTTGCATGAATGTCGGTTCCCTCGAAGCGAAGTCCCGGCCGAAAAGTCCAGTCGTTTCCGAGATCGAAATTAAGCGTGGCATAAGCCGAAAAAATACTTTGCCGGTAGGCCATAGTCCCTGAGCGCGAAGGGTCAACCGGCAGATAGCTGTTAATGACCTCGTAGACGCTCCTGGAATTATTGTGCAGATATTTAATCCCGGTTTCCAGGACTGTTTTTCCAGAATGCCCAAACGGATGCGCATAGTCTGCCTGAAAACTCCATTCTTTTTCCTTCCCCTTGTTAGGACCCTGCTCACGGAAGACAAAAGTACCATCGGTTTTATACTGTTCTGTAGTGTAATTGGAAAGATCGGATGAAGTGGAAGCCTGACCAATGATCTGTAATTCCTGCCCCTCCCGTTTAAACTTTTTCTGATAGTTCAGCATCCATTCCGCATAATTAAATTGTCCGCTCTGCATGATCTGCTGCCGGTATTCCCGGGCCTGGCTGGCGTCGTTATACCGGTTCAGCAGCCCGCCCCTTTGTGGCCAGGATCCGTTCCAGTAAGCAAAACTTCCTTCCAGGGTTTGCAGGGAGTCGATCTTATAGCGTGCAGAGAGATTCACAGAGCCGCCTTTGCTGGTTTGTAACAGGTCTGATTGCTGATGAATACTTCCGGTTGGCCGGCCATTTTCCAGATTGTGCCGCTCCATTAATGATACCATTCTTTCACGTTCCTGGCTGTAATTTCCCATCACAGTAAAATCAAATTTTCCCGAACTCGCATTCAGGGAAATATAGCCATTCTGCTCCAAATTACCCCCGGTAAGATCAAGGACTCCGCTGGCGCCTTTTAGTTTTTTGCGCGTGATGATATTCACGACACCAGCGGCACCTTCGGCTTCATATTTTGCAGAAGGATTGGTCATTACCTCTACCGATACAATGGAACTCGCCGGGATCATCTTCAGGGCTTCTTTCAGGTTTTTGGCCATGATCCTGGACGGAACACCGTTGATCAATACTTTAATATTGGAATTGCCGCGAAGCTTGAGATCTCCACCGGCTCCTACTGTAAGCATCGGTGCTTTCCGTAAAACGTCAGCTGCATTTCCCGATTTATTGCTGATATCGGAGGCAGCATTATAAATGATTCGGTCTTTGCCATTCTCAATAAGTGGTTTTTTGGTGCTGGCCGTTATTGTAACACCCTCTATATAAGTACTTTTTTCTTCTATTGAAATCCTGCCCAGGTCGATATCGGTATTTTCAATCTTAAGCTTGTCTAAATAATAATCTTTAAACCCTATGTAAACAATGCTGATGTTTACGATAGAAAAGGGTTTAACTTTTACAGAGAAAGATCCGTCGTTCCCTGTCATTGTCGTACTTACGACTTTTCCATCTAACGCCTTCACTGTCACTGTGCTTCCAGGCAGCAATGCGTTATCCGTATTTCCCACCACTGTTCCTTTTACAACTATTTCTTCCTGCGATACAACCTGAGCATGTGTATTCCAGGAGAAAAGCAGTAGAATGAATAGTAACTTTTGTTTCCGGTATTCTTTTAAATTCTTCATGATACCTCAATTTGCTCGTATGGGTACAAAGCAATCGCAAGCAGATGAGCCTGGAAAGTATAAATGACGAAGCCGCCTGAGTAAATGTCAAAAACCGTTGGTCATTTACATTTTTTGACCTATTTTTTATTTCGGATTTTTGGGCATGCAAAAACTTATTCACTTTTGATCAGATATCGTGGAACAAATGCGGATAAGATAAATCCCTTTCGAAATAGATGAATAAAACAACTTTAAATACGAAGACCTTAAGTGTAAAGAAAATGTGGTACCAGGAGATTATTATTTTCTGGGCCATGTTTGTATTGACGATGCTTCATGAGTGGATGTTTATCAATTCACTGGAGAATTTCGCAAAGGGCTTCGTCTTTTTCCTGATCCTGTATGCCCAGGCTCAGGTGCATCGTTTTTTTATATTTAATTTTTACCTGGAGAAAAAATATATTAAGTACTTTCTTTTCTCCATTGTGGTTATTTCGATGGGGTCGGCTGTGTTGTTTACAGCTAACTCATTATGGATCCGCCCTGAATTTTTCGAACCCGATGAATTGCTGTTGAGCTTTTTGTATCACGTTGTGATCTGTATCATCAGCACTGTTACGATCATGGCACTTTCCCTCATGCAGCGTTATGCGCTTGAATTGCAACGCAGAAACCATGACCAGTTGTTGCTCAATGAAATGAATCTTAAATTCTTACATGCCCAGCTGAATCCTCATTTTTTCTTCAATATGCTCAACAATCTTTACGGGGTGAGCCTTACTGAACCAGAACGTACTCCCGGTCTCATCGTGAAATTGTCTGAACTGATGCGCTACCAGATTGAAAACGGTAATGTATCGGAGGTTGCTCTTGGCGATGAAATCGAATTTATCCGGAATTATACCGACCTGGAAAGAGAGCGCATCGGTAAAAGGTCTGAAATAAAATTTACTTTTGCACCATCTCCTGAAGATATTAACCTTTATTCCATTTCTCCACTATTGCTGATTACATTAGTTGAGAATAGTTTTAAACACAGTCAGAACTATAATCATTGGTTTGTGTTTATTGATATAGTGATTAAAGACGATAGACTGTATCTAACGGTTGAAAACTCACTCGGTGACGAAAGCCTGCAAAAAACCTCAACACGGGTGGGCTTAAGTAACCTCAAACAGCGCTTATCCTATCTCTATGGAAATGATTTCAGTTTACGCGAGAACAAGTCGGAACACAGTTATTCTACGATCCTGGATATTCCGCTTGAAAAAAATATGATATGAATAAATTAAACTGCATTATTGTAGATGACGAAGAAGGGGCGCATCGTGTTCTGGAACATTTTATCGGACAATCGAATCATGTAAACCTTTGCGGCTCTTTCTATACTGCTATGGAAGCGATGGACTATGTTTATCAGAATGACGTGGATATGATGTTTCTGGACATCAATATGCCGGGCCTCAATGGTATGGAGCTGCTTGAAACGATGTCCAAAAGGCCATTTGTAGTTCTGACAACAGCGTATAAAGAGTATGCATTGGATGGTTATAAATACGATGTGGCAGACTATCTCGTAAAACCTTTTGATTTCAAGCGGTTCCTGTCAGCTATTGATAAAGTCATCAATCGGATTGCCCCAGTAAAAAAAGTGGCAGAAGCCACTCCCGAAAAACGTGACCACATCATCCTGAAGGTTGACGGGGATATCATGAAAGTCTATTTTAATGAGATACTGTATACGCAAAGCTATGGCAACTACGTTAAATTTTATACCAGGAAGAAAATGCTCATTAGCCAGATCACTACCCAGGATGTAGAAAACAAACTCGATGAAAAGCTTTTTGTACGAATTCATAAATCCCACCTGGTCGCGTTAAGTGAGATCTCAAAAATATCCGGCGGAGAACTATCCCTTAAAGATGGTACCGTCTTACCTGTAGGCAGTTTTTACAAAAAAAGCGTTATTGACAGGTTGGGGTAGCAGAAGCGCAATGTTATATATTATAAGGCTTGCAGTTTCGACTTGTATCTTCGCAAATGCCTTCAGGTTCTTACGGGCTTATTCTGCAACGGCTCCCATTCATTTTTCAGGATGGCAAACTGGAGCGTATTTTCGTATCTGGGGGTTCCGTCACTGTTTTTCACAAAAGAGATGTATTCAAGAAACAGGCCTTCCTTACGCATGCCCAAACGTTCGCACAGTCTTTGCGAGCGAATGTTGGTGTCTTCAACATAACAGTATATTCTCCTGCCACCCTTCTTCACAAATAAGTAATCCAGCAACCCGGCTGCTGCTTCCCTGGCATAGCCTTTGCCTTCGTAGCCGGCATTGAAATTCCATCCTACATTAAAAGTGTCATCTTCTTTCAGGGCAAATAGATTGCCGATTAGGACATCATCATCTTTAAGGCAAACTGCAAACTGAGAATGATCCTTACTTTTTTTACCGGCATCTTTAACCGCGTCGTCTAACGTCATCAGCGTTTCATCTGCAAAGCAGTTTACCCTGGGCGCAGAAAAGTAGGCCAATAAACCTGCAGCATCATTTTCCCGGAAACTGCGGACGATCAGCCTTTCTGTTCTGAAAAATTCCATAGT
>JBMDXW010000044.1:0-1961 GCA_048594965.1 Chryseobacterium sp.
AATGAATATCGAGATCGGTATGGCTGCGGTACGTCCGGCAGAATTTATCGTGCTTCGTTTTTCACACAAATTACAGGAATCATAACATTAAACAAAATAACAATTAAATATAAATCATTATGAATACATATCCATTAGTAAAGTTTGCCTTTGAAGTCGATTGGGGCGGTACGAAGGTCGGTTTTCAGGAAGTATCGGGACTGAATGTGGAAGCAGGTCTTATCGAGTACCGGGACGGAGCGAGCCCTGACTTCAGCAAGAAGAAAATGCCGGGCTTAAGGGTTTTTAACAACATTACTTTAAAGAGAGGGACATTTAAGCAGGACAACGAATTTTTCGAATGGTTCCAGTCGATTCAGCTCAATACGGTAGAACGGAGATCCATTACGATTTCTCTTCTGGATGAAAACGGCGAGCCTGCCGTGACGTGGAAAGTGAAAAACGCGTTTCCTCTGAAAATGCAGTCTACCGATCTGAAAGCAGAAGGAAATGAAGTGGCTATCGAAACCCTGGAACTTGCTCACGAGGGATTAACTATTGAAAATAACTAATTATTAATTTAAAACCTAAAAAAATGAATTACAAAACACCTGGAGTCTACGTAGAGGAATTGTCAAAATTTCCACCTTCTGTAGCACAAGTAGAAACGGCTATTCCCGCTTTTATCGGACATACGGATAAAGGACCGAGAAATGAGCCGACAAGAATTTCTTCAATGCTGGAATATGAAACGATTTTCGGTAAAGCTAAAAATGAAGCGTTCACCTTTGGTATTGTCGCGGCCACTACAGATACACCAAGAAGTGTTACTGCGAATCTTTCACCAAGCCCTTTCAAAATGTATTACGCGATGCAGATGTATTTTGCCAATGGCGGAGGACCATGTTATATTGTTTCTGTAAACGGATACGGATCAAATCCTTCATTAGGAAATGAAACGACTGCCGGCGGTTTATTGTTCGGACTGAAAACATTAGAAAAGGAAGACGAACCAACCCTTATCGTTTTCCCGGATGCTGAATTTTTGGCAGTGGATGCTTATGCGCTCTATAATCAGGCATTAGATCAGGCTGGAGACTTAAAAGACCGATTTGTGATCATGGACGTTGTCGGAACGGTTGGTGATTTCAGAAACGGTGTTACCAAATCTTTAAAATACGGTGCGGCTTATCATCCGAAATTAGAAACGGTATTGAGCTATGCCTATGATCCGGCCATTTCGATTGATAATAAGTCTTTGGAATATTGGAAAACACATGATTCGGAATTATACAATCTGGCTAAAAATGCCATGGAATCCAAAAGGGTAGTAATGGCTCCGTCATCCTCCATGGCAGGTGTTTATGCTAAAACAGACAGTACCGCAGGCGTGTTCAAGGCACCTGCCAATGTTGGGCTGAATTATGTAGTCGCACCAGTGGAAAAGATTTCCCACGAAGACCAGGAAAGCCTTAATGTGGATGCTACATCAGGAAAATCCATCAACGCGATCAGGGCATTTACGGGAAGAGGAACGCAGGTTTGGGGCGCCAGAACATTAGATGGCAACAGCAACGAGTGGAAATACATCCCGGTACGCCGTTTCTTCAACATGGTGGAAGAATCTGTGAAAAAAGCAACCGAACGTTTCGTTTTTGAACCGAATACCGCCAATACATGGATCAGGGTACAGACCATGATCGAAAACTTCCTGAACCAGCAGTGGCAGGATGGCGCTCTGGCAGGAAGCAAGCCTGAAGAAGCCTATTACGTAAGTGTTGGTTTAAATAAAACCATGTCTGCCCAGGATATCCTTGAAGGAAGAATGAATATCGAGATCGGTATGGCTGCGGTACGTCCTGCAGAATTTATCGTGCTTCGTTTCTCACACAAATTACAGGAATCATAACATTAAACTAAATAACAATTAAATATAAATCATTATGAATACATATCCATTAGTAAAGTTTGCCTTTGAAGTA
>JBMDXW010000045.1:0-14877 GCA_048594965.1 Chryseobacterium sp.
CAGAAACCGTCTTGTTTTCTTTCGCCAGGTGTGTCAGAAACAAAGCAACACCTACCAAAGAATCTCTCCCGTAATGAAGGTCAGGATAAATAATTCCACCGTTTCCTTCGCCTCCGATCACGGCATTTTTTTCTTTCATTAAAGTGACCACATTTACTTCTCCTACAGCGCTGGCAAAATACTCAGAATTGTGGTTTTGCGCTACATCTCTCAGTGCACGGCTTGAAGAAAGATTGGAAACAGCCACCCCGTTTTTATTTTTCAGTAAATAATCGGCTACGGCTACCAGCGTATATTCTTCCCCGAACATTTCACCTTTTTCATCGATGAGCGCTAATCTGTCCACATCCGGATCCACCACGATTCCGAAATCGGCTCCTTCATTTTTTACCAGTTCACAGATGTCTCCCAAATGCTCTTTCAATGGCTCGGGATTATGTGGGAAATGTCCAGTCGGCTCGCAGTATAATTTCACCGTTTCGCAGCCCAGTTTATCCAGAAGCATTGGAATGGCGATGCCTCCCGTAGAATTTACCGCATCAAGAACCACTTTGAACTTCTTAGATTTGATGGCTTCCGCATCCACCATCGGCAAATCAAGAATCTGCTGAATATGAATATCAAAAGCATCATCTCTTGTCTCATATTGTCCAAGATCATCTACTTCTGCATAGTTGAAATCTTCACTTTCTGCCAGGGCTAAAACTTCCGCTCCGTTTTCTCCGCTGATGAATTCTCCTTTGTTATTCAATAACTTAAGAGCATTCCATTGTTTCGGGTTATGGGAGGCGGTCAGGATAATTCCTCCATCGGCTTTCAGTTCCGGAACCATGATTTCTACAGTTGGCGTTGTTGAAAGACCGAGATCAATAACATTGATGCCTAAGCCCTGAAGAGTAGCCGTTACCAGAGAGGAAACCATCTGCCCGGAAATTCTCGCATCTCTACCGATAACGAGGGTAAGGTCCTTTTTATTGTTGTTATTCTGAAGCCATGTTCCGAATGCGGAGGCAAATTTCACCACGTCAAGCGGGGTAAGGTTATCATTTACTTTTCCTCCGATGGTTCCACGGATTCCTGAAATACTTTTTATTAGTGACATTTATTTTTTCTTAGTTTGGTTTAAAATTTTCTTTTGATCTCCTTCCGATTCCCGCTGAAGTTTTTTGATATCGTCTAATGCGGGATGGTTCTCCGGCTTAATTCCTCTTTCTCTCAATATTTTTTTTACGGCCTGGTTATTTTCTATATTCATTGGTGATTTTGAGAATCTCCATTAAGATCATTTCAACTACATAATGGCTGGTCAGTTCGGTATCAAAATCTTTGGCTTTTACAGTTAATGTCGGAAGAAAATCAGCTAGCGGACGCGTCTGTGGAACTCCCATCATTTTTTCCATAAAACCACCGAACAAGACCAGATAACGTTTAGATCTGATTATAGAAAAGCTTTGTACTTTTTACAAAAATAAGTAAAAACTGAATCCTAAAAAGGTTTAGTTTTCCACAAGAACATTATTTTTTTATGAACAACCGCAATCTTTGTCGCAGTTTGTTCTCTTGGAACTGAACTTTTTCGGGGCAAAGTTTTTTCTCAGGATCCTGAACAGGGAGTAGCAAGCAAATGCCACAATCAGAAGAACAATAATGTATTGCAAAATTAAAGAAGAATCCATTATTTTAATATTTGATAAGCAAACATCGACACAAAATATGCCAAACCGGTCATCATTGCAACCTGAAAAGCGGTCCATTTCCAGCTTTTGGTTTCTCTGTAGACTACTGCGAGTGTGGAAACACACTGCATTGCAAACGCATAAAACAGAAGAACCGAAACGCCGGTCGCAAAACTGAAGACTTTTTCGCCGTCCGGTTTTACGTCTCTTCTCATTTTATCAATTACTTTCACTTCAGGGGCATCGTCTTCGAGGCTGTATAAAGTAGACATGGTTCCCACAAAAACTTCTCTTGCAACAAAGCTGGTCAGGATTCCCACACCCATTTTCCAGTCGTAGCCCAATGGAGCAATGACGGGTTCTATTCCTTTGCCCATTTTGGCAAGGTAAGAATGGTCAAGCTCAACATTTGAGGCTACGAATTGTTCGGGTTTTTGCTTCGGGCCGAAATAACTCAAAAACCAGATGATAATGCTCACGATGAAAATAATTTTACCCGCTCCTGTAATGAAATCCCAGACTTTACCCAAAACCATTTTAAAATCGTATCCGAAAAGTGGTTTTTTGTAGGTGGGAAGATCCATCACCAGGTAGGTTTTTCCTTTATTTTTAATGAATTTATTAAGAATTGCAGCTGAAAATAAAGCCACGACAAAGCCTAATAAATACATCCCCATTAAAACCAGGGCTTTATATTTTACCCCTAAAAATGTTCCGTCTGAAATGATCAGCCCGATGATGATGCTGTACACGGGGAGCCTTGCAGAGCAAGTCATGAAAGGTGTTACCAGGATTGTCAGCAGTCTTTCCTTCAGGTTTTCAATATTTCTCGTGGAAATAACAGCCGGAATAGCGCAGGCTGTACCGGAAACAAGCGGGACGATACTTTTGCCATTCAGTCCAAAAGGACGGAGAATCCTGTCCATCAGGAAAACGACTCTTGCCATATATCCCGAATCTTCAAGCAGATAGAGGAAGTATAGTAAAATCCCGATCTGCGGCGCAAAGATCACAATTCCTCCGATTCCCGGAATGATTCCGTTGGATATCAGTGAATTGAGTGGTCCTTCCGGCAAGTGCTCTCCTGTAAAAGCGGAAAACCACGCAAAGAAATCGTCGATCCAGTTCATGGGATATTCTGCCAAAAAGAACACGCTCTGGAAAATGATCAATAAAATCATCATAAAAACCACGTATCCCCAAAACTTGTGGACCAGAATTTTATCTAATTTTTCAGTTAAAAGCTCTTTAAACTGTGGTTTTTTAGAGATGACGTCTGATAATATTTTGTCGATATTCTGGTATCTTCTTACGGTTTCCTGCACCTGAAGTCTTTTTGGAACCAGGCTTTTTGAATCCGGCTCGTTGAGCTGCTCTACGACCGAACTGATTTTTGCCAGATCAGTTCCTAAAGAAAGACTGAGCCAGGCTTTGTATTCATTGTCAACTTCTTTATGGGCAATGACTTTCTGAATAAAATCCTTATGCTCGGCAGGTGTTTCAAAAGATGGGAAGGCTGTTTTTGAGAAATCATTGTGTAAAACAGCTTCCTTGATATCCTCAATGCCGATCTGTTCTTTGGCATTGGTCCGGATGATTTTTATCCCTAAAGAATCAGAAAATTTTTGAATATCTATGGAGATTCCTCGTCTTTCGGCCTGGTCGATCTGGTTGACCACCAGGATCATCGGGATGCCAAGGTCCTGAATCTGCTGAAATAAAAGCAAACCTCTCTTCAAACTGAGGGCTTCAAGAATATAGATGACTCCGGCATAATCTTTCTGATTATCCATCACGAATTTTGAAAAAATAGCTTCGTCCTCCGAGCTCGGGTAAATGCTGTAAGATCCCGGAAGGTCTACTACCTCTACTTCCTCGTTTTTGTATGTATAATATCCCGAATGGCTGGCTACCGTCACTCCGGCATAATTCCCGGTTTTCTGCTTTTTGTTACAAAGCGCATTGAATACCGTTGATTTTCCTACGTTAGGATTCCCGACTAAAAGGACCTGTTTTTTCTGATTTCCCTGCATCAATTCAATTCTTCAACAATAATAAAGTTGCCTTCTTCTTCACGAAGGGCAATGCGGCTTTTTTCCTGTCCGAATTCCACATACATCGGGCCTTTGAAAGGCGCCTGATAGAGAATCCTGAATAAGGTTTCAGGAAGAAGACCCATTTCAATGATCTTGGTAGGCATTTTAAGGCTGTCGTTATCATACCCTAAAATCTTTCCCATTTTATTTTTAGGAAATTCACTTAATTTATGCAAACCCATCTCTTTCAAAGCCAAAATTTTGTATGCAAATATACGCTATTTAAATTTAATCTAAATAACATCTCGGTATGAAAGAAATCAACCCAAATACAATTTTGCATTTGGGTTGATCCGATATAATTAGTTATGAATGTTCTTTAGTCTGCTCTCCCTACTTTTTCTACCTTTCCTACTTTCACTTTTTCGTAAGGTTCCTCGATCGGGTTGTCATTGGCATTGAAAAAGTCTTTGTACATTTTTTCCTGCTTTTTCATCATGTCTCCGATCGTTCCGTCCATTCCCGGAATGGTTTTAGACATGATTTCCTGGGTCATCATTGGTCTGGCAGTTGCAAAAGGATCTTTTTTAAAGTCATTGAATGTTTTTTCAAATTTTTCTCTAGGCATTTCGGTCACCTTTAAGCCCATTCCGGAAATTTTTTCGCTGTAAGAGAGTTCTTCCCAGTTCTGAACTTTTTTATTTCCCTGCAACACCCATGAATAGTTTTTTCCGTCATCTTCAATTTTTACGATAAGGCCGGGCAGTCCGGAAAACTTGTACGGTCCGTCCTGAAAAGGAAGATCTGTCGTAAACCAGGCCGTCCATTTTCTCCCTCCGAAATCCGTGGTTGCCTTTTGGGCATTATAAGGCCCGATCTTTTCTTTTTCATTGGAAATTTTCCAGTCAAATTTGATATTTTCATTGTAGCCGATGCCCATTGGGGTAAAACCGCTTGCGATTCTTTCAATATAGGATACTTTCATATCCGGATAATGCTTTACGATTTTTTCTGAAAATTTAGGCATTCTGATCGTTTTGGATAAATCCTTGAAAACCCCGGATTTTTGCATCGCTTCAATCTGTACTTTAATTATGGAGTCCTGTCCGATTACCGTATAGTCTCTGTAAACGGATCGATCTTTAACGATATCCAGTACGGTGAGTACTTTTTCAATCTTGGCAGAATCTTTTTTCGGCTTAAAGGTAAGCTCGTAAAAAAAACGGTTGGCGGTCTCTTTGGAATCGCTGTTCTGAGCGCCTGCAAAAGAAAACAGAGCGATAAAAAATATTGAAAATAGATTTTTCATTGTTTTTGGATGTTTATATAGTATTAGTTCATGGGCTCCTGATTTTGTTACAGTTTTTTTTAGTTCTTTTTTTTAAAATCATAATTCTAATGTGATTTTAATCTCTTTAATCACATTTTAATTTCATTCCAAAAAGCTTTTAATCTGGTCATTTTAGTTTTGTATCATCGAAAAAGATAAATACGAACCTAAATCTTAAAAATATGATCAGAACGATTTTAATAGCCACAGATTATTCTCTTGAATCTCTGAACATCCTTAAAAAAGTGATGCGGGAAAAAGAGGCTTCGGAAGACCGGGATCAGTACGATATTCTTTTGGTTTCGGGATATGATACGGGAGATTCCATCAGAGATCTTCTGTTTAATACGAAAAGCACCATTTTCAATAAGCTTCGTCCTCAGGAATTTTGTGAAGCTTATGGAATCATTAAAAATAAATATCCGCACCTCATTCATAAAATTGTATGCGATATTTTTACAGGAAGCTTTCAGAGAACATTCAACAATTATGTGAAAGCTGGAAATATTGAAGAAGCTTATTATTCTCCGGCCATCAGAAGTAAAGGGGAAGGAAAGTTCGATCTTATTCCTTACATCAGAAAATGCAGGGATCTTAAAAGTTATGAAATATCGGTGGAGATCCGGAAGCAGCTTCCTGAAAAAGGAAGACTGGCAGAAATCTTCGCAGAAGCGTAACCGTACATCATTAAAATTTAAAGAAAATGCTAAGGAATTATAGTAACAGCAGGACGTTGGGAGACAACATAAGACTGGGAACGCTGACTGCCTTTACGGCGGGGACTATAAATATTGCTTCTCTGTTGATATTCCTCTCATTCACGTCAAACGTGACCGGGCATTACGCTATTCTGGCGGCAGAAATCAGCAAGGCCAACTGGTCACAGGTAGCAGTGGTAGGATTGTGGATCTTCCTGTTTTTTTTCGGAGGGTTTGTGTCGAATTTTATTGTAATCAATTTCAATAAAAAGAGTAAATATTTTGCGCATTCCATGCCGTTGATCCTGGAAATTGCCTGTCTGCTTTTTGTGGGGATCTACGGCCAGTTTTATTACAGGAAAAGCCTTGAAGAAACGCAATACCTGGTGGCGGTCATGCTCTTTGCGACAGGTCTGCAGAATGGCCTTACCGCAAGTATCTCAAACTTTTCGGTTAAAACAACACACCTTACAGGAACGACCACCGACCTGGGAATTCTGTTCTCCATGTTTACCCAGAAAAAATTCAGGAAAAACGGGGAGCTGGTAGCTAGGGCCAAGCTGCTGATGAGTATTATGCTGGCTTATGTTTGCGGAGCTGTCTTTTCAGGGCTTACGTATTATTATCTGGAATTCAGGGTGTTCTATGTGATCAGTCTTTGTTTACTGGTGGTGATCGGATACGATGCCTATAAAATTCATATCAGGCATTTTAATACTCAGTACAGATACAGTAAAATTTATAAGAAGCCTAATCTGATGGCCTTCCTGTATGATAAAATTCACGGGGCTTCCGAGGTAAAGCAAAAAGGAGAGAAAAAACGGAAACTTATTTTTGAAGAATAGCGCCCGTTCAGCAAGACTTATATTTTAAAGAGATAAATATCAGTATTAATTTTGTGTAAACTAGCTGTGAATCAATCCTCTAATTGTGTAGTGCAATTGGGGGATTGTGCTTTGGGAAAAAGCTTCGGGAAGACGTGCTGACGTGAAATCCGTATGTATTTACCCTGTTAATATGTTGATAATTAAATTTTAATTCAGGGTTTTATTGTTTTAATTCTTATTCTGAATCCCTATTTTTGTAAGTTGATTTACTTTTTTTATGTCAGATATTATTCAGCTTTTACCGGATCATGTAGCCAATCAAATTGCGGCAGGAGAAGTCGTGCAGCGACCCGCGTCCATTGTAAAAGAACTTTTGGAAAATGCCATCGATGCCGAAGCGACAAAGATTGAGCTGATTGTAAGAGATGCCGGGAAAAACCTGATCCAGGTAGTGGATGACGGAAAAGGAATGTCGGAAACAGACGCCAGAATGGCTTTTGAAAGACATGCGACCTCGAAGATCAGAGGAACGGAAGATATTTTTAAGATTGCGACGAAAGGGTTTCGTGGGGAAGCACTCGCTTCTATTGCGGCAGTTTCTCAGGTTGAGCTCAGAACCAAGCAGAAAGATGCAACGATCGGAACCAATATTTACATAGAAGGCGGAGTATTTCAGTTTCAGGATCCGGTTCAGACGTCCGACGGTTCCAATTTTTTAGTGAAGAACCTGTTTTATAATGTCCCTGCCAGAAGAAAATTCCTTAAAAATAATAATATTGAGTTCCGGCATGTGATCGATGAATTCCAGAGAGTGGCCCTTGCGCATGAAAATCTTGAGTTTTCTTTATTCCATGATGATGAAGCGGTTTTCAGGTTAAGAAAAGGA
The DNA here is from genome assembly GCA_048594965.1 of Chryseobacterium sp. Taxonomy (GTDB): domain Bacteria; phylum Bacteroidota; class Bacteroidia; order Flavobacteriales; family Weeksellaceae; genus Chryseobacterium. Next base: position 7,454 of record JBMDXW010000045.1, read on the forward strand.
AGCCAGATGCAGCGTATTGTGGATATTTTCGGAAGAAAATTGCAGCCGCAGCTGATTCCCATTAAAGAAGATATCATCTGGTGCAAGCTTCACGGGTTTGTTGCCAAGCCTGAAGGGGCCAAAAAAACAAGAGGCGAGCAGTTTCTTTTTGTGAACGGAAGATATTTCAAGAGCCCGTATTTTAATAAAGCCGTACAGGAAGCCTTTGATGGATTGCTTCTGCCCGGCTACATCCCTACATTTTTCCTCTTTCTGGAGCTGGATCCTGAGAAAATCGATGTGAATATCCATCCTCAGAAGACCGAAGTGAAATTTGAAGATGAGCATCTGATCTTTGCCTTGCTGCGTTCAACGATCAAAAGATCCCTGGGAATTTATAATGTGGCACCGAGCCTTGACTTTGAAAGAGATCCTCACCTGGATGAGATCATGCAGAAAACATTTCCCAGCAAAAGCAATGGTGGCGGTGGATTTGTAAAGATGCCGGAAATCATTGTGGATAAAGATTACAATCCGTTTTTAGAGGAAAGAGGAGTAAAGCAGGCCGAAATTCAGAACCTTGCAGAAATGTATCACCAGAATATTTCCGCGGAACCTTCGAAGATCAATCTTTTTGAAGACGAAGATTTCGATGAAGACCTGATGAGGCTGCCGAACGGCTACTGGCTATTCAATAAAGGGGATAAAACCCTGATGCTGGACCTGGGAAGAATGCACCGGCTGGTCGTGTCGGAAAATACAAAACCTCTAAAAAAAGGAACTACAAACAGTCATTCTTTGCTTTTCTCACTTGAATATCATATGAATGAGATTGAAAAGAATAAGTATAAATCAATCAAGAAGTTCCTTCCGGAATTAGGCTTTGAAATGAGCATCGCCCATGAAAGCGTCCTGAGGATCGATGCCGTACCGGAAGGTTTGAAAGAAACCCAGGTCATGAAATTCCTGGAAAACCTTTTTGACATTCTGGAGTACAAAACGGAAGAAGAATTCATGCAGTATTACCAGAACCAGTGGAACAAGATGCAGTCGAAGTCCCGGTTTGATTATATTTATAAAAAAGATGCGGAACAGCTCATCAGAGATTTTACGGCATTAGGATTCCCCGAATTTTTACCGAATGGGAAAAGATGTTTCTTTGAAGTTCCGTTTAATGATTTTAAAAACAAATTTTAAGTATGTTTAACAGTATCCCTCCGATTACGAGAAATATTATCATTATTAATGTGGTCGTATTTATTGCGGTGAATTTTTTATTTCCACAATTTTACACTTCTTTATCAGCTTTTTATCCATTCTCTCCCAATTTCAGATCGTGGCAGGTGATTACCCATATGTTCATGCATGGAGGATACGCGCATATTCTTTTCAATATGTTGACATTATGGAGCTTCGGGCCGGTTTTAGAACAGGCGCTGGGAGAAAAAAGATACCTGATTTTGTATTTCCTGAGCGGTTTGGGCGCATTTTTCTTATTTAACCTCTGGAATTTTTATGAGGTACAGCAGCTCACTTCCGAGCTTACGAATGCCAATATCAATGTGGCAGATATTTTTATGAAAGCGGATCTCAGTAAATTTAATTTTAATCCGGGGCTTTATGCCAACAATGAAGACGCTTATAATCTATATATGGCATTAACATCACCAATGGTAGGTGCTTCCGGAGCCATTTTTGGGGTCGTGGCTGCATTTGCTACGTTATATCCGGATGCAAAAATCGGGATTATGTTTATTCCGATCCCGATGAAGGTTAAATATCTATTGCCGATTATTGTTGTAGGCTCCGTATGGCTAGGGGTCACCGGAAATGTGGGAGGAATCGCCCATCTCGCCCACGTGGGAGGAGCTTTGGTAGGGTGGCTGCTCGCAAGAAACTGGAAAAAACATTTATATAGATTCAATTAAATTCCCGTGAAAATCTTTCGCCTCATTCTTCTTTTAATTCATTTGGGAGTCTTCTTCCTGCTTGTGGCCATGTTGCTGAACGCTTATGTCCCGCCGAAAACTTTTCCGTGGTTCAATTTTATTGCCCTGGGATTTCCAATACTCATGTCGGTGTATTTTGTCCTCACGATTTTCTGGATCATCAGCTGGAAAAAAAGGGCTTTTGTCTTCCTTCTTTTCGGCCTCTTGTTTTTTAAACCTGTCATCAGGTGGATCAATTATGTTCCGGACAAAAAGGAGGCTGCCAATCTGAAAATACTAACCCTCAATGCAAAAGGCGGATCCTATGGAATGGAAAAGATCGAGTCTTATGTTAATGGTCAAAATGCCGATATTGTTCTGCTTCAGGAATATGGAGACCGGGAAAAGTACCAATTCAAAGGGCTTCACGAAGGGCCGCAAAGTTATGTTGTCACTTTTTTTTCAAAGTACAAGATCATTGAACAGAAACAGCTTATCGAGAGCAATTATACGTATAACAATGCTTATGTTATTAGAACCGACTTAGAGATAAGAGGAAAAATTTATCGGATTATTAATGTTTATTTACAGCCGTTTAAGTTTAAAAAATCTATGGTAAAGCTGAATGGAAACAGCGACGAAGATGAGCGGAAAGTAAAGAACGTTATTAAAAGAATGATTCCCACATTTAAAATGCATCAGGAACAGATCAGCACGATCCGGGAAAGCATTGATAATTCTCCGTATCCTGTCATTCTTGCGGGTGATTTCAATTCGGTTCCCAATTCATACGAGTATTACCATCTGCTGGATGGCCTCCAGGATGCATTTGTGGAAGCGGGGCAGGGAAGTGGAACAAGTTTTCACGATTATAAGTTCCCCATACGGATAGACTATATTTTTTCTTCAAAAACAATAAAACCGCTCAGCTATAAAGTCGACCGCTCGGTAAAGCTTTCGGATCACTTCCCGGTCATGGCCACTTTTAAGCTTGAAAAATAATCAGCGATGTTGTATGCCGTAAAGCCTGATCCTGTAAAATTATTGCATCACTATCTGTACATTGAGTAATTTCTGCTAAATTAGTTCTCATGAAAAATTTGTTTTTTTTAGTCCTGGTTTCATTTGGCCTGGCATTTTCTTGTTCTAAAAAAGAGCCGCAGGACCTGTATCCGGCAGATCGTCCGAAGGCAGGCTATGATACTGTGGCTGTGGATTCGTTTTCCGCCGGCGCGACATCTGTAGACGTAGTACGAAAGATCAGAATGTCTTCACAGAAATACCAGGATTCCCTGAAAGAGGTCCTGAAGCTTCAGGAACAGGAAAAGAAAATTAAAGAAGAACTGGAAAAAGAAAACAGCAAAAAAGAGCAAGAGGAGAAAAAACAGAAAGCAGCCGATGCTCCTGCCGCTCCCGAAACAAAAACAGAATAGGAGTTAACATTTAAATTTATCAATACGTATGAAAAAAAACATTTTATCAGGATTAATAATTGCTGCAGTAATGTTGTCCTGCACCAAATCGACCTCGAAAACCGAAAAAGTGGAAAACCCGGACGGAACGGTTACTACGACGACAACCACCGTCTCTGAAAGCGGACTGGGCGTTGATACTGCTAAAGTTGATGAGGTAAAAGAAAAAACGCAGGCCAGGATTGACGCGGCCGGAGAAAAGATAGACAATGTTGCAGAGGATGCCAAGAACAAAATAGACGCTACCGCAGACAAAACGAAAGAAAGCCTCCGGAAAGCCGGAAAAGACGTAAAAGAAGCGGCTGCAAAAGGAGCCGGAAAGGTTGAAGAGGGAGCAAAAAAACTGAAGGAGGATTTAAGCAAATAAAATTAAAAGGCTGTTTACGGATTGTAAGACAGCCTTTATTTTGGCATAAATAAATTTTATCAGTCAAATAACTTCAGTTGCTGATCTTTGGAGCCGGTAAAGTTTTCGATCGATAGCCTGGGGAATTCTTTTCCGTCAAAAAACTTTTTTCTCCCGATTTTAAAGGTATTATGAATCATTTCTGCAATATTTCCTTCGCCCTTCTGCCTGTTGAAATATCTTTTTTCGCCTAATTTTCCTCCCCGCATGGAACGGATTAGGTTTAAAACTTTCTGGGCACGGTCCGGAAAAGCATTTTCTATCCAGTTGACGAAAACAGGCTCTACGGTGTCATTTAATCTTACCAGCGTGTAACCGAAACTTTGTGCACCGGCTTCCGAAATGGCTTTTAAAATAGATAAAGGCTCGTCACTGTTCAGTCCCGGAATGATAGGAGCCACCATGACGTTTACTGGGATTTTGTTTTCTGAAAGGACCTCAATGGCTTTCAGCTTGTTTCTGGCGGAACTTGTCCTGGGCTCGATGGTTCTCCGAAGATCTTCATTGATGGTCGGGATACTGAGGGACACCGACACGAGGTTCTGTTCGGCCATCGGCTTTAGGAGGTCAATATCTCTGAGAACCAGTGCGTTTTTGGTAAGAATATTCACCGGATGTCTGTAATCCAGGCACACCTGAAGAAGCTTCCTTGTGATTTCAAACTGCCTTTCAGCGGGCTGATAACAGTCTGTGTTTCCGGAAAGCAGGATAGGCTCCGGTTTGTAGCCTCTTTTCTGAAAAAACTTTTCGAGAAGTTCCGGGGCATTTTTCTTCACCATGATCTTTCTTTCAAAATCGATCCCGGCGCTATATCCCCAGTATTCGTGGGTAGGTCTTGCAAAACAGTAAGAGCAGCCGTGCTCACAACCCTGGTACGGATTCATGGAATATTCCATCGGGAGATCTTCGCTTTTTACCTGATTGACAATGGTTTTCGGAAAAACTTCGGTGAAAGAGGTTTTCACAGATTCATAATCTTCATCTTCAGGCTCATAAGTATACCGGTCGAAACGATTGGTCACATTTCGCTGGGCGCCCTGTCCTTTTATGATGTTTTCTTTCTGCATTACTTTGTAAAAATAGAATGGAAATTCCGGAATATAATCAGTTTTAACAGTAAAGTTTTCCACAAAAAAATCCGACACCCTGTTGGTGCCGGATTTCTTGACTTGAATATATTTTTTACTACTTCAGTGCATAAAATTCTATACCGTGATAGTCTTCTTCATGATTCTTATCAAAGTGTCTGTGATAATCTGAATAGGCGTCACTGTATCTTTTATCTTTTTTATTCAATATTTTTTTAATTCCGATGATACTTAATACTGCCAAAAGACCAACTCCTCCTGCCAGTAAAACTCCAACTTCCTTTTTCATATTTTCTCTGATTTATTATCCTGTCTATTGCAAAAAGTATACCCAATCCTTCCCCGGTCTTATAATTTTTGTTAATGTATATCGCTTTCAAAATACCATATTTATTGAATGAATGGTTTGATTATTGCAGTTTAGAAGAAAAATATTATTATGGAAGGCACAGGAAATATTGACAAAATGACTACATTAAGCCAGGTCATGACAAGGCTCACACAAAGAGGCATCCACAGGGAGTTCAGAATGAATGAAAACTGTGAAATGAAACTGGAAAATTCTGAAAAAATATATCAGCCTGATGAGCTGACCATCATAAAAACCTATCGTTTTGAAGGGCCAAGCAGCCCGGATGACAATGCCGTACTCTATGTCGTAAAAGATTCGGCAGGAAACATGGGGATGATTATCGATTCTTATGGAGCGGGAAGCAATTATCCCAAAGAATTTGATGACTTTCTGCGCAAAGTCCCGATTCTCGAAAGTGATGAATTTGATTTTAATTAATAAAAAGCCCGAAACTACTCAGTTACGGGCTTTTCTTTCTTTTTAAATTTCCTTTCAGGAAACCTTTTTTTTCTTCTTTATCTGGCTTGGCCTTTTCTTCAGTAGCTTTATCGGTATGGTCCTTCTTTGTTGCCTGGCCGATTTCTTTGGCTGATTGCTTCATGTCTTTTACACCATTCTTTACATCTTTTGCCGTCGAAACTGCTTTATCAGCCGTTTTTTTTGCCTTGTCTATATTGATTCCGATAAGCGTTTTCTTCAGTCCCTGTTCGATGCCTTTCCAGAAAAGATTGAAGAATGACTTGGTAGGATCTCTTTCCACATCTTCCACGTCGACGTCTTCAGGCAGATTTCCCGAATCCGACTTTACCAGCAGATTGGCGACAGCCGTAAGAAAGCCTTTCTTCTCCTTATTTTCTTTGTCAAGAATGGTGACTTTCAGATCTTTATGTTTAAGATTGAATTTGCCATTCAGACCTTTAGGATTTCCTCTGAAATTGAAAAGCATTTCCTGGATCGTTCCGGTAGCTGTAACATGCAGATAGGGACGGATAAATGGGTTAATTCCTGTTGCCGGAAGGTTGGTCGTTCTTCCGGAGATATTAAAATAGTCACTTCTGTCCGCCACATCAAAATTCCAGTTAACCGAAAGCGGAGCCAGATTCATGAACGAACAGTCGATCTTTATGTCAACTCTCGTAGGTCTGCCTTTTGTTTTGGCTGAATTTAAATTTTTTACGTTCATGTTAAAATTGCTGAACGTCAGTTTTCCGGGACCTGCACTTTCCGGCGTATCTTCTTCGTAGACTAATTTTGAATCTTTAAGGTTAAGTTGGCTCACCACCATAGGAATTTTGATGGAGCGCAATAACTTTGAGTATAAAGGTTTTTCCTTCGGATCGTCTTCCGGAATTTTACTTCTGAAAATAGTGGCATCTGCTTTATTAATGGTTACATTCGAAGCATTTATCGATTTCTGGTCCGAAAAAAGATTCCATGTGCCGTGCGCGGTAATTTGACCGGCCGTGATGTCGTACAAATCCCTCTCTACAGGAATCATTTTGATAAACTGGGCTCTTGAAACGAGAGGCTTCATGGCAAAGGCGGAAACATTAATATTATTCTGATCCAGTTTAAGTAATGCAGCCGTCATGTTGTAAAACCTCGTTTTATAGGCGAAATTTTTAGTTGAAACAGAATACTTGCCGATTTTCGGCTCCATTCCCGAGCCGTCTTTTTTAGAAACAAGCTGAATATCGCTTACCGTTGCATTCAGATCATTAAAACTCAATGGCTGATTGTCTTTGGAATAAATAATATCCGAATTCTGAAGGACCACTTTTCTGATCACTATAGGAGAATGAATGCTGCCTGCATCTGGTTTTTTTACCTTTTGATTTTTAAATGTTCCGGCTGTTATTTTTCCTTTAACACGGCTGATCAGAACGTCCTGTACATCAAGGTTCATTTTTTTGTCGGTAAAATCCCATTTATTGATGTTAAATCTGATGTAATCTGCCAAAAGGTCCATGGATGTTTTGTCCGGTGCGCTTTCATTCGGAACAATGGAGATGTTTTTTATTTCTCCTTTTTTAGGACTAAAATTAATGCTTCCGACAGTAAAATCCTGGTGATTGGAAAACACAACATCCTTTCCGGAAACCTGAAAGTTTTTGTAGCCTACAGGGATAAGTTCCTGCCTGGTTTCTTTATCGAATCTAAGCTGGTTTACATCCACATTAAGATTTTTAGCATAAAAAA
>JBMDXW010000046.1:0-6327 GCA_048594965.1 Chryseobacterium sp.
CCCTTCTCACTAATGTATAAAGATCAGTAAGGGCCGAGGAATTTTTCCGCTGATTCGTTTTTAGATTATTTCATTAAGATGATGCTTCCATCTTGTATAGGCTTCCAGATATTGTTCTCTTTTCTCGTGTTCAGGCTCTATCACTGCTATTTTTTCGAGTGATGAAAATGCTTCTTTGGAATCTGCATAAAACCCTATTCCTATTCCCGCAGCTCTTGCAGCTCCCACCGCTCCGTCGGTATCATAAAGTTCAATCACCGCATTGCTGACACTTGAAAGTGACTGACGAAAAATTGAACTTAAAAACATGTTGGCGTTTCCTGCACGAATCACCTGAATGTCCATCCCGATATTTCTCATGATGTTCATTCCGTATTCGTAAGAAAATACGATTCCCTCCTGCGCCGCACGCAGAATATCTCCTTTTGTATGGATATTGAAATTAATTCCGTGAATTGAGCAGTTGGTCTCTTTATTTTCCAATACTCTTTCTGCTCCGTTTCCGAAAGGTACGATGCTGAGACCTTTTGAACCTACCGGTGAAAGCGAAGCCAGTTCGTTCATATCTCCGTACGAGGACAATGAAGTGGCAAAATTATGCTTCAGCCATGAATTCAGAATTCCGGTACCGTTGATGCAGAGCAAAACACCCAGTCTTGTTTGCTCCGGCGTGTAATTAACATGGGCAAAGGTATTGACTCTTGATAATTTATCATATTCGAGCTGATCCAGGACTCCATAGACCACTCCTGAAGTTCCGGCAGTGGAAGCGATTTCTCCCGGATTAAAAACATTCAGTGAAAGCGCGTTGTTCGGCTGATCTCCTGCCCTGTAGGAAATCGGGGTTCCTTCTTTTAAACCTAATTCTTCCGCAGCGGCGGCAGAAACCGTAGCCTGGATTCCGAATGTAGGAATAATCTCCGGGAAGAAACTTTTCGGGATTCCGTAGTGGGATACTACATCTTCCGAAATACAGTTGTTTTTAAAATCCCAGAAAATACCTTCTGACAATCCTTCTATTGTCATTCCGATCTGCCCGGAAAGTCTCATGGCGATATAATCTCCCGGAAGCATGATTTTGTCAATCTTTTCAAAAATTTCCGGTTCGTTGTCTTTTACCCAAGCTAATTTTGATGCCGTAAAATTTCCCGGTGAGTTCAGGAGATGTGACAAACACTTTTCTTCTCCGATTTCTTTGAAGGCTTTTTCACCGTATGGTACCGCACGGCTGTCGCACCAGATGATCGAAGGCCTTAAAAGGTTCTGATCTTTATCAACCAGGATCAGGCCGTGCATCTGCCATGTAATTCCTATTCCTTTGATATCTTCCGCATGTATTCCGGATTCATGCATGACAGCTTCGTGAGCAAGTTTCAGATTGGTCCACCAGTCTGCTGGGTTCTGCTCTGCCCATCCGGGATTCACAGCGGTGATTTTCATTTCCTTTTTCGGGGAAAATTCTGAAGCAATCACTTTTCCGCTGGATGCCTCGATGAGACAAACTTTTACAGAAGAACTGCCGATGTCATAGCCTAGTAAATACATAATTTATTTGGAAGCGTGTTATTTGATTAGTTTGGTATTATTTTTCTTGTAAATTTTAGCATCGAACTTGTAATATCTTGCGGCCCGGTGCGAAACATTTTTTTCAATTTCATCCAACGGAACAATGTAGTTGAACGAAGATATTTTTTTATGAAAATTTTTAATATCAATATATTTTTCACTCAATGCGCTGTAAAGCTGGTACAGCTGTCTGATGGTAAATCTTTTCGGCAGCAGCTCGAAAATGATTGAGAAGTCCGTTTCTATCCATTTTCTGATCTCCACAAGCGACTCGCTGATAATCTTGTTGTGATCGAACGGTAATTGCGGCACCTCATCGATAGGAAACCAGTCTACCGTATCGTACTTTGTACTGTTGATCTTATGGTCGATCTTACAGAGTGAGAGGTAGGCTACCGTAATGATCCGGTCTATATCGTGCTTGTACTCTTTCCCCATCCATTTGATGTCGTGTGCATTATTGGCGCGGGTAGGATCTGCAAAACATTTAAACTGTTTTAGGACCATCTTTTTGATCCCCGTGAGTTCATGAAGTACCCTCTCTGCCGCATCATCTACATCTTCATCACTAAAAATAAGACTGCCCGGTAATTTCCGCTGTCTCTCTAAAGGGATATCATCCACATGACGCTGAACCAATAAAATGTTTAAGCGGTTTTCGTAATCAAATCCGAATACGACACAATCGACAGATACATACGTATGAATAAAGTTGGGGCTCATTTAATTGTTAACATTTATGTAACATCACAAATATAAAAATTCAAATGAATAAAAAAAATAAATTTACTCCTATTACCTACATATCAACCATTTACATATCGATTTTTTATGATAACAATTGTATATAAATTATGATAAGGTTATCATAAAAATGACACTTATGCTGATCTTAAGATATGAGTTTACAACATCTTGTAAAAAAAATGTTAAAAAAAAACAAAAGAAAATCGCGTATAAAATACTATGATAAGAAAGCTGAAAAAAAAGATTATATTTTTTATTAAAAAGTGTAAAAAAAACACTTTTTAGCATTAAAATCCGTTAAAAATCCGATTTTTTATTTACCATTTTTATATGCAAGACCTAAAATTTGTACCGAAAAGGAAATATGCCTAAAAAGAGCAATTAAATTTTATGATAACCAAAAATTAAATAATTGGGAAATCAGTTGTGCAGTCAGACCTGATCAGGCCATCGATCTAAAGCTTTGTTTTTTTTCCGGAAGATTTGGTCTAATGGCACAACTTCTGATATAGGAAAGGTAATCACTTAAATCAAAATGTTATGTCAATAAAAATACAGGTTGCCGTATGTACGGATTGTAGCGGCTACTACTCTTCTGCTCCTTTAGAAAAAAAAGATATTTTAAATCCTGAAATCACCGATCATTTTTTCTACCACGGTGAGCCTTGGTTTACTTTAGACATCAATGGTTTTGAGAAATTCAGAAAGTACGAGAATACGGAGATCAAAATCATGGAACTCAAAGATCATCAAAAGCAGGATCATCTCCATTGTCATTGCTTAAAGAAAAAGGCGGCATCCAAAAAGAAATATGTTTACAGCGCTTCAAAAAAGGAGAAAAGTATTCCGATGCCGGAAAAGATCGATGCGGAAACAGATATTTATTTTAAAGACCTTTATTACACGTATAATAACTTTCACGGGATCAGCCAAAGCACCTATAATAACGGCAACAGGAAATTTCATTAGTTGTTGTCTACAATAAAAGAAGCAGGAATAATATAATCATTATTCCTGCTTTTATTTTTTATGCTCAGTACGATGTGTAAATAGTATCTGTCTTTGTGTAAGTGTGAATTACTTTAGGAAGAGTGATAATCAGCTCCTTTCTAATGCGATACCAGACTGGTCTTTTGAGTAAAAACAGTAAGCATTACTTTTTCAATTCTCGCCCTGTCGTCATCAGTAAGGTTAGATCCTGAAGGCAGACACAGACTTGTTTCAAACAGTTTTTCTGCAAAGTCACCGCCATAGTATGGTGCATCTTTGAATACCGGCTGCATATGCATCGGCTTCCAGATCGGCCTGGATTCAATTTTATCTTCTAAAAAAGCAAGGCGAAGGTCTTCCCTGTTCTTCAATGCTAATTTTTCATCAATCGTAATCACTGAAAGCCAATGATTGCTGTAAAAATCATCGCCCGGCTCGCCAAACAGCTCAACACCCTCGAGATCATTAGAGATCTGAGCATAGAATTCGTGCATCTTTCTGCGTCCTTCTACCCTGCTGTTCAGAACTTCCATCTGGCCTCTTCCGATGCCTGCCGAGATGTTGCTCATCCTGTAATTGTATCCGATCTCGGAATGCTGATAATGGGGAGCTTTATCTCTTGCCTGTGTGGAGAGAAATACGGCTCTGTCTTTATCTTCTTTTGAATGGCAGACCAATGCTCCGCCTCCGGAAGTGGTTATGATTTTGTTTCCGTTAAAGGACAAAATGCTGAAACGTCCGAAAGTACCGCAGGCTCTGCCTTTATATCTGGAGCCCAAAGACTCGGCGGCATCTTCGATCAGAGGAATGTCAAATTCTGAACAGATGGCCAGGATCTCGTCCATTTTCGCCGGCATTCCGTAGAGATTAACGGCAATAACCGCTTTTGGCTTCTTGCCCTTTGAAATCCGGTCTTCTACAGCTTCTCTCAAAGCTACCGGGCATATATTCCAGGTATCTTTCTCAGAATCTACGAAAACGGGGGTCGCGCCAAGATAGACAATAGGATTAGCAGAGGCTGAAAATGTAAGGGACTGGCAGATAACCTCATCGCCGTATCCAACATTACATTCAATCAGGGCAAGATGCAGGGCACCTGTTCCTGAAGAAAGAGCAGCGACTTTTACTTCCTGACCCAGAAAATTTTCCAGATCTTTTTCAAAGCCGTTTACGTTAGGGCCCAAAGGCGCTATCCAGTTCGTATCAAATGCTTCGTTGATATATTTGATTTCTCCACCGCCCATATGCGGGGAAGAAAGCCATACCTCAATGTTCATAATTTACTTTTATTTATTTGTTTATAATTCGGTGACTTTTATGATCCTTCCAGGATTTCCCACTACGGTGGCTCCGTCCGGAACATCATTAATAATTACTGATCCGGCTCCGATGGTGCACCATTTTCCTATCCTTATCCCCTGGATCACACTTACGCCAAGTCCGATATGCGTTCCTTCCCCTACATAAACACTGCCTCCCAACGCCGCATTTGGCGAGATATGTACAAAATCTTCAATTACACAATCATGATCTACGGATGCATTGGTATTGATGATGCAGTGCTTTCCTATGCTCACGGAAGAATTGATACTGACGCCGGACATGACAACGGTTCCTTCTTCTATATCGACTCTCCTGGAGACCGATGATTTCGGATGAAGTAACGTGACATAACTAAAGAACGTATTCTGTTCAACAATATTCTTTCTTATCTTATTATTTCCTATTGAAATGATGATGTCTATATTTTCCGATGGTGCGTCGTGGATAACCTGATAATTCAGCAGTGTGGCCTTAGACCTGTTTCCGTCTAAAAACCCTTCAATGTGGTATCCTGTTTCTTCAGCAATTTCAGCAACTACCTTGCCATGACCGCTTGCTCCGTACAAATACATAATCTATCTGTTTAATTATTTCCGTTAAAAGCTTCTGTGGTCGCCTGTCCTTCCTTATTAATTCCTTCTTTTTTAAATACTTTTTTAAAAGTAAGAAGTATGATTTTACAATCCAGTATTAAAGAAAGATGGTCGATATACCAAACATCCAATTCAAATTTCTTAGCCCATGAAATTGCATTTCTTCCGTTAACCTGGGCCCAGCCTGTAATTCCTGGACGGACTTCATGTCTGCGTCTCTGGGTATTGTTATATAGTGGAAGATATTGTGGCAGTAATGGGCGTGGTCCTATCAGGGACATATCTCCCTTCAAAACATTGATAAGCTGAGGGATTTCGTCCAGAGAAGTCTGCCGGATGAAATTTCCGACGGAGGTCAGCCTGTCCGCGTCCGGCAGCAGTTGGCCATGGCTGTCCTTTTTGTCGGTCATGGTCTTGAACTTGATGATGTTAAACATCTTTTCATGCATCCCGGGCCTGGACTGAAAAAAGAACGGTTTCCCGTCGTTCTGAAAATACAGGACAATTAAAACGATCACAAAGACCGGAGATAAGATTAAAAATCCTAAAAATGCTATAATGAAATCAAAAAATCTTTTAAAAAAAAACTTGTACATTTTGTTATTACATTATTTAAAATACGATCACCGAATGACTTTTTTTATTGATTTTAAATATTCCTTAGCTAAAAACTCCCTGTCAAAATTATTCTTAGCGTACTGATATCCGTTTTCACCTTCGATCTTTAGCCGTGCACCGTCATTAAGATATTCCCGAATTGCTTTACTGTATGCTTCAGCATTTTCAGGTTCGACATAAATACCTGCGCGGGCGTCTTCAACTAATTTTCGTGATACTCCGTCAATTGCCATTAAAATAGGTTTCTTACATGAGAAGTAATCGAAAGATTTATTGGAATATACTGTTTTAAATGTATCTACTTTTTTCAGTACAGATGCTCCCATTTCTGATGCTAAAATATACTTGAATACCTCACTTTTGGGAACTGCATCTAAAAAGCGTACATTAGTGGCGTTCATTTGTTTTGCTTTTTCTTTTAAACGGTCTTTTTCCATACCCTGACCGATTAGTAAAAACAAAACATTTGTATCTTCCAGTTTTTTTCCAG
>JBMDXW010000047.1:0-3445 GCA_048594965.1 Chryseobacterium sp.
TCGTATAAAACAGGTCACTCACAGAAGCTCTTGCCGTAAACTGATTTTTAAAGAATTTCTTCTGCAGCCCGAGATCTATCCCTGCAATACCTTTAGTCACGATATTTCCGGTTACCATCTGCGGGGTATAAAAACCGTTTAATGTAAATGTATAGCCTTTTCCCAAAGAAATTTCCTGCTCTGACTGTACGATAAACGACGGTTTTTCAATCAAGAAATAAGGTGATTTTGAAACCGTGTGTGTTAAAAGCAGGTTATTGTTGGTCGTCCACCATTTCGCAATATTTACCGGAACACTTAGGGTAGCCGTTAATACTTTACTTGTCCCCGCATTCGACTTGATCACGGTTACCAACTCCTGCCCCGGGTAATTTTCAATGATCTGGGCAATGATATCGGTGGTGTAGTTGTAACTGACTGCCGTATAATATTTTCCGTTCCACATGCCGCTTATCTCAAACGAGTTGGTAAACTGAGGTTTCAGATAAGGATTTCCTGTGGTCACCGAATAATTATCAATGTAGTATTTATAAGGATTCAGGTCAAAATAAGACGGTCTTTTTATTCTTCTGTTGTATGAAAATGCTAAAAAGTTGTTTCCCTCCACATCTAGATTTCTCTTCAGGAATACCGTCGGAAACCAGTTAAAATAATTCTGGGAAACTTCTCCCAGTTGGCTTCCGGTGAGCGTTCCGGATACATCCGACTGCTCTCCCCTTACGCCCAGTTTATATTCAATTTTCTTCCATTCTCCGCTGAAGCTTGCAAAAGCAGCATAAATCCTTTCCCTGTACTTAAAATTGAAATTATTCTCAGGAACGCTGAACCATGAATTCAGAAAGATCTCATAGCTGTTTTCGTTGTCGATATCGGTACTTGTGGCCTTGGCGCCGAAGCTTAGATTTTCGCCTGATTTGAAATTCCAGTTGTATTTGGCGTCTGCCGTAAAGATCTTTGCCGTACTCGGATATGAAAACCGGAATAAAGTATCTCTTACAATAACATTATTTACATCAAAATCCCGGCTGTCACTGGTACTGCTTCCCGTTCTCCTATTGTAGGTGTAATCCGTTACAAAACTGAACTTTGAGCCAAGTGTATCCGTTTTTATACTGTAATTAAGGCTCCCGTTATGATAATTTGTTTTTGATTCCGCAGGAAAACTTCCTGTTGATCTTACATTATTCGCGGCATTTGGATAAGAAATATAAGAATCCGATACCGAATTACTCGAAAAATTACTGAACTGTCCCGTGTACTGCAGCCCCAGAGACTGCTTGTCGGAAAAATCATACGTAGACCCAAGTTTCAGCCTGTTGCTTTTATTTTTCTGAACATCTGAAGAAGACTGCTCATATTTTCCGCCATTGGTGAAATCCCTCTGTTGGGTCAGCTCTTCATAGCTTTTGCTGTTTGTATAAGAATAGCTTGAACTTAATCCGAATTTTCCTTTTTTATAATTAAGCGCTGCATACGGATTGTAGCTCGGATATTTTCCCAAACCGATCGAATAATCGTTTCCTATATATCCGTTGATTCCTTCTTTGGTGTTTTTTTTCAGGATGATGTTAATGATTCCGCCTGAACCTTCCGCATCAAATTCTGCCGGCGGATGGGCGATAACTTCTATCGACTGTATTTCGTTGGATCTTAAATTCTGGAGATAATTTTTAAGATCGATCCCACTGATGTTAAGCATTTTCCCGTCTACCATTACCCGGGTTCCCCAGACCCCGTTGATGGAAATTTTACCGTTATTCACAAAAACGCCCGGTGCCAGCCTGAACAGATCTAAAGAAGATTTTCCTGCTGCAATAGGATTGTCGGATACATTCATCACGATCCGGTCGATCTTTCTTACGATCGTAGATTTTGCCCTTTTACTTACAACGACTTCCTGGATATCGGTTACCTTTTCCTTAGGCAACGCAATAGCGACGGTCACTTCCGGATCATTGAAATTAAACTGTTGAGAAAAAGGAGCTGCGTTTTTATAGGAAGTCACGACTTTATACGTTCCGCTTTCGGGAAAGAAAATCCGGAAATTTCCGTTTTCATCAGCAATCTTTTCGGAAAAAGACTGGGAAGGTTTATTTACGTGATAAAACTTTAAAGAAGCAAAAGATAAAGGTCGACCTTCATTATCCGTCACCTTTCCGGTTACGGTCGTCTGTCCGTAGAAAGCTCCGTACCCGAGGAAAAATGCCGCAATAATAAAAACTGATTTTCTCATTACAAAAAAATTATAACTCAAAAGTATCAGGATAGACCTTTTTAATCAATTTTGATCGGTAAGATGTGGGATTTTCACGACAAAAACAGAGAATAAACAGTTAAAAGATCATTTTATCAGCAGAAATCTTCAATGGACTGACCTCATTTCTTCTCTTTATCCGTTAAAGGTAAACATAAAATTTAAGATTAAAATGAAACCTATCACTCTTTTAATCAGCAATATAATTTAATTCATAAGGCTGATAAAGATGAAAATTAAGCGGATCTGTGTAAAATGAGATTCGTACTTTTCAGGTTTTGAGGTAACATTTATTACATTTGTCCGGAAAACAGTTGAAAAATGCTTAAAGAATTCGCCTACAAACAGTTCGGCCGGCTCCAGTCTTCAGATTTTGCTGCTGACGACCGGCTGCTGCTTTCTATTGCAGATAACATCAAAATCCTTTTTCTGCCTAAAAACACTGCGGTAAAGGTCGATTTTGAAACATTCAGCCTGAATTCCGATGCCCTGCTATTTATTAACCCGAAAGTAAAAATTGCTTTCCTGCAGATTGAGGGCTGTGACGAGGTCATGCTGCATTTTAACAGAGATTTTTACTGTATAGAGATCCATGACCAGGAAGTGGCCTGCGACGGTATTCTGTACAATAATGTATTTGAAGTTCCCTTTATAGAGCTGGACGAAACCCAGGCTCCGGTTATCCGGTCCATCATGGAAGAGATTCGTTTTGAAATGGAAAACGATGATGCAAATACGGAAGAAATGCTGAGGGTTTTACTTAAGCTTATTATTCTGAAGTCCACCAGAATCTGGAAAGACCAACACCGCTTATCTGAAAACAGCCGGCAGTCCGATGTCCATTTTCTGAGGAAGTTCAGCAAACTGGTTGAGGAAAACTACAAAACCCACCACACCGTGGCGGATTATGCAGAAATGCTTTTCCTGACCCCAAAAAGTCTCAGCAGGAAAATAGGTCTTCTGAGCAGGGAAACTCCGAATGATATTATAAAAAACAGAATTATCCTCGAAAGCAAGCGCCTTCTGGCACATACCGATATGACTGTAAAAGAAATTGCCTATCACCTCAATTACGAAGATGATGCTTATTTCGTACGGTTCTTCACGAAGAATACGGGAGTATCCCCGACTACTTTCCGGAAACAGTTCTGATCTTTTTTACAACAACAACAAGAAAGCGCGGCCGTCGAC
>JBMDXW010000048.1:0-7956 GCA_048594965.1 Chryseobacterium sp.
AACATTAATAAAGGAACATCATCCGAAGCTTGTGGCAGTAACGCATGTTCCGACCAATTCGGGATTGATACAAAATGTGGAAGGTGTGGGAAAAATCTGCAGGCAATATGATGTTTTGTATCTGGTGGATGCCTGCCAATCGGTTGGCCAAATGGTGGTTGATGTTGAAAAGATAAACTGTGATTTTCTTACGGCAACCGGCAGGAAATTCATGAGAGGACCCCGGGGTACAGGGTTCCTGTATGTTTCGGATAAAGCGCTTGAACAGAACTATGCCCCTCTGCTTTTAGATATGCGGGGAGCAAAATGGTCGGCATTCGATGATTATGAGCTTTTTGATTCTGCTAAAAGATTCGAACAATGGGAGCTTTCCTACGCCTCTCTGCTCGGATTTACGGAAGCCTTAAAATATGCCAATATGATCGGGATGGATGCCATCGAGCAATACAATAAAAATTTGTCGCAAACCCTCCGCGCCAATCTTCAGGACCGTGGTTTTCAGGTATGGGATCTCGGAAATCATTTAAGCAGCATCGTCACATTCTCTGGCCCCGAAGGAGATCTTGAGAACATTCAGCAGGTTCTGAAAAAGCATAATGTCTTTTTTTCGGTAACCTATAAAAATTCAGCATTAATTGATTTTACCAGAAAAAACATCGATGGAATCATAAGGTTGTCGCCTCATTATTTCAATACTGCGGAGGAAATTGATACCGTATCGGAATTGTTAAAGCAAAGCCTGCTTTAGCATAATTAAAGATTAAACTTAATCATTAAAATGCCCGCTTTTAAAACTTATCATTAAAATTTACGACCAAATATAATTTCCATCTGATACCTGAAAGCTGTAAAGTGCTGAAAAGTAACAAATTGTACTTGATCGGCTCTTCTAACTGGTTGATCGCTTCTTCTAACTGGTTGATCGCTTCTTCTAACTGGTTGATCGGCTCTTCTGACTGGTTGATTGCCTCTTCTGACTGGTTGATTGCTTCTTTGAAGTCCTTGATTGCCTATTTGAAACGGTTGACGGTGTGTTCGGAACGCCTGATTGGCTCTTCGGAATGAATGTCTGTTGTTTCTAACATATTGTAGCAGTTATAAAGGCAATTAGACGACTTTAGTGCTATATTGTTTGCATACGGCCGTCCCTTCGAGTAGATTTTTGAAGAAAATCGTATCGAGAAGTTGCGCTACCGGTCGGACTTACCCAAAAGTTCTCGATACATTTTTGCAGCTGTACTGCAAAAAACACTCGAACAGACGAACGAAGATCCGTATTGTACAATTGATGCACACGTCACTTCGAGTAGACTTTGAAGAAGTCGTATCGAGAAGTTGCGCTACCAGTCGGTAGTACATCCGGTTCTCGATACATTTTTTGCAGCTGAACTGCAAAAAATACTCTAACAGACAGACGAACATCCGTATTGTGCAATTGATGCACACGTCACTTCGAGTAGACTTTGAAGAAGTCGTATCGAGAAGTTGCGCTATTAGTCAGTAGTACACCAGGTTCTCGATAGATTTTTTGCAGCTGTACTGCAAAAAATACTCGAACAGACGGACGAACATCCGTATTGTACAATTAAAATATATATTATTATACACCGTCAAAAAAAAGAGAGCCTTACGACTCTCTTTTAATTTATTCTTCCAGCTTTTCTTTGATATACTTGGCGGTGTACGATTTTTTATTTTTTGCCAGTTCTTCCGGGGTTCCGGTGAATACCACTTCACCACCGTGTTTTCCTGCTTCCGGGCCTATGTCGATGATATAATCTGCTGATTTGATAATATCGGGCTGATGCTCAATCACGATCACCGAATGACCAAGGTCGATCAGTGCCTGCAGTGATTTCAGCAGCTTCTGAATATCATGGAAATGCAGACCGGTGGAAGGCTCATCAAAGATAAACAATGTCTTGTCCGTGGTAACGCCTTTTACCAGGAATGAGGCCAGCTTTACCCGCTGTGCTTCACCGCCGGAAAGGGTAGAGGAGCTCTGTCCCAGCTGCAGATATCCAAGGCCTACTTCCTGTAAGGGTTTCAGCTTGGTGACAATTTTATCTTCATGGTTGTCTTTGAAAAACTCCAGGGCATCGTCTACCGTCATGTGAAGAATATCGGAGATGTTTTTTTCATCATATTTCACTTCAAGGATTTCGTTCTTGAAACGGGTTCCTTTGCAGACTTCGCACTCCAGCTCGATATCTGCCATGAACTGCATCGACACGTTGATTACTCCTTCGCCTTTACATTCGTCACATCTTCCGCCATCGACGTTGAAGGAGAAATGCTTAGGTTTGTAGCCCATCATCTTGGCTACTTTCTGCCTGGCAAATAAATCCCTGATGTCATCATAAGCCTTGAGGTAGGTTACCGGATTGGAACGTGAAGACTTTCCGATCGGGTTCTGATCGATCAGTTCGATATGCTTGATGAGTTTTTTCGGGAATTCCACGGAGTCGTAATCTCCTTTTTTTCCGCCCATTCCGAGCTGGATCTGGATATCATTGGTAAGAATTTCTTTCATTAAAGTAGACTTTCCACTCCCGGAAACACCTGAAATCACGACGAGGCTCTCCAAAGGGACGTCTACATCCACATTTTTAAGATTGTTCTGGCGGGCTCCCCTGATCCGGATCCATTCTTTGGATTTCCTTCTCTGTTTGGGAACTTCTATTTCAAGCCTTCCCGTAAGATATTTTGAGGTTAAAGTATCTGCATCCCGGAGTTCTTTATAATCTCCGGCAAATACCAGCTCACCGCCAAGATATCCTGCTTCGGGGCCGATGTCAATGATGTAGTCTGCCGCCCTCATGACATCTTCGTCATGCTCCACCACGATCACGGTATTCCCAAGGTCACGAAGGTTTTTCAGCACCTCAATCAGGTTTTCCGTATCCCTGGAATGAAGGCCGATGGAAGGTTCATCCAAAATATAGATCGATCCTACGAGTGAGCTTCCGAGACTTGTCGCAAGATTGATCCTCTGGCTTTCTCCTCCTGAGAGTGTATTAGAAGTACGGTTAAGGGTCAGATATCCCAATCCGACTTTCAGAAGGAAGTCAAGACGCGTAGTAATCTCGTAAAGCAGTCTTTTCGCCACTTCCCGGTCGTGCTCGGATAGTTTTAAATGATTGATTAAAGGAGAGAGTTCATCCAGGGGCAGCTCGATCATCGACTGGATATTGTGTCCGTCGATCTTTACCCAGCTGGTTTCTTCGCGCAGCCTCAATCCTTCACAGGTCGGACATAGCGTTTTGCCACGATATCTGGAAAGCATCACTCTGTACTGTATCTTGTACAGGTTTTCCTCAAGCATCCTGAAGAAATTATCGATGGATGGAAATGTGCTTTTGCCATCTCCTTTCCAGAGGTATTTTTTCTGCTCTTTGGTAAGCTGGTGATAGGGCTTATGAATCGGGAACTCTTTTGCCTTTTTGATGAAATCTTTTTTCCACTCGCTCATGCTTTCTCCTCTCCATGAAGCGACGGCGTCTTCAAAAACAGATAAGGCCTTATTGGGAATCACCAGATCTTCATCAATTCCTATTACTTTACCGTAGCCTTCACAGGTCGGGCAGGCCCCATAAGGATTATTGAAGCTGAAAAAGTGGACATTCGGCTCCAGGAATTCTATCCCGTCCAGCTCAAATTTATTTGAAAATTCCTTTATTTTTCCGGTATCCGTATTCTTTAAAGAACAATATCCCCGCCCTTCATAAAATGCCATCTGGATGGAATCTGCAAGACGCTGGAGGAAGCTCTCATCTTCTTCATAAGAAAAGCGATCGATCACGAGATTGATCTCCATGCCTTTTTCAGGTTTAAATCCGAAACTTTCAAGGTCTTCGATGCCGGCTACATTTCCGTTGATCTCGAGCCTGGTAAATCCGGCCAGCTTCAGAACATTAAGGTTTTCTTCAAAATTATCCGCATCATAAGCGTAAGGTGCAGTAAGCAAAAACGATGAATCCTTTTTTGAAGCTTTAATGAAATCAACCACATCAGAAACGGAATCTTTTTTGACTTCTTCCCCTGAAACCGGGGAAAATGTTTTCCCGATTCTTGCAAAGAGAAGCTTTAAATAATCATAAATTTCCGTGGAGGTTCCCACTGTAGAACGCGGATTCGAGGAAATAACCTTCTGCTGGATGGCAATGGAAGGGGCGAGCCCCTTGATATCGTCGACTTTCGGTTTTTCAAGTTTCCCCAAAAACTGCCGGGCGTAAGAGCTTAAACTTTCCACGTATCTTCTCTGTCCTTCCGCATAAATGGTGTCAAAAGCCAAAGAAGATTTTCCGCTTCCGGAAACTCCCGTAATGACGATCAGTTTATTTTTGGGAATGAGAACATCGATGTGTTTCAGATTGTTAAGGTGTGCATTCTTAACGAAAATCTGTTTTTTAATATTTATATCTGTTGTATTAGCCATAGTAAAATTAAGACTAACAAAATTACGAAATTCTGCCGGATTTCCTTGTTAATAAAAACTAAATTACAGGCCGTTATCATCATTGTATAACAAGACCATTTTGTGATCCCACAGAATTATTTAAATTGCACCCATAAATCTGCAATGAAATGAGACGATTCTTCAGAGACCTTATTGCATATTTGATGAGAAAAAGATAATACCTGTAAGTTTCCCAATGTATTTTTTAAAAAAGCTCCATTTTATGACAACTATCATTTGTGGGTGTTGATGAACTCCATTACTTTTGGGCTCAATAAAAATAATCTGGTATAATTTTAAGATATGATCAAAAAAGCAGGAAGTATTTTTTTTCTGGGGACCTTGTTTTTTGCACACGCACAGGAAAAATCAACTGATATTGAAACCATTGAGATTCAGGGGAAATTATTTTCCACGCCTTATAAAAGTGCAAACCAGAATATCACGGTGATTACCCGGGAGGAGATACTTAATTCTCCTGCGCAAAGTATCGACGAAGTGCTCCAGCAGGTGGCGGGTATGGACATCAGAAGGCGTGGAGCCAACGGTGTGCAAAGTGATATCGGCTTCCGGGGAAGTTCTTTCGAGCAGGTGCTACTGCTCCTGAACGGTGTCCGGATGAATGATTCGCAGACCGGTCACAACACAATGAATCTGCCTATAGATCTTGATGATGTGGAAAGGATCGAAGTGATCAAAGGTCCTGCTGCCAGACGTTTCGGGCAAAATGCTTATGCCGGTGTCATCAATGTCATCACGAAGGTCAATCCAGGAAAAAGAGTAAAAATAAAAGCTGAAGCCGGTGATTATGAAACCTATGGCCTGGGGCTGAATGCACAGGTGGGAAATGAAAAATTTTCCAATTCCTTACAGGCCAACTCTTCATCCTCTCAGGGATATATGTACAATACGGATTATGAAATCAGGAATATCTTTTACCAGAGCAAACTGAATATAAAAGACGGAAGCCTAAGGCTGCAGGCCGGATTTTCTGAAAAGAAGTTTGGTGCCAATGGCTTTTATTCGTCAAAAACTGCCACAGAGCAATATGAAGAAACGCAGGCTTCCGTGGTAAGCCTCGGTCACCAGCAAGATTTTGGAAAATTAAAGATAAACTCAAATATTTACTGGAGAAGAGGTCAGGATATGTACCTTTATAACAGGCAAATACCTGAAATCTACCGCAATATGCACATTGGTAATAATGTGGGCGGAGAAGTGAATTCCAGCTATCAGTGGGGATTGGGAACTACCGGAATAGGGGTGGAGCTGAGAAAGGAATTTCTGGCAAGCAATAATCTGGGAGAAAGAAACCGTTTTGTTTCCCAGGTATTTTTTGAACATCATTTCTCTTTACTGGATAAAAAATTAAATATCAGTCCGGGAATTTCCTGGGCCAATTATTCCAAGGAAGGAAACTTTTTTTATCCGGGTTTAGATATCGGGTACAGCTTTGACCAGAACAATAAAGTTTATGGAAATATTGCGAAAGTTCACAAAATCCCCTCCTTCACGGATTTGTATTATGTAAGTAAAACCGAAAAGGGAAATCCCGATCTTCTTCCGGAGAATGCTGTTTATGCGGAGATCGGCTACCAGTTCCAGACAAGAAACGTCCTGGCAAAACTGAGCGGATTTTTAAGGGAAACCAATAACGCGATCGACTGGACCAAGATCAGCATCGACGATCCCGTATGGTATGCCCAGAACATCGGGGAAACCACCATTAAAGGAATCGAAGCTGAGATCAGCCATCGGATCAATCATTGGCTGAAATACACCGTCAGCTACACTTACCTGGATAACAAATTAAATAAACCTGCCGATTTTTTAGCCAGATATGCCCTGGATAATTTAAAGCATCAGCTGATCACAAAGCTGGAAACAAAATTCCTGAAAAACTTTACCAATGAAGTGGTTTACCGTTACAACGAAAGATTAAACAACGGCAGCTACCATCTTGTGGATGATAAATTAAGTTTTGTTAAAACAGACTTTTCAGTGTATATTCTTATCAATAATTTAACAAATACTTCATATACAGAAACATTCGGGGTCGAAATGCCGCAAAGATGGTTCCATATAGGGTTATCTTATAACATCAATATTAAATAATTGTTAATTGATAATGAATTAAAGTTAATATTAAGAAATTGTTAATTCATTTACATTTGCAAAAATTTTTTTGAATGAAATGGTCCGTAGGTTTAGGTCTGAGTTTATTTCTGAGTACAACGTTTTTTAAAGCACAGGAACATATTTCCAGCTTTAATGCACTGACGATCACCTATAAATTTCATCCGAAGTTTTTTCTTTATGCCGAAGGTCAGTCGAGGGGAATTGAAGAATATACCTATCCTGATTACTATGAAATAAAAGGAGGCCTTGGATATAATCTCACAAAAAACCATAAGCCATTCGTAGGATTGGGAAGATACGCTACGTATAAAGAACATCTGATCAATAAAGAAGAATTCAGAATCTGGCTTCAGGATGTGATTGATTTCAAGAAAGGGGTTGTAAAATTTGAAAACCGCTTCCGTGCTGAAAAATCATGGTTTTATGAGCCCCAATCGGATAAAAGCTCGCAGAGAATGCGCTACCGTTACCGCCTGAATGTTTCAGTCCCTTTAAATGCGAAAAAAATAGGTCCCAAAACTTTATTTGCCAATGTTTATGACGAGATATTCATTGTATCTCCCATCAAACCTGCCTTTGCCAGAAACAGGGTCTACGGCGGTTTAGGATACCAGATCGATGAGAACTTCGGTGTATTGGGAGGATATCTCTGGCAGAGAGAGTTTGAAGCAAAAGGGAATAAAAACTTCCACTTTATCTACCTCGCATTAAATATTAATATTGACGATACCGATCCTCCTGCAAAGACCTATCACTTTCCGGGAGCTGATTAACGGACTTCTCTATCTGAACCTGAAAACCGACGAGCTGCTCTTTGCCTGAAAGATAAGCCCTGTTTAACATATTGCGAAATTCGTCCACGACAGAGAATAGAGATTCCACTTCTTTCATGATGTATCGGTCATGATTGAAATAAATGTTTTCAGAGTGAATAAAGTCTTTAATCAACTGTTTATTTTCAAGTGTTAAAAAATCCTTATATAAGGAATCTTCAATAAATTTCTTCAGAATATCTTTGAACGCTTTTTCTGTTTTCAGCAGGATGCTTCTTTTTTTCCGGATCTCCTCTACAGGCATTGTGATCGTCATAAACTCTAAACTTTCAGCGAAATTGCTTAAAACATTCTCGTACATATCGTACTCACGATCTATTGAGGCAAATGTGAGATATCTGTTTTTAAGGATTTCCTTATCTGCATCAGTTGCGAGGCCGTAATAATAACTAAAAATCTTTTTGTCATTTTCGGATAAGGCCATTTTGATCTCTTCCAGTTTTTTGGTAAGTCTGGAAACTAAAATTTTTGCCTCTTTTGACGGATATAGTATTCCGTCATATTTAAATGTTTTAACCAATTTCG
>JBMDXW010000049.1:0-7665 GCA_048594965.1 Chryseobacterium sp.
AACAGTCAATAATTCAGCCCATTGTTTTAAAGCAAATTTCTGATTGTCAATTGTAAACCAAGGATTTTCAATTTCAGATCTTTTCAACACCTGCTCAAATTCTACATCAATTTCGTTATAATTGTCAGGATTTTTTGCTAAAAAATCTTTTATATAACCACTTAGTTCATTTAGTCCTAAAACTGCTTTTTCAATATTCATAATTACTTTAAAATTGGGGAATATTTTGTAATTTTGTGCAAATTTAAAAAAAATTAGCGATGGCTATTAAAATAACTGATGAATGCATTAACTGCGGAGCCTGCGAACCGGAATGCCCGAATAATGCAATTTATGAAGGAGCCGTAGATTGGAAAGCTTCAGAAGGTACCGAATTGAAAGGGACTGTAACATTAACTTCAGGCCTTACGGTAGATGCAGATGCACCACAGGAGCCGGTAAGTGATGATGTTTATTTCATCGTAACAGACAAATGTACAGAGTGTAAAGGCTTCCACGAAGAGCCTCAGTGTGCCGCCGTATGTCCGGTAGACTGCTGTGTTCCGGATGAAGATCACGTAGAATCTGAAGAAGCACTGCTTAATAAAAAAGCATTCTTACACGGAGAATAAAAACTGCCGTCTCATACATTATGAGGCGGTTTTTTATATCTTAAATCTTTATTTTTCATCAACAAATTATAAATGAAGCTGTAAGAGATCAATTATACAGCAACAAAAAAATAAAAATATGAGCAAAAAACACAACTTTAGCGCAGGACCATGCATCTTACCTCAGGAAGTTTTCGAAAAATCGGCACAGGCTATTTTAGATTTCAACGGAATCGGATTGTCTCTTCTTGAAATCTCGCACAGAAGTAAAGATTTTGTTGCCGTAATGGATGAAGCCCGCGCCATTGTAAAAAGGCTGATGAACCTCGGAGATGATTATGAAGTTTTATATTTGGGAGGTGGTGCCAGCCTGCAGTTTGCGATGGTTCCGTACAACCTGATGAAAGTGGGCGGTAAAGCGGCTTACCTTGATACGGGAACCTGGGCTGCCGGAGCGATCAAAGAAGCTAAAAAGGTAGGAAACGTAGATGTTGTAGGTTCTTCCAAAGAAGAAAACTATTCATTTATTCCTAAAGATTATACAGTAGGTTCGGAGTATGATTATTTCCACTGTACTTCCAACAATACGATTTATGGTACTCAGATGAAATCTTTTCCTGAAGTGGACACATTGATGGTCTGCGATATGAGCTCCGATATTTTCTCAAGACAGCTTGATTTCTCAAAATTTGATCTGATCTACGCCGGAGCACAGAAAAATATGGGACCTGCCGGAGTAACTTTGGTGGTTATTAAAAAAGAAATCCTTGGTAAAACAGGAAGAGAAAATATGTTCTCTATTCTGGATTATTCTCAACATATTGCCAAAGAATCCATGTACAATACGCCGCCGGTTTTCCCGGTTTATGCGTCTTTACTTACCTTGCAGCATTTGGAAAACAACGGAGGAATTGCCGGTGCTGAGGCCAGAAATGAAGCGAAAGCCAAACTTCTGTATGACGAAATCGACAGCAATCCGTTATTTGAAACGTTCTGCGTAAAAGAAGACCGTTCTCTGATGAATGTCTCTTTCAGGATTACTGATGAAAGCAAGAAAGAAGAATTCGACAATGCATGGAAAGCAGCAGGAATCAGCGGATTGAACGGTCACAGAAGTCTTGGTGGCTACAGGGCCAGTCTTTATAATGCTTTGCCTATTGAAAGTGTTCAGGTCCTGGTTGACGTAATGAAATCAATAAGATAATTCACCTCTAAAAAATACGGAGATTAAAAGATCATGATCATTGTTTAAATTTTCTTAATTTGCGAGCCTGTTTAGAATTTTTAAATATTTTAAATTTTAATCTTTACATTAAATAAAAATTCATGAAAGTTTTAGCTAACGACGGTATTTCCAAAGCGGGCGAACAGGTACTGAAAAATGCCGGGATTGAAGTGCTGGACAACAGAGTCGCACAGGATCACGTCATCAATTTCATCAACGACAATCAAGTCGATGTTCTTCTCGTAAGAAGCGCCACTAAAGTAAGAAAGGATCTCATAGATGCCTGTCCGAGCCTGAAGATCGTCGGCAGAGGTGGTATCGGAATGGATAATATCGATGTGGAATACGCCATTGAGAAAGGATTGTATGTCATCAATACGCCCACAGCGTCATCGAAATCCGTTGCAGAGCTGGTCTTCGGGCATTTTTTTTCTCTGGCAAGATTTCTTCATGAATCCAACAGGCTGATGCCTCTGGAAGGAGAAACGCATTTTGATGCCATGAAAAAATCTTTCAGCAAAGCTTATGAGCTTTCAGGGAAGACCTTAGGCGTGATCGGCTTCGGAAGTATCGGGCAGGAAGTTGCCAAAATGGGAATTTCTTTAGGAATGAAAGTTATGGTCCTTACCAGAAAACCGCAGACAAAAACCCTTACGCTGGAATTTTTCGACGGACAGTCCGTTAGTTTTGAGGTTACTTCCACCAATGACATGGATGCTTTCCTTACAGAAGCAGACTTTATCAGCCTCAATACGCCGAAGACAAATGAATACATCATAGACACGCCTCAGTTTGAAAAAATGAAAGACGGAGTCTATATCGTCAATACGGCAAGAGGCGGCGTTATGAATGAGGTAGCCCTGATTGATTTTATCGAATCCGGAAAAGTGGCCGGTGCCGCACTGGATGTCTTTGAAAGAGAACCGAATCCGGAAGTGCTGATTCTGATGAATCCTGCTTTATCCCTCTCGCCCCATGTAGGCGGAAATACAGTGGACGCCCAGGAGAAAATCGGGGTTGAGCTTGCCGAACAAATTATTAAGATTAAAGAAACTATAAAATAAGATATGCCTGTTTTTAAACCTTTTCGCGGAATAAGACCTCATAAAGACTATGAGAGTACTTTCCCTACTCATCCTCTGGACAATTTTACACAGGAAGAGATAGCGGAAAAAGCTCAAATTGAAGATACTTACATCAATATGATCAAGCCATACGTTGTCAGTAAATCCAAAGATATCGATAGGAATCTGAGAAAAATCCGGTCGACATTTGAAGATTTAATGAATGAGAACAAGCTTGTTCAGGACAATTCGGCGTATTATCTTTATGAGCAGATCTATCCCGACAAACAGGTTTTCAGAGGGCTCTTGGGACTTGCCAGTATTGAGGACTTCTGGAACGGAAAGATCAAAAGGCACGAAAGCACCATTCCGCAGAAAAAGGAAAAACTGGCCCATTATCTTGAGAAGGTAAACCTGCAGGCAGAACCCGTGCTCCTTACCTATCCTTCCAATTCCAAGATTGAGCTGCTCATGAATCATGAGGAGAAAAATGTACCGATCTTCAATCACATAGATACCAAAGGCATCAGGCATAAGATCTGGAGGATCGACAACCGCCTGAAATTACAGCAGTTTAAAGAAGTGATCGACCAGATCGATGCTTTTTATATTGCCGACGGTCACCACAGGATCGGCTCCACAGCCCTTAATGCCAAACATCAGAAAGATAAAAACAAAAGACATAACGGAACAGAACTCTACAATTTCGTATACAGCTTTATCGTATCCAACCAGTCGATTAAAATCCATGATTACAACAGGATTGTTACCGATCTTAACGGACTTTCGAATGAAGAATTCTTAAGTGAACTGGAAAAATATTTCCTCATTCACGAAAAAGGCGAAACGGCTTATTTCCCTTCGCAGAAATTCCATATTTCGATGTATATGGATGGTAAATTCTATTCCCTGCACGTAAAACATGATCTCCGTTCTCAGGAGATGTCACTGGATAACCTGGACCATCATCTTCTCGACAAATATGTATTTAAAAACATTTTAAAGATTGAGGATCCGGACAGCTCTGAAAAAATAGATTATATCAAAGGGACTTCCAATATTGAAGGGATCAATCATCTTAAGCAGAAAATAGACAGCGGAGAGGGAAAGGCAGGATTCGGAATTTATCCCGTGAGCTTCAATGACATGATTAAAATTTCCGATCTGAAGCTGAGCATGCCGCCAAAATGTACCTTCATAGAGCCGAAACTCGTAACGGCCCTTTTAATGTACGACATGAAACAGTAAACTAATCATTTTTTCCTTACTTTTAGGACGGAAAAAAGAAAGGTATAGCATCAATGAAAAAGATCTTCATTATCATTCCACTCTTTTTGGGTGGATTTTTATTTTCTCAGAAAAAGCCGCTGAAAAAACCGGTCAGAAAGACCGGCATTACCCAAAAGCTTAACTATCATGATGAGTTTAAAAAAATATCGGACGAGATCATGATGAACGGAGCCGCCTACAACAACCTCGGCGAGCTCACCAAAGGCATCGGCCCACGCTTCAGTGCGACGCCAGGCTACATGAAAGCCGTGGAATGGGCTGAGCGAAAGCTGAAAGAAATCGGCATTGAGATGATCTGGAGACAGGAAGCTAAAGCTCCGGTATGGATCCGCGGTAAAGAATCGCTGATGATAAAAGCAGGAAACGGCGATTGGAAAAATATCAGAATGCTCTCTTTCGGAAACTCGGAAGGGACTAAAGGCAAGGATATGACCGGTGAAATTGTACTGATCACAAGCACTTCGGAGCTCAATGCAATGTCTGTGGGGCAGCTGAAGGATAAAATCGTATTCGTGAATCTTCCTATGGATCCCAGAATCATCAATACCAGCGATTCTTATCTTATTACGGCAAAATCAAAACTCATCTCCCCTTCCGTTATTGCTAAAACTGGAGCCAAAGCTTTAATCATCCGCTCACTGACCACCGCAAATGACGACACCCCACATGCGAAAATGATCTACTATGAACCGGATGACAAAGTAAAGATCCCTGCCATGACCATCGGTGCAAAATCTGCGGATGAACTCGGGCAGCTGCTCAAAAAACAGAAAGTAACCTCTAAAATAAACATGACCGCCGAATCGAAAGGCGAAACCACCAATCCCAATATCATCGCTGAAATACCCGGAAAGAAAGATTCTAAGGTAATCGTACTGGGAGCCCAGCTGGATTCCTGGGACTTTGGCGAAGGGGCAATTGATGACGGAACCGGCGTGGTACAGTGTATAGAAGTGCTGAGAACCATAAAATCACTGGGCATCGACAATAATCATACGATCCGTGTCGTACTTTATGCCAACAGCGAAAATGGCGGACAGGGCCGGGAAATGTATGCCGCTTATGTTAAGAAAAAAGACGAAAAGCACGTTTTCGCACTCGGAACCGATGCCGGAGGATATTCTCCACGAGGCTTCTCCCTGGATATGTCTCCCCAGAGAAGAAGGCAGATCTTTGAATGGAAAAATTATTTTCTTCCGTATGGTGTCTATGATTTTGACCAGACCGAAGCCATCCAGGATATTTCTCCGTTAAAAAAACTCGATATTCCATTGGCTGAACTGGTGGTCGATACGCAAAGATATTTCGACTATCACCATTCGGTAGAAGATACGTTCGATAAAGTGAATAAGAGGGAACTTCTTCTCGGTGCTGTTGCGATGACGCAGATGATCTTTATGATCGATAAAAACTGGTAATCCCGATCTGCATTCCGGAAATACTAAGTACAGCTAAACCTTACATCCCTATATTTAATTAAAATAAAAACAATACATGCAACTCGTTAAACCTTATCTGAAACCCGAACTTCTCACTGACACTAAAACCGATGCCCTTTATCATCAATTGCGAAAACTGCTGGATGAAGTTGGGCAAAAGAAGATATCCGCAACAACGGTAAATTCCATCAACAAAGAGATTGAGACCATCAACACAACACCCTTGCTGGATAAGGATCTCCATAAACTGCTGAAGGAAAAGCAGACCTACCTCATTAAAATGCTGGAAAAAGAACATAAGATTGTTCCGAAGAACTATTACAGGAGTATATGGCTGGCTGCAGGGATGGGCGCTTTCGGACTGCCCATCGGAGTTGCTTTCGGGTTGCTGATCGGCAATATTGCATTCCTGAGCATCGGTTTGCCCATCGGGATGGCTATTGGCGTGGGAGTCGGAACTTTACTCGATAAAAAAGCCGTTGACGAAGGAAGACAGCTGGATATTGAAATCAAACATTATTAAATAACTACCGAATATCATGAAGTATTTTTTAACGGCAACTTTACTGGCCGGCAGCATCCTTTTATCTGCACAGGAAAAAAAAGACTCTGTACAGTTTGCAGAAATTTCAAAAGAAATATTGAATAACGGGAAAAGCTATACCGAGCTGCATGAACTTACCAAAAACATCGGCCATCGTCTCAGCGGTTCTGAATCTTACGAAAAAGCAGTAAAATGGGCCGAACAGAAACTGCTTGATGCAGGGGCCGACAAAGTCTGGCTTCAGGAAGTGATGATCCCCGTCTGGGTAAGAGGAAAGGAATCGCTGCAGATCAAATCCTCCAATGGTAAATGGAAAAACCTGAAGATGCTTTCACTCGGAAATTCCGAAGGAACAGGTGGCAAAGATGTATCCGGAGAGGTCATCATGGTTCGTTCAATGGATGAATATGAAAAACTCTCCCCGGAGAAGGTGAAAGATAAGATCGTTTTCTTTAATTATCCCTTCAGTCAGACCTATATCGAGACGTTCAGGGGCTACAGTGATGCCGCCAAATACCGCTCTACCGCAGCATCTTTAACCGCAAAAAAAGGAGGAAAGTTTGCCATTATCCGTTCGCTTTCTTCTGCTTTTGACGACGTTCCGCATACGGGAGCCATGCGATATGCTGACGACCGGAAAATTCCGGCGGTAGCGATCGGAAGTACGACTGCGGATGAACTGGCCGCACTTTTAAAATCTCAAAAAGTTGTTGCCAAACTTAATTCCAGCTGTGGGATGAAAGGCGAAAAGCTTTCCCACTCCGTTATCGGTGAAATTACCGGCAAAAAAGACAAAAGTGTGATCGTGGTGGGCGGCCATCTTGACTCCTGGGATGTCGGCGAAGGTGCCCATGATGACGGAGCAGGAATCGTACAGAGCATTGAGGTGTTGCGGACTTTTAAAAATTTAGGAATCAAAAACAACCATACCATCAGGGTCGTGTGTTTCGCTAATGAAGAAAACGGCGTAAAAGGCGGAGTTCAGTATGGCAAGACCGTAAAAGATACCCATGAGAAACATCTTTTTGCCATTGAAACGGATGCCGGCGGTTTTACCCCGCGAGGAATTTCTTTAGATATGGACAACGAAAAAAGAAAGCAGATCCAGAGTTGGTCAGATCTCTTCTTGCCTTATGGGATTTATGATTTTAAAAACACCTATTCCGGAACCGATCTTTATCCCCTTCATGATATGGGAATTCCGACCGCAGAGCTGGTTCCCGATTCCCAACGGTATTTCGATATCCATCATACGGAAGAAGATACTTTTGAAAAGGTAAACCGCAGAGAGCTTCTGCTGGGCGCCGTAGCGATGACCCAGCTGATCTATATGATCGATAAAAACTGGTAAAATATATTCAACCGTTCCCTTTGAGGAGCGGTTTTTTATGAGATGATCTCTGCATCTGTATTTCTTTCCCGAAAAGTTGTCGCACCCTTGCAACGACTTTTCGGGAACGCCCGAAAGTTTGTCGCAACCTTGCAATGACTTTGCGGGAACACCAGAAAGTTT
>JBMDXW010000005.1:0-4224 GCA_048594965.1 Chryseobacterium sp.
GAAACCAGAGGCGGAATCGCAAAAGAAAATCCTAGAGCCAGGACAAACATTGAGAAAAATACCGCATTTCCCAATGAAACAGAAGCCAATGCATCTGCGCCCAGTAATTGCCCCACGATGATATTGTCAAAGAGGTTTACCGAAACCTGCCCGACCTGGGTAAGCATGACCGGAAGGGCCAGGGTGAGACATTCTTTCGTATAGTTTTTATCTAAAAATTTCATAACAACGGATGGTTCATATAGTTTTATTCAAAAAAAATTGCAGTAACCGGTGATACTGCAATTTTATAATTTTATTTAAAGTAATGCCTTACATTATTTCCTTACAAAACTTGCAACGTCTTCGGCAGAAACAGTGTTTCCTCCCAAAATGATTAATCTTTCCACAACATTTCTCAGCTCTCTGATATTTCCTGTCCAGGAAAGTGACTTCAAAGCATCGATCGCTTCATCATCAAATTTTTTCGGAGCGGTTCCGTGTTCATCAGAAATAATTCCTGCAAAATGTTCAACCAGAGATCGGATATCTTCTTTTCTTTCATCCAAAGGCGGAACATAGATCTCAATCACCGAAAGTCTGTGATAAAGGTCTTCCCGGAATCTTCCGGCTTCGATTTCTTTCTGCATATTTTTGTTGGTGGCTGCAAGGACTCTTACATCAACCTTTATCTCTTTATCGCTTCCTACGGGAGATACTTTACTTTCCTGTAATGCTCTCAGTACTTTTGCCTGTGCGATAAGGCTCATATCACCAATCTCGTCGAGGAAAATAGTTCCGCCGTTGGCCTGTTCGAATTTACCCTGCTTATCTTTGATCGCTCCTGTAAAAGAACCTTTCACGTGTCCGAATAATTCAGATTCGATGAGCTCGGAAGGAATAGCCGCACAGTTTACTTCGACCATCGGGCCTCTTGCTCTGTCACTCTGATTGTGGATAGCATGGGCTACAAGTTCTTTTCCGGCACCGTTCGGTCCAGTGATTAAAACCCTTGCATCAGAAGCGGCCACTTTCTCGATCATATCCTGAATCTTCTTTAAACCTGCCGATTCACCGATCATCTGATATTTCTTGCTAACTTTTCTTTTGAGCGTTTTGTTTTCGGTCTGAAGATTTTTGTTCTCTTTCTTCAGGCTCTCTTTGACTAAAGCATTTTTCACGCTGGTAATCAGCCTGTTGATATCGATAGGTTTGGAGATGAAATCGTAAGCTCCGTCTCTGAGACAGGAAACCGCAGAATCAATATCTGCGTGTCCGGAGATCATGATAAAGGTGGATTCCGGCTTTATTGCCAAACTTTGCTTTAAAAGCTCGGTTCCTGAAAGTTTAGGCATTTTAATATCTGAAATTACCAGGGCGAAATCTTCTTTTTCTACCTGTTTATAGCCTTCCAGGCCATCTTCGGCAATTACAAATTCATAGTCGTTAAGTTCATCGGAAAGGATACTTTGGAGTACTCCTGAGATTGCTTTTTCGTCTTCTACAATAAGGATTTTTTGCATAGTTGCAAATTTAAATTTTTTGATTGAATTATTAGCAAAAACTATACCTAATCGTCTATTTTGAATAATCTCTTCTGCCGAAAATGGCCGATCCTACACGTATTGATGTCGCACCGCATTCAATGGCTACAGGAAAGTCGTCGCTCATTCCCATCGATAAGGTCGTCAAATGTTTTTGTTGATTTAATTCGTCAAAAAGTGCTTTTAGGTTTAAAAATTCCTTTTTTATCTGATTTTCATCTTCGGTAAAGGTAGCCATGCCCATTAGACCCGTGATGTTGATATTCGGAAATTCGCCGGTAAGGTATTTTTGATAAAGTTCTTTGGCTTCCTTAATTTCCAGGCCGAACTTGGTTTCCTCTTCTGCTACCTTAACCTGAAGTAAAACCTTGATTTTGCGGTTGTGCTTTCCGGCTTCTTTACTGATCTCCCGGATCAGCTTTTCCGAATCGGCGCTTTGAATGGTGTCGATAAACTCAGCAATATATTTAACCTTATTGGTCTGCAGGTGCCCGATGAGGTGCCATTGGATATCTTTCGGCAGGTGCGGATATTTTTCGGTAAGTTCCTGAACTTTATTTTCACCGAAAACCCGCTGTCCGAGATCATAAACCTCCTGAATGGCGGAAACCGGATGCGTTTTGGAAACAGCTACCAACTGAATGCCGGCCGGAAGCTGCTCTTTGATCTTGTTATAATTTTCCTGAATGCTCATACCTGCAAATTTCTGAAATTTAAATTAAAATATCATCGGATATCACGTATTTTCACCCATGATTCTTATATGCGGAATTTTAGTTCAGGACTTCATTGATTCCCGGATATTCCGATATTTTTCTGAAGACAAACCGGTTGCTTTTCTGTAGTTTCTCAATAAAGAGGTCCAGCTCATTGATAGAGTCACTGTCCGTTAAATACTGGTCGTGGGTCAGAAAAACAAGGTGTCTTGATGTTTTTTCCAGGTCATTGAAGAAAATGCTGTCTACTTTCTTCAGCATGGCTTCGTGATTTCCTTTCAATTCCATTTTGGAAGTCGGTTTCCATTCCAGATCCCAGCCGATCACTTTATAGCCTGCATTTTTAAGGCTGTTTGCTGCCTTTGCGGAACTTTTAAGGTCGGTGACATTCATATTGTTCAGCCTCCATATATTTCTTCCCGGTGTTCTTGCTATTTTATCATACAGTTTCAGGCTGTCTTTCGCGGTATCAAAGTCATGGACTACCGCAGCCGGATTCTTATAAAAATCGGTGTATTTGTTGTGGGCATGGAAAGCTGTGATTGGCAAGCTCTACAAGTTTATCTTCTCTCAGAAGTCGGAGATCTTCCTGCTGCTTTTTGCTTCCGTAAGCATGTTTCCCAACAATAAAAGCGGTAGCACAGATATTCCTTTTATGTAATATTTTCAGGAGATTTTCCGTTCCGCGGTTGGGGCCGTCGTCAAAAGTAAGATAAATGACCCTTTTATCGGAAGGAACATCTTTAGCAGTGACTTTGGGGACATTTTTTGCGACGGGATGGGCTTTCGGAAGGATTTTTCCTGATTCTTTCTGGCCGTTTTTCTCTTGGCAGCCACTAATTAATAATAAAGTTGCACTCATCAATGCACTCATCCGTGGAAAGATCCGGCGTCCGGACTTTTCCCCAAAGTTTAATGTCATAAAATTAAATGGAATTAAATGTTAAAAATTGTTAATTATTCAGAATATTTCATAACAAAAAATATACCTTTTTTTGTTAAATTTTTCTTTTTAATTTAATTTTAATAAAAACTTTTTAAACTCTTTTTTATTGCATAATTTCCTTTAAAAACAATGAATTTTTTATAGCGGAATTTCCCCACGTATTGTTGAAAAATATGAACGCTTTATGTTCCGACTTTTTTACGTTCGCGGCAAGATTTTGCAGGAATTCAGGGCTGTATTCGGACTTATAGAGCACCGGTTTTCCGTGAAGCCGGTAGTAGAGGGTGTCGGGATGATTGATGATCACATCTTCCGGTAAGTTTCCGGGAAAACTTACTCCTGAGAAAATAATCCTATGTTCTTTAAGGATCTTAAAAATCTCATTGTCCCACCACGTGTCGTGCCGGAACTCAATCACATTTAAATACTGATGATCGATGTTGCTGATGATGAGATCAGTATTTTCCTTGTTTTTCCTAAATGACGGCGGAAACTGGTAAAGAAACCCGGAAAGCTTTTCTTTCAGATGAGAATGAATATGCTCACAAAAAGCCTGAACTTCTTCCCTGCAGTCTTTCATTCTTTTCTCGTGGGAAATAACTTTAGGAATTTTGATGAAAAATCTGAAATCGTCGGGCGTCTCATCAGTCCATTTCATTAATGTTTTTGCAGTAGGTTTTCTGTAAAACGTAGAATTGATCTCTACACAGTTGAATTCCCGGGCATATAAAGTCAGAAAGTCTTTGCTTTTTGCATCTTCAGGATACAGGGAACCTTTCCAGTCGTTATTATAAAAACCTGAGCAACCGATGTATAGATTTTCTTTTTTCATGTCTTTGCTTTAGATTTTAAAATTATTTATCGTTTGGATTCTACCACAGATCACAAATTATTTTGTATTTAAATCGACTGAATTTAATCGCAGCGAGTTTAAAATGACAGAAAGTGAGCTCACACTCATTGCTGCCGCAGCGATCATAGGTGACAACAGTATTCCAAAGAACGGATACAATAATCCTGCCGCGACCGGAACGCCCAG
>JBMDXW010000050.1:0-3599 GCA_048594965.1 Chryseobacterium sp.
TATGCATATCCTGCACCGATGGCTACATCTGAAGCTTTAAAGGTTCCGTTCTCAAAACCGCTTTCGTCCGTTCTGGGAATATCTCCGTAGCTCATGTAGCGGGCATTAATAGTGGCCATGTGCCCATTTTCAAAATCTCTGGCATAAGCGATGGTTCCATACTTGGAATCTGCAAGGTAAGCAGTCGCATTCACAGAAAGCTGATTATCAGAATCCCTGTTCAGCAATGAGGGGTTTGCAATAGCAAAGGAAACATCATGATCTCTTACAGAAATAGCATCGCCACCCAATGCGGCCTGTCTTGCAGATACAGGAATATTGAGAAAAGGATACACGTTTGTTCCCGTTTGTGCGTAAGAAACAACTCCTGACAGAAATAATGAAAAAATGACAATTTTCTTCAATTCAGTTTATTATTAATGCAAAAATAATCCTTTTTCGTACTTTTCAAAATATTTCTCACATTATTTATCGCTAAATCATTGAGTTTTGTAAAAACAGTGGTTTTCATAAGGATAAATTGACAACTCAAGCCGAAATTTCACTCTGACAAAGATGCAGGATCAATTAGAATGAATAGTAAACATCGGAAATCTTCAGCCGGTCAACCGTAGGAAAGAAGCCTTTAAAACAGTATCCGCCACAAGATCTAAAAATTTAACCGAGAATTAAAAATCAACCTTATTAATGATTATATTTGCAAAGTCAAATTTCTGACCAACCAACGAAATAAAATTATTTAAAAATAAAGATGAAATATAAAAGAATCCTTCTGAAACTTAGTGGTGAAGCCTTAATGGGAAACAGACAATATGGTATTGACAATGAAAGGCTTCAGGAATACGCAGCTGAGATTAAACAGGTAGTGGATAAAGGCTGTGAAGTTGCCATTGTAATCGGAGGAGGAAATATTTTCCGTGGTGTGGCCGGAGCGGCAAAGGGTATGGACCGGGTACAGGGAGATTATATGGGCATGCTGGCCACCGTCATCAACGGAATGGCGCTACAGGGTGCTCTTGAAGACGCAGGAATCAAAACCAGACTTCAATCGGCGATCGAAATGGATAAGGTTGCTGAGCCTTTTATCAAAAGAAGAGCGGTGAGACATCTAGAAAAGGGTAGAGTAGTGATCTTCGGGGCAGGAACCGGAAATCCGTACTTCACCACGGATACGGCAGCAACGTTGAGGGCTATCGAAATCGGCGCAGATGTCATCCTGAAAGGAACACGGGTAGACGGCATCTACGACAGTGATCCTGAGAAAAACGTAAACGCTGTCAAGTACAATTCTTTGTCTTTCGACGAAGTCTATGCTAAAAACCTTAAAGTAATGGATATGACTGCATTTACTTTAAGCCACGAAAATAAATTGCCGATCATTGTTTTTGATATGAACAAAGAAGGAAATCTTGAAAAAATCGTAGACGGCGAAAACGTAGGTACATTGGTTGATTTATAACGAAGACACTAAAATAAAATAATTCAGAGATCATAAATTATCTGAATATTGATAAAAAATAATTGCCCGAATGATTAGCAGGCCGCTGATCATCGGGCATTTTTCTTAATTTTAAACATTCCGCATTTTTTTCTTTAATTTTATTTTAAATTTAAATCTCTGTAAGGAGAAATTTATTATATTTGAATACAATCAACTAAAGTATTCATTATGAAAAATTTAAGAAAATTACCAAAGAAAGAATTGAAGACCATTCAGGGAGGAAGACCTCCGCTGGGCTGTAACGATTGGAACCAGCTAAAAGGTTGCTGCAGATCCTGGGATCCCGATTATTGCGGAAACACTACCTGCCCGGATTCACCGGCCCCGCTTTGCTAAAAGTATCAGGCTCCATTGTTGTAAGACTCTGGAGCTTATTTTTTGTCTGTGCTATACCGTGATTTGATTTTAGTGAAAACCAACCATCAACTTTTAGCACCCCGATGAAATCATTTATTACAAAAAAATGTTTGGTTCATTTAATTTTTTAGCTTTCATAGCATTTTCAGGATATTTTATTATCTTTGGGAGCGGTAAAAAATAGTAAGAAAACGGTAAAAAATGTTCAGGTTAAAATTTATTTCCGGCATTTTAATTTACTGATAATCAAACACTATTTAAAGATGTGTAACTTATCAAATTTTTATTATATAATGGAAGAATTAGATCTTATAGTAGAGTCTGTGCAGCATGATATGGAAGCAGCTGTAAAGCACCTGGATCATGCATTTCAAAGAATCAGGGCGGGGCGTGCGTCTACCAATATGGTTCAGGATGTGATGGTGGAATATTACGGAGCGATGACTCCCATCAACCAGGTTGCCAATGTTTCTGTTCCGGATGCCATGACCATTTCTATTCAGCCCTGGGATTCTAAAGCGATTAATGATATTGAAAAAGCGATTATCAATTCAAATCTTGGCTTTGCGCCTTCCAATAATGGAATCAATATTATCCTTAATGTACCGCCGTTAACGGAAGAAAGAAGAAGAGAGCTGGCAAAACAGGCAAAATCTGAAACCGAAGACACAAAAGTTGTTGTAAGGAACGCGAGACAAAACGGACTGAAAGAGCTTAAAAAGCTTGACGGAGTATCTGAAGATCTTATTAAGGGGATCGAAGCGGATATCCAGGTTCTTACAGACAAGTACGTGAAGATCTGCGACGAACATCTGAAAGTGAAAGAAGCGGAAATTATGAAAGTATAATTTTTTACAGATCTTTTTAAATAATAAAGCGGCTTTTGAGGCCGCTTTTGTCTTTAGAGACATCCAAGGTCTCCTTTCTTATTTTTATTTTTCATAAGACGTTCGTACTGCCGCATATATTCTGAAGTATCACATTTTGTTTCCCTATTGGCAACGCTGTTGGGATCCTGATTATTTCCTTTGGATCTTATGGAATAATTTTTCTCAAAACACTGAACAGCCTTGTTGTCTAAAATATAAATTCTCTTTTCCTTAATATCATCTTTTGTTTCCGGCTTTTCGGGAGTACCGCCTTCATCAAAATTCCAGACGGTTTCATCATTAAAAATAAAAAACACATGATCATCTTTCACAAAATATTTTGTGAAGGTCGAAAAATGGCTGTGTTCGGCGTAGAAATCTTTTACCATTCTCAGCTTTTTATCCTGATAATAAAAGGTGACTTCACCTTCTCTTTCGTTACAGTAATAATTAAAGGTGGTAGAATCCAGCTTTTTTGAATCGACTAAGCCATTGATTACAGCATATTCTTTTTTGATATCAGCAATAGTTTTGATGGAGTCATTCTTAATGCTCTCAGGCTCTTGCACAGTGCTTAGACTATCATTCTTTGCATTGGGAGTCAGAGACCTTTTTTCTTCTTTTTTACAGGATAGGAAGAAAAGGAAACTCAGGCTTAATAGGGCAATTTTCATATTTTAGAATTTGGTTATTTTAATGCAAACAAAAAATATGCAATATTTCCATTTTTTAAACAAAAAAAAGACCCGAAAATTCCGGATTGGACTGCCCCCAAAAAGTTAGACACTTTTTAGGGGCATTTTTTTATTTATGGGAATATCAAAATATAGTTTATCATTTAAGTTGAGTTGCATAGAAAGAATAGCGAAATA
>JBMDXW010000051.1:0-2830 GCA_048594965.1 Chryseobacterium sp.
TTGTGGGCATCGTCCAAACGCTGTTTTGCTCCTGCTGTTTGTCTGATCCTCACCAAATGTCTCTTGTTTTTTAGTGAAGCTTTTAAAGTTTTTTTACAGAAAATGCGCACAGGGGTAAAAGCGTCGGTAATGCTCCCGCTTCCGTCGTGTGAAGTGGTAAGAAAAATATACTTCTCTGTAATGTCGTCACCATTTCCAACACGGATATAATCGGGTAATTTAGCCGTGATAAAAATGCGTTCTCCATTTCCTAAAGCTCCTGCAGTCTCGTATAAGATTCCATCTCCACCGCCTACAATAGAATCAAAAAATGAAAAGGCTTCACGGTTTTGTACGATCTGGTAATCTTTCCCGACTACGCCTAAAACGGTGTTGTTATCGGTGCGGATATTGGCAAAGTAATTGGGAACTTCCAATTCTGAATCGATCATTTCTATTCCGTTGGTACTTTCGATAATGCCTGTACCTTTTGTAA
The DNA here is from genome assembly GCA_048594965.1 of Chryseobacterium sp. GTDB lineage: Bacteria > Bacteroidota > Bacteroidia > Flavobacteriales > Weeksellaceae > Chryseobacterium. The sequence continues at coordinate 476 of JBMDXW010000051.1, forward strand.
AGAGGGGAGACTTTTCAACCTCGTAGTCAAGTCCTGCAAATTTGATGGCTTCTTCACTTGTCGGGTATTCCTGAACGATCTGCCCCAAGTTGTGCCAAGCTTTTTCCTTTACGCTGAAAAATGAATATTTTCCTGTTCTGTTGTTGAAATTTAAATGATGTGCCATGATGTTAATATTTAAGTGTTAGAGAATTCTGTTTGATGATCTTAAAATGGTAGGTCATCATCGTTTTCGTTGAAATTAGAATTAGAATTAGAATTAGAAGTTTCCTTCTTAACTTTTTTATTCGATTCAGTAGACTTGTTTTCAGTTCGTTTACTACTGCTGTGAACTTTGATCTGCGAGGTGTGGAAATTCAGACCTGCATGGGGTTCTCCGTCTTTTCCTAACCATGCAGAGGTGTAGGCTCTTCCGCTTAATTCTACCAAAGTCCCTTTTGTTAAAAAGTCTGCAACTTTTGGAGAGATCCAGTAGGCACATTCAAAATAGGTGGTCTGTTCGATCCGTTCGCCCTGTTTGTTGCGATAATTGTCATTCGTAGCAATTGAAAAATTAACTACCTGTTTTTCATTTGGCAAGTTGTGCACTTCCGCATCCCTTGTCAGTCTTCCGATAATGTTCATAACCGTAGGTTTTTAAAGATTGTACATTTTGATTTGTTCTCAATCCCTTCTCCGTCCTTTCTCTGTAAGCCCTTTGGCTTCGCTGAATATTTTTCAAAAGAAAAACCGGAAAAAAGAAAGCAGATAATTTTATCGGGCAAAGGCGAAAGCCAAAAGGAAACGGAATAATTGGAGGGTACCTTCAGGGAGTAAACCGTTTATGCCGTAGTCTTTTGGCTGGGTGAAGAAATGGATGACCGATATACCTTAGCTGCCTTTTTACCGGTTTATTATGAAAAAGATCAGTTGTCGGTAACAATTAATAATTTTACCTTGATGGCTGGTTTTAGTGTTTTTGGATTTGTATTTTACACAGTAAATACACTATATTTACATTATTCATTTAAATCTTGAAGACCTATGCAGATCAGTGCTTTTAACGAATACTACGATAAGCTTACTACCGTTGAGAAAAAGAACAGTCCCAAAGAGTTGTTTTACAAAGGGGATTTTTCGTTACTGGAAAATGGAAGAAGGGTAGCGGTCGTTGGATCCAGAAAGGTTTCTGAACTGGGTATAAGAAGAGCAAGAAAGATAGCGAAGCTTTTGGTTCAAAATGACATTACTGTGGTCAGCGGCTTAGCAGAGGGCGTTGATTCGATCGCACATAAAACTGCCATTGAATTTCAAGGTCACACTATAGGTGTTATCGGGACACCCCTTGGTAAATATTTCCCTGCTGAAAATAAAGACCTGCAGGATTTTATTGCTGAAAATCATCTGCTGATCTCGCAGTTCCCGGAAAACTATCCCGTAACTCCAAAAAGTTTCCCTATCAGAAATCGCACAATGGCGTTAATCAGTGATGCAACGATCATCATTGAGGCGAGTGAGAAAAGCGGAACTAAGCATCAAGGTTGGGAGGCATTAAGATTAGGAAGACAGTTGTTCATTATGGAAAATGTCCTTAACGATAAAATTTCATGGGCAGAAGAGATGTTAAGCTATGGTGCGCAGGTACTGACCAATGATAACTTTGAATTTCTGATCGAAAGCATTCCCTATTTAACAACAAAGAAAGAGTATGTCTTTTGAGTTTCTTACTTTTCTGGCCTATTCTCCAAGAGGCAAGTCCGAGATAGAAATTTCTTCAAGAACAGTTGCCGGATCCTGTAAAAACGGAGATGTAAACTTCAGTACGAGATTAAGCCAGAGAATAAAAGAAGCAGATCTGTCAGAATTTTTTGCAAATTCAGCTTTAGTTCCGGTACCAAGAAGTACACCTTTAGTAGATGGCGCTGTTTTTCCGGCGAAGATCATCTGTGAGACGCTTGCCAGCAATGGATTGGGTGAAAGTGTAGCTGATTGTCTAACGCGCAAGTATGCAATTCCCAAATCAAGTGGACAATTTCACGCAGACACCAGAAATACAGTGCAAGCACATCAGGAAAGTTTAGAAGTGACCCCGATATTCATCACTGAACCAAATATTATTGTAATCGATGATATTCTGACATTAGGAAGAACATCTATGGCTTCCGCACTAGAACTTCAGAAAGTTCATCCTGATAAAGAGATCAAAATATTCTGCGCGATTAGAACGAGAGGTTTAAGAGAAGTTGATAAAATAATTGATATCAGCAGAGGGACTATGCATTTGACCGCTAATGGTAATGTAAAATTACCTGATTGATTATTCAATTTTTTTTATTTATTCCACCTTTTGTTTATTAATAGGTGCAAAGATCTTTA
>JBMDXW010000052.1:0-1699 GCA_048594965.1 Chryseobacterium sp.
AAGCCTGCCTGTGGTGGGAGTGGTTTCTATTCACGGAAGTATCGGAAAAGATCAGTCGAGACCGAACGGACCGATTTCGACAAAGATCCTGGTGGAAAATCCTGCTGACGACCAAAGCGTAACGCCGGAAGATTACAACAACCTGATCAAAGAAATGAACGACGGTAATGCCGACTGGCAGATCATCACCTATGCCCATTCCAAGCATACGTTTACGGATCCGAAATCTCCGGACTACAATCCTGTGATGGCCAAAAGAGCCTGGAATCACACGCTGATGTTACTGAAAGAAATTCTTAAATAATCTACCAATAAATAAATGTAACAGTGTAACAATAGGTGAAAATTCATCATTGTTACACTGTTAGATTATTAAATACTTACATTGTTATTTAGCTTCTAGCTCTGCTTTATATTCTTTTGGAGAATATTTAGTGATAGATCCGGTAGCGGTATCGATTCCCAGGCCAATTACTCCTCCCAATAGAATATTGACAAGGGTAACTGGATTGAAAGTCTTTGTAAGCTTAATTTCTTTACTGTTAAATCCTTCTTTTTCAAAGGTTACCATTTGCTTACCGAGAGATCTCGGGATTTCAGCAGTGCATGGAGTCGTACATTTTTCAACACCTTTATGCATTACCTTGGCTCCTTCCGGAGTTGAGTTGAATGTGATCTTATCTTTGGTTCCCGTAATGATCGTTGCACATGAAGTTGCAGAAAGTAAAACCCCTGCTAAAAGAGCCATTGACAGCTGTTTTTTCATAGTTATTATATTTATTTTTAAAAATTTGCGCGAACTTACAAATAATCTGCCAATACTCAAAAATAAAAACAACACTATACGCTAACACACTGCATTACAGCAACATACACTTCAATCGACTCCTTCATCTTCCCGATGTACCGATTCGATTGAAAATGCAGGCATACAGATGGAAACATATTCGCATTCTTCCGGAAAAGGATTGCTGTAGCGGATTCTGGCTCCTTTTTCGATCCTGATGCTTTGCCCTTTTTCGAGGACTATGGTTTCACCGTCGATCTCAAATTGTTTTTTGCCTGAAATGATGAGGGTAAATTCATCAAATTCCGGAGTCTGGTACGGCTCGCTCCATCCTGCGGGGGCAATCATGTGGGCAATGGAAATATTCTCGGTTCCTGTTGAATTTCCCCAATGTTCCTCGATCAGTTTGCCGTCGGTTGTAGGAACGACAAACGGTTTTTGCTGGATTTTAAATTTTTTCATAAACTATTTTTGATTTGGTATAAAATATTGATTCTTGACGGCTCGCCGAAATAAGCTACTTCATGCTCGCCCAGATTTTCTGCGCCCAGTCTTTCCATAGCGATTCGAGAACGGATATTGTCTTTTCCCACATGGAAATACACAGTATCGACAAATTGAAATATATATTCCAGCATCAGCTTCTTGATCTGCGGATTGATCTTTTTGCCCCAGCACTTGGTGCCATAAAAAGTGTAGCCAATGAAGATACTGCTGTTTGCTTCATTATAATCGTAAAAACGGGTACTGCCGAGGACTTCGCCGCTCGATTTATCGGTTATTTTAAAAGCACCTTTGCTTTCCAGAGCTCCCTGAAAAAAGTTTTCAAATACTTCCCTTTTGTAGCGGTCTTTGTTGGGATGCTGCTTCCAGACTTCCGGATCGGATGCCACTTCGTATAAAGACTCAAAA
>JBMDXW010000053.1:0-2650 GCA_048594965.1 Chryseobacterium sp.
GGTTTTTGTAGATTCGGCGCCGGTTCTAGAACGAAGCTGGGCCAGGAAATCAGGAATAGGATGGGTCGGAAAAAACGCGAATCTTATTACAAAGCAACATGGCTCTTTTTATTTTCTTGCTGAAATCATATGTGACCTGAATCTTATTCCGGATTATGAAACTACAGATCATTGCGGAACTTGCCGCAAATGCATCGATGCGTGTCCGACCAATGCTATCGTATCCGAAAAACTGATTGATGGAAGCAAATGCATATCCTACGCAACCATTGAGCTTAAGAATGATATTCCCGATTATTTTACAAATAACATGGAAGATTGGATGTTCGGTTGCGATATCTGCCAGGATGTCTGTCCATGGAACAGATTCTCAGCGCCCACAAAACAGAGAAAATTTTCACCGAATGAAGCCCTCAAAAGCTTTAAAAAGGGAGAATGGAAAGAGCTTACGCAAGAACTTTTTTCAGAAATTTTCAGGAAGTCTCCGGTTAAAAGGACAAAATTTGCCGGTCTGAAGAGGAATATCGAGTTTTTAGGAAAATCGCAGAATAAATGAGTTTGAGATTTTTGTAGACCGTTTCCCGTCTGGAATTTTTTAAGTTCCAAAATAAAAAGGGTAAACAGCCATTCCTTAAATTTTACATTTAAAGAGGAAAGATTTTTACAGGTAAGAGTTTTTTTTTATAACTCAAAAAAAATGATCTTAAGGAGAATAATATCTCGCCAAAAATCAACGTTTTTTTTGCACTCTTTTCGGGGCAACTTTTACTCTGATTTTAAATCTTTTGTTTGATTTCGTGTTTTTCTGCATATTTGTGAACAATTTGTACTTAAATTTAAATAAAATTTCGTTTAAAACAAATACTTTTGAGAAAAAATTAGTATTAAATTTTTATTAATCATATTTTAAGAATGACCGTGAAAAAGATGTTATTTATTATACTTAAGGTGTTGGGTGTTTTTATCGGGATCATTGCACTTTATGTTGCTTTAGGTTATCTTCTGCCTTTTATAGAAGTTTCAGCAAAAGATGACGGGCAGGAAAAAGAGATTCCCATTTACATATACACTAATGGAGTGCATACGGATATTGTGATGCCGGTGAAAAACGATGTTTACGACTGGAGTTCTAAAATTCCATTTGCTAATACAAAATCAAAAAGATCAGACTATCATTTTGTAGGTATCGGGTGGGGCGACAAAGGCTTTTATCTCGATACGCCTACCTGGGCAGACCTCAAATTCTCAACAGCTTTTAAAGCAGCTTTCTGGCTTAGTGAATCAGCTATGCATTGCACATACTATCAGACCATGAAAGAAGGCGATGACTGTAAAATGATAATGATCAGTAAAAACCAATATAAGCAGCTGGTGGAGTTCGTAGAAAATAAGTTTGATAAAGACGAAAAAGGAAACTTCATACTGATTCCTACCAACGCCGTTTACGGTGATAATGATGCTTTTTATGATGCAAAAGGAAAATACAGTTTTCTCAATACCTGCAATACGTGGGCAAATGACGCCTTAAAAGCGGCCGGACAGAAAGCCGCATTCTGGACTCCTACTGATTACGGTATCTTTCTGCACTACCAATAATAAGACCGATCTTTTAAAGCACACTTAGCTTCCATCTTCAGGAAGCAAGTATTTTGAGATTAAAAAAATAACAAGACCGCTGTTAGGCGGTTTTTTTGTTTCATCGACCTTCTGACCGACGCGTGGTATCTTTATTGCATTGACCACTGGAAAAAAATGAAGCACAGACTTTTTCGCGAACAGCAGCTGAAGTGTGACATCGATACGGCATGGAAATTCTTTTCTTCTGCAGGAAACCTCTCTGAAATTACTCCAAAAGACATGAAGTTTATTGTTCTAACCAAATTTGAAGACGACGAAATTTATGAAGGAATGATAATCGATTATTATGTGTCGCCGTTATTCGGGATCAGGATGAAGTGGAAAACGGAAATCACCCAAGTCGATTTCAGAAAGAGTTTTACTGATTTTCAGAAAAAAGGACCCTACAGGCTCTGGCATCATCACCATGAATTCATAGAAAATGAAAGTGGAGTTTTAATGAAAGATACGGTTGATTATGAACTTCCTTTCGGCTTTTTAGGCGAAATTGCCCACAAGCTGTTCGTTGAAAACAAACTTAAGCAAATATTTGATTACCGGTTTAAAGTGCTTGAAAAGCGATTTAATAAAAATTAATCTATGTCTGAAATTAGAGAAAAAGTAAATGTTTTCTGGTTCCGCCGGGATTTGCGGCTGCAGGATAACTGTGGACTCTATCATGCCCTAAACCAAGGTAAAAAAGTACTTCCTGTTTTTATTTTTGACAAAGAAATCTTGGGGAAGCTAGAAAATAAATCCGATAAAAGAGTAGATTATTTCCATCAGGCACTCGAAGAAATTCATCATGAGCTGGTAAAACACAAAAGCGGGATAACCGTTTTTCATGATAAACCTGAAGACGCCTTCAAAAAACTGATCAGCGCATTTGAAATCGAGACGGTATTCTGTAATTCAGACTATGAGCTGGCTGCCATAAAACGTGACGGTGAAGTGGAAAAATTCCTTAAAAAGAATAACATCGGTTTTAAAAGTTTTAAAGATCAGCTGATTTTTGAGAAAGACGAAGTTCTAA
>JBMDXW010000054.1:0-2008 GCA_048594965.1 Chryseobacterium sp.
CATTTGTCTCAATTTATGAAAGCATACTTTGCGCTTTTTTTAACGCATCCATCATGCGGTCTATTTCTTCTTTGGTGTTATAAAATGAAAAAGAGGCTCTTATGGTACCCGGAATTTTATAGTAGTCCATAATCGGCTGGGCACAATGATGACCTGTTCTTACCGCAATTCCTAACTTATCTATAATAGCCCCAACATCATAAGGATGTAATCCTTCAAAATTAAAAGAGATCACAGAAGCTTTTTCTGTAGAAGTTCCGTAGAAAATAATACCGGGCATCTCTTGCAACTTTTCCGTAGCATACTTCAAAAGTTCTTTTTCATAGGCTTCAATATTCTCAAAACCTATGGAATTTAAATAATTAATAGCAACTCCAAGTACAATACCCGCTTCTATATTAGGTGTTCCTGCTTCAAACTTATGAGGAAGGCATGCGTACGTCGTTTTCTCAAAAGTTACTTCCTTGATCATTTCTCCTCCACCTTGATAAGGAGGCAATTTGTTTAACCAAGCTTCTTTTCCGTATAATATTCCTGATCCTGTAGGAGCACACATTTTATGCCCTGAAAAAACATAAAAATCACAATCCAATTCCTGAACATCAGGTTTTATATGAGGTACAGCCTGGGCTCCATCAATCAAAACGGCAGCGCCGACTTTATGTGCTTTATCAATTATTTCTCTGATTGGATTAATAGTACCCAAAGCATTGGAAATATGGTTAACAGCCACCAGTTTGGTTTTATCTGTCAGAAGTTGATCATATGCTTCCATAACAAGCTCTCCCTTTTCGTTCATAGGAATCACTTTAAGTGTAGCACCGCTTCTTTCACACGCAAACTGCCACGGTACAATATTCGAATGATGTTCCAGATGAGAAACAATCACCTCATCCCCTTCTTTAAGCATCTGACTAAAACCATTAGCCACCAGATTAATTCCGAAAGTAGTACCTGACGTAAAGATTACTTCATGCAACTGAGCTGCATTTATATGATTTTTAACAATCAAACGCGCTTCTTCATAAGCATCTGTTGCCACCTGGCTCAGATGATGTACCCCTCTATGAATATTAGCGTTGATTTCCTTATAATATTTTTCGATAGCTTCAATGACCACAACAGGTTTCTGGCTTGTTGCTCCATTATCGAAATAAACCAAAGGCTTACCGTTTATTTCCTGATGGAGAATGGGAAAATCAGCTCTTATAGATTGAATGTCTAACATTTTTCACTTTGTTTAGTGCAAAGGTACTAACTTGAATTACTTAATACCCAAATTTTAATACAAAGATAACGATTCTGATTATTAGTAACCCGTGAAAAAAATATTATTTAAATTAATTCTAAATAGCGTTTGGTAACTACAAAAAAAATAGTATTTTTGCTCCAACAATTAAGTTTTTAAACGATAAACGATGAAAAAAATTTTCTCAATTTTATTACTTACAGTTGCTTTTGCATCATGCAAAAAAGAAGGGCAAAATACTGTAGAAACCGACAAGAAAGACACCCTTTCTACTGCTAAAATTGTTTCGCTAAACGGCGCTATCACAGAAACTTTAGCACAGTTAGGAGAAGAAAACAATATCATAGGAGTTGATGTTACAAGTAATTATCCTGAAGGATTGAAAGCTCAGAATTTAGGGCATGTAAGATCTATTACTGCCGAATCTATATTAGCACTACAACCAACTGTGATATATGCTTCCAATAAGGATATGAATCCTGATTTATTGGAAAAACTGAAAGCTTCTAAAGTTAAATTAGAGTTAATTGATCAGGAGTTTTCTGCTCAGGGAACAGCGAATTTAATCACTACAGTTGCCAAATCTCTTAATAAAGAAAATTACCAGCCAATTATTGACAATATTAATGCAAAACTTGCTACTGTAAAAACGCTGGAAAAGAAACCAAAAGTTTTGTTTATCTACGCACGTGGAGCAGGTAACCTTATGGTGGCTGGAAAAGATACACCACTTGAAAGAATCATTACTATTGCAGGTGG
>JBMDXW010000055.1:0-35286 GCA_048594965.1 Chryseobacterium sp.
TATCGCCACGATTTCCCATGAGCTGAAAACACCCATCTCCGCCATAAAAATGGGGGTCCAGCTTTTAGAAAACCAAAAATTCGGAGAGCTGAACGAACAGCAGAAAGAGCTCCTGAAAAGCATTAATGAAGACGGACAAAGGCTGCTGGATATCACCGGAGAACTTCTGAACCTGTCGCAGGTAGAAACCGGGAACATCCGCTTAAACATCGAAAACTGCCAGCCGAAAGAAATGGTGGCAGCTGCCGTAAAAAATGTGGAAAAGCTCGCCGAACAGAAAAATATTTCCATCCAATCCCGGTTTTTAATTGACGATCAGGATCTCGTGCTTGCCGATTTTGATAAAACCGTGTGGGTAATGAATAATTTCCTGAGCAACGCCATCAAACATTCTTTCCAGGATGAAAGCATCCGGATCGTCGTGGAAAAGTCTGATTCAAAGATCAGGTTCAGCATTACCGATACCGGAAAAGGAATCGACGAAAAATACCACCGCCAGGTTTTCGACCGCTATTTCCAGGTACCGGGCGAACACCAGAACGGGACCGGACTGGGACTCGCCATCTCCAAAAATTTCATCGAAAAACAGCATGGGGAAATTGGAGTAAAAAGCTCGCTGAATCAGGGAAGTACTTTTTATTTTGCGCTGCCTTTGGTTTAGAGAAAATTCTTACATTTGAATTTAAAAATTCAAAAGGATGAATGCATCAGATTTAAAAATTGATTTAATCCAGCGGATCACTCAACTAAAAGAACGAAGAATTGTTGAGGAGATTCAAAAGCTTTTAGATTTTGAATTGGATACTGGTGAATATATTCTTACCGATCTACAAAAAGACAGAATTGCAGAAGCCCGGCAGGAATATAAGAATTCTGCGTTTCTTACCAATGATCAGGCTAATCAGAATATTGAACAATGGCTAAAAGAAAAATAATCTGGACCCTGAAAGCTCAAATTGAAAGAAAATAGATTCTTGAATATTGGATATCGAGAAACAAGTCTAAAACATTCAGCATAAAACTCAATAAGCTGATTATCGATGCTCTTCAATTACTCTCTGAAAACCCAACCCTAGGAAGAAAAACCAATTCTACAAACGTAAGAGTTAAGATTGTCCGTAACTATTTAGTCTTTTACGAATTTTCCGATTCTGAATTGATTGTTCTTTCAGTTTGGGATGGAAGAAGGGATGAACCAACGTCAAAATCTGACTCTTGAACAACTTTCTGCTTTTCAGGAAAACTCTTCACTCAACTCTTAAATACCAGAGAAATAAGTAATTTAGATGAAAGTTTAAAAATGAAACCCACCTTTTTCCCCACATCCCGTGAATTCCGTCAATGGCTCGAGAAAAACCATCAGGCCGAAAAGGAACTGCTGGTCGGATTTTACAAGGTCGGAACCGGGAAACCTTCGATAACCTGGCCGGAATCGGTGGACCAGGCTTTATGTTTCGGATGGATTGATGGCGTGAGAAGATCGATCGACGACGAAAGCTACAGCATCCGGTTTACCCCCAGAAAACCCACAAGCATCTGGAGCGCCGTCAATATCAGAAAAATGGAGGAACTGACAAATGCCGGGCTGATGACCGAAGCCGGTAAGAAAGCTTTTAACCTCAGAAAAGAAGAAAAATCCGCGATCTATTCCCATGAAAATGAAACCGCTACCCTCGATCCTGACTTTGAAAAACGTTTTAAAGCTAATACCAAAGCCTGGGAATTTTTTAACAGTCAGGCCCCGTCTTATCGAAAAGTGATGCTGCATTGGATTATGGGCGCGAAGCAGGAAAAAACCAGAGTTTCAAGGCTGGAGAAGACAATTAAAGAAAGTGAATCGGGAAAAAGAGTACCAAGATTCTGATCTTGTTTAATATTATCATAACTTTGTCGCTTTAACTTAAGAAAAGCTAGCAATGAATACAGATACATTAGATTTTTGGGTAGGGAATTTTCAGAATGAGGAAGATTTTTATGATTTTGTGGAGGAAGATGAAAACTATTATCTTCTTGAAGAATCTGATGATATCCATATTTCAAAATTCGCGGAATCGCAGGATACCGTCTGGCTCGATCACGATTTCGTAGAATACGGTTTTGAAGACGGAAATCGTACGATTTATGAAAAGTTTGCCGATTACTCCTTTGCTGAGCAATGGCTCCCGATCCTGGTCAACAGGCTTAATGAGATCAATTTGAAATTCGAGATTAATGCCATCATTTTCCTGAATAAAGGCCAGGTTCCGAAACCGGTTTCCGTCGAAAATGACTTTTTTTCACTGACGTATGTGGGTGGAATTGAATTCAGTGCCTGATACTCATGAAAGCGGGTATAAGAAATTACGAAAATCTTTTAAAGGTTTTTGCAGAGCTTAGAAAATTCGGGATTATCACCAATGCCGATATCACAGATTGGGCAGATGAGATTCTAGCTTCCGAAAACAGTTCTGACTATGAATTTATCGAAATTTCTACCACCAAAAGTACGCATGATTTAATTGTAATATTAGACAAAAATTCCCAACATGCTGATTTGGAAATCGTCTGCCGGGCCATGCTTGGCATCCTTTACCATTCGCTGGAAACAACATCCCTGGAATTTAAAAAGGCCCTAAAAATGATCCACGAAATTTCTTATGAAGAGAAACTTACAAATGATGAACAGTTTCTCCTCTATGGATTTTCAGAAGTTTCAATGTATGACCTGAGAGGCAATTACGAAGGGTTTCGCCTTTTTAAAGAAGATCTTATGGAATTTTTAAAAATCTACGAAGATTTTACCCTGGCAAATTACAAAGAATGGAATTTGATAAATGAAGTTCTTTCAACTGATCTTACCGGAAAACTGGCAAAAATCAATCATAACTATCCTTACTGATAACATTAAATTTGAGTATTGTGCATAAAAATATATCTGGAAAATTACTAATGGTAAATATTACTGTAGTACTGTTGCTCATTATAGCACATACTTTAGGAGGTTATCTTATTAATTATCCGATAAAATCTGATTTTTGGACGGTTGTGTCGGAAAGCAAACCACAATACCTTTTGGTCGCTCTGGTTTTATTTTTTGTGATTGCTTGGCTGCTTAGTCATTTGAAAATAAATACATTCAGCAGGCGAAGGAAGACATAAAAAAAGACAATGTCACCTACAGCTTTGCAGGCGGATTTTTTTTTCCGGAATACGATGATGAAACGCTTGACAAAATAGACCGTATACGGAAAAAATTTGGAGTAAATTATCAGAATACAGGCTGTATCATTGATGCCATTGACAGCGAAGGACAAAAGAAATATGAAGAGACCGTCAAGCCTTACCTCGATAAAAGAAACGGAAAAGGTTGGGAAGAAAGAATGGATAAAGAGATAGAAAAGCTAAAAAAAGTCAAAATATCAAATCTTGGTGATGGGTAAATATCAAAAAACTTCCACAATCGTGGAAGTTTTTGGTATATAAATTTCTGCTAATGCGCCTCCAGCCAGTTATCACCCACGCCGACTTCAACCAGCAGCGGTACCTGGGTTTCAATGGCATTTTCCATTTCCATTTTAATGATGTTGGTGGCAACCTCAATTTCATCAACCGGCGACTCGAAAACCAATTCGTCATGTACCTGCAACAGCATTCTGGTCTTTAGCTTTTCCTTTTCCAGCTCTTTCTGAATTTTAATCATCGCCATTTTCACCACATCGGCGGCACTTCCCTGGATCGGGGCATTTACCGCATTTCTCTCGGCGTGACCGCGCACGACAAAATTATTGGAATTGATATCTTTTAAGTGACGTTTTCTCCCCAGGATCGTTTCCACATAACCGATTTCGCGGGCTCTTTTCACTTGCTCCGCCATATATTCCTTCAGTTTCGGATAGGTAGCGTAATAGGTATCGATCATCTGTTTGGCCTCACTCCTGGATAATCCCGTCTGCTCGGCGAGGGCAAATGCTCCCTGCCCGTATAAAATTCCGAAGTTGACGGTCTTGGCCTGGCTTCTCTGGATTTTTGAAACTTCTTCCAGTGGAATGTCAAATAACCTCGCCGCTGTAGAAGCGTGGATATCTTCTCCGTTCTGGAAAGCCTTGATCATATTGTCTTCCCCCGAAATTTCAGCGATCAGGCGCAGCTCGATCTGTGAATAATCGGCAGAAATGATCTTTTTACCTTCTCCGGAAACAAATGCCCCACGGATCTGCTGACCTCTCAACGTCCTGATCGGAATGTTCTGAAGGTTCGGGTTTACACTTGCCAGACGACCCGTTGCTGCCGTGGTCTGTGAGAAATTGGTGTGAACGCGGTTATCCGATTTTTCAATCTGTGACGGCAATGCATCCACGTAAGTGGATTTTAATTTTTGATAAGTCCTGTATTCCAGGATATGCTGGATGATCTCATGCTTGGAAGCCAGTTTCTGGAGAATATCTTCCGAAGTGGCGTATTGTCCGGTCTTTGTTTTCTTGGCTTTAGGATCAAGCTGCAGCTTTTCGAAAAGAATATCTCCGAGCTGTTTTGGTGAATTTACATTAAACTCCTCTCCCGAAAGTTCGAAAATTTTAGCTTCCAACTGTCTCAGGTCGTTTTCCAGGTCGATGCTTTCCTGGGCAAGCCATTTTTCATCAAGGGAAATTCCGGCCAGTTCCATTTTAGCCAAAACTTCCATGAGCGGCATTTCGATGCTGAAGAACAGGTCTTCTAAGTTTTCTTTTTTTAATTGAGGGGCAAAAAGCTCATACAGCTGGAAAGTCACGTCGGCATCTTCCGCCGCATAGTCGGTCTGGGTCCTGAGATCCGCATCCCGGAAACTGCCCTGTTTTTTTCCTTTTTTCCCGATAATGGTTTCGATGGAAACGGGTTTATAGCCGAGATAGATTTCGGAAAGATAATCCATGCCGTGTCTGCCGTCCGGATTCAGGAGGTAATGGGCGATCATAGTGTCGAACATAGCGCCCTTCACCGTGATGTTGTATCTTTTAAGAATTTTATAATCAAACTTTAAATTGTGGGCTACCTTTACCAGATCCTCCTTTTCAAAGAACGGCCTGAAGATCTCGAGGGTCTGCAGTGCTTCACCCTGATCTTCCGGTATTGGAATATAGTAGGCCAGTCCTTTTTTATAGCTGAAGCTCATTCCCACAAGTTCGGCTTCCAGCTCATTCAGAGAAGTGGTTTCGGTATCGAAGCACACGACTTTCTGTTTCAGCAGGTTTTGAACGAGAATCTTCTGGGCTTTAGGATTCGCAATAAACTGGTAGAGATGATCGTTCTGCTCGATGGTGGATTTGGTGGAAGTGGCCTGATCCAGTTCTTCATAAGTCGCAAAAAGATCCAGCTGTCCGACTGCCTGGGCAACCTTCTGCTGGGGTGTTTCCGTTACGGTGATTTCCACTTCGGCAACCGCTACCGTTCCTGTTGTTGTAGCGGCAAAAGCCCGGTAGAGATTTTCATACAATCTGCGGAATTCTATTTCGTCAAAAACCTCCTTTACTTTTTCAAAATCCGGGGTCTCCAGATCGTACTGTTCCTGGTGGAATTCAATAGGTGCGTCACAGATAATGGTGGCCAGCTTTTTAGATAAAATTCCACGCTCTGCAGAAGCTTCCACTTTTTCTTTAAGCTTACCTTTCAGTTGGTCTGTATTGGCTAAAAGTGTTTCGATGTTTCCGAATTCTTTCAGGAATTTCATCGCTGTTTTTTCACCCACTCCTTCAAGGCCGGGGATATTGTCCACAGAATCGCCCATCATCGCGAGAAAATCGATCACCTGCTTAGGGTCTTCAATTTCGTATTTCGCTTTAACTTCCTCTACGCCCAAGATTTCAATGTCTCCGCCTTTCAGTCCCGGCTTATAGATTTTGATTTTATCCGTCACAAGCTGTGCAAAATCCTTATCCGGAGTTACCATGAAGGTGGTATAGCCTTCCTTTTCTGCTTTACAGGCAATGGTTCCGATCACATCATCCGCTTCATACCCCGGAACCCCTAAAATAGGAATATGCATGGCCTGCAGAATTCTGTGGATATATGGGATGGCATTTTTGATCGCTTCAGGCGTTTCACTTCTGTTGGCTTTATATTCAGAAAAATCTCCCGTCCTGATGCTGGCTTCACCCACATCGTAAACTACCGCGAGATGCGTAGGCCTTTCCCTCCTGATCAGCTCGATCAGGGAGTTGGTAAAACCGAAAATGGCAGAAGTATCCAGTCCTTTACTGGTAAGCCTGGGATTTCTGATGAGGGCATAATAGCCTCTGAAAATCATCGCATACGCATCGATGAGAAATAACCTTTTATCCTGTGTTGCGTCTATAGTATCCATAAGGAACAAATATAAGAAAAAGTGTTCTGTTTATATTGAAATAGGGGAAGGGATTCATAAGAGATCATAACGATCGTATTTAATTATTTAATATTTAAAAACCACCCTTTTTGCCTCAAATTCCACCCTTGAAGGCTGGTTTTTGAGTCTTTTTGCCTGGTCATTGAGTGTTTTATACTCAAAAACCAGCCTTTTTGCCTCATCGTTGAAGCTTTTTGCCTCAATGTTGAACCTTTTTTACTCATCGCCGAGTCTTTTTGCCTGGTCGGTGAGTCTTTCATACTCAAAATCCACCCTTTTTGCCTGGTTGTTGAGTCCTGAAGGTTCAAATTAGAGTCTTTTTGGCGCGATGATTTAAGAATTAACCACAAAAGTCACAAAAGATAAGCACATCGCAATGATTTAAATACATTTACAAAGAATCAAACACAATGCTTGTCCTTCCCGAAGGGAATCTCAACGTCGTATTAGAGATTCGCATGGTCAGATTCATGTCCGGATTCCCTGCGGGAATGACAAGCGGGACGCATATTCCGGCACTCCTCATGAAACCTTTGATTTTTTTCGCATGTGATCATACGACGACTCAAGGGATATAAATACATTGACAAAGAATCGAACACCGTGTTTGTCATTCCCGAAGGGAATCTCAACGTAGTATCAGAGATTCGCATGGAGAGATTCACGTTCAGATTTCCTGCGGGAATGACAAGCGGGACGCGTATTTTAGCACTACCCAAGAAAAGAAAATCTTTGATTCTCATGTGTTCTAAAATATGCGCAACGTTTTAACCTAAATCTTTTGTGACTTTTGTGGTAAAAAAAAGTGAAGCCGACAAACCTCAGCGAATGTCGACAAAACACAGAGAGTTGTTTTTGTATTGCTTACATTTGTACGGCATTCTGATTTAGAATGAAAATGATTGATATGGCAGATAAAAAATACAGCGAAATAATTCATAAAGATAAAAACTACGAATACATTACGGTTTCCAATGACGAAAACGGGGTGAGAATCTACACTTTGAAAAACGGGCTTAAAGTTTTTCTTGCCCGGAATTCCGATGCGCCGAGAATTCAGACCTATATTCCGGTAAGGACCGGAAGCAATAATGATCCGGCTGACAATACCGGGCTTGCCCATTACCTGGAACATATGATGTTTAAAGGAACCTCAAAGCTGGGAACTTCCGACTGGGAAAAAGAGAGTCTACTGCTGAACAAAATCTCAGATTTGTACGAAGAGCACAAAATGGAGCAGGACCCCGAACAAAAGAAAATAATTTACCGTAAAATCGATGAACTTTCCCAGGAGGCCAGCCAATACGCTATTGCCAACGAATATGACAAGGCGATTTCCTCATTGGGTGCCACGGGAACCAATGCCCATACGTGGTTTGATGAAACGGTATACAAGAATAATATTCCCAATAACGAGCTTGAAAAATGGCTTAGAATTGAAAAGGAAAGATTCTCAGAACTGACTTTGAGGCTGTTCCATACGGAGCTGGAATCGGTATACGAAGAATTCAACAGGGCACAGGATAACGATTCAAGGTTGGTCCAGTATGAGCTGATGGATGCTCTTTTCCCGAAACACCCGAACGGGCAGCAGACCACACTGGGTAAGGCGGAACACCTGAAAAACCCTTCGATGAAGGCGATCCATAAATATTTTGATGAGTATTACGTTCCGAATAATTATGCAATGGTGATGGTGGGAGATCTTGAGTTCGATGAAACGATCAGGCTGATCGATCAGTATTTCGGCACTATTCCTTACCGGGAACTGCCGAAAAAGACCGCGGTAACGGAAGAGCCCATCACCGGAATCATTGAAAGAACCGTGAACAGTCCGACCACGCCGAGGGTTCAGCTGGCCTGGAGAACGGATAGCTACGGAACAAATGAAGTAATGCTTGCCGATATCGTTGCCAATATTTTAAGCAACAGGGGAGAAGCGGGATTGCTGGACCTGAATATCAACCAGACGCAGAAGCTGCTCTGGGCGCAGGCCTATTCGATCGGTTTGAAGCAGTACGGCTATTTTTCCATTGTAGCCGTTCCGAAGGAGACACAGACGTTACAGGAAGCAAGAGATCTGGTTTTGGAACAGATTGAACTGGTAAAAAAAGGCGAATTTCCGGACTGGATGCTGACCGCAATCATCAATGATTTTAAAATTCAGCGAATGAAGGCCCTGGAAACAGCTGACGGGCTGGCGACCAACCTTTACGATACCTATATTAAGGGCAGGACCTGGGAACAGGAGCTCAACGAAATGGATGACTATGCAAAATTTACGAAAGATGATGTGGTGCAATTTGCCAACGAATTCTTTAAAGAGAATTATGTTATCGTTAAAAAAGAAAAAGGCATCAATGATAAGCTGATCCGCGTTGAAAATCCAGGAATTACACCGGTAAAGATCAACCGACAGGACCAGTCGGATTTTCTGAAGGAGATTTTAGCGGAAAAAACAGAAGAGATACAGCCGGAATTCATCGATTATGAGAAAGAGATTGCGACGGATCTGATTAAAGATAAAAAGCTGAGTTTCGTACAAAATAAGTACAACGATATCGCCCAGGTGCATTTTATTTTTCCTTTCGGAAGTGATCATGACCGGGATATCGGGATTTCTACACAGGTTCTGCAGTATCTGGGAACCGAAAAATTCTCGCCGGACGATCTTAAAAAAGAGTTTTTTAAAATTGGCGTTACCAATGATTTTAAAACCACCAACGATCAGCTTACGATCTCTCTGAACGGCCTTGAAGAAAATATCCCGAAAGGAATTGAGCTGTTGCAGCACTGGATGAGAGAAGTGAAAGCCGATCAGGAGATCTATGAACAGTTTGTGGAAACCGTCCTGGAAAACCGTGCTGCGATGAAAAAAGACAAAGGAAGAATCATGACAGCCCTTACAAACTATACCAAACTGGGCGCTTTCTCACGTTTTACCGACGTGATTTCCAGGGAAGAGCTTGAAAGCAGCCAGGTTGAGGTTTTTGCGGAAAGAATGAAGAAACTGTTCCGTTTTCCGTATCAGATATTCTTTTACGGAAGAAACTTCGAAGCTTTTAAAGGATACATCGGTACTTATATCGAGACCGAAAGCATGGCCATTCCTGAGCCTAAAGATTATCCCGAGCCGGATACCAGCGGAAACGTCTATTTCACAGGTTATGATATGGTACAGATGGAGATGAGCCGGGTAGGAAAGGGGCAAATGGTCGATACTGCAAACTTCGGAAAGGTTAATGTTTTTAATGAATATTTCGGGAGAGGGCTGTCTTCGATTGTTTTTCAGGAAATCCGGGAGAGTAAAAGCCTTGCTTATTCGGCGTATGTTTCTTATGCGGCCAATTCGGAGCTGAATCATCCGGATTATATCACAACCTATATCGGTACGCAGCCGGATAAACTGCAGATTGCCGTAGATACCATGACTGAACTGATGGCTGAGCTTCCTGCTGTTCCTGCACAGTTTGAAAATGCGAGAAATGCCGCTTTAAAGCAGATTGCTTCTACCAGGATTACCAGAACGAATATTTTCTTCAACACCTTAAGGCTGAAAAAGCTGAATGTGTATCATGATTTAAGGAAAGATATTTACCGCCAGATCGAAAGCCTTAGCTTTGAAGATCTGAAAGGGTTTTACAATAATTATATCAAACCGGTCCGTTTCAATACTGCTATTATCGGGAAGAAAGAAAATCTGAATAGGGAAGCCATAGATCAGATGGGGAATTTTGAGGAAGTAAGCTTAAAGGATATTTTCGGGCATTAGATCGTACGACTGAGGTCTCAGAAAAAAACAGGCTGTCTCACTAAGTGGGACAGCCTGTTTTTATAGGTCTGTTGAAATTTATTTCACGATTTTCATTTCATTGATCAGCCATTTGGAATCGGCAAATTTATCGATGATGAAAAGGATATATTTGGTATCCACCATGATATTCCTGCTGAAACGCGGATCATAATTGATATCGCTCATGGTGCCTTCCCACTGTCTGTCGAAGTTCAGTCCCACAAGGTTTCCGTAGGCATCGAGCGCAGGACTTCCGGAATTCCCTCCCGTCGTATGGTTGGTGGCCGTAAATCCTACCGGTACGTCACCTGTTTTGTCTTTGTACTGCCCGAAGTCTTTTTTGTAGTAAAGGTCGATCAGCTTTTTAGGAACATCAAATTCATAGTCTCCCGGAATATACTTTTCCATGACGCCTGCCAGGTGGGTCTGATAATTGTAGGAAACGGCATCCCGTGGTGAGGATCCTTTCACTTTTCCATAGGTCACACGCAGTGTGGAATTGGCATCCGGGAAGAATTTACGGTCTTTATCCGTAGCCATCTGCTGGGCCATATAGGTCTTTTGCAACGCATCAATCTTTGTCTGAAGAGCAGTAAACTGAGGATCTGCTTTCGTCATATAAGCATCTCTTATTGCAGTATAAATCTGGAAAACAGGATCTTTTTTCAGGGTCTTGATTAATTTATCCTGATTAGAGAACGCTTTGTCAATGTCTTTGCTTAAATAAGCACCGTTCACATCGCTTCTTCCTGTAATAATGGAGTTTTTGGAAGCATCCTCAACCGGCTGGATGTTCTGAGCTTCATTTTTGTACTTCTCAAAACCTGCGGGTAAGAATTTTGCATCCGTTTTATTAGCGTATAAGGCGAGTAACTTTGCCGTTACTTTTGCGTCGAGTTCTGCATTGTAATCTTTGTAGAAAGAGGTCAGCTTCTTTTTAAGAGCGGTCATTCCTTTTTCATCCATTCTCCCGGTTTCTACGGAAGTGATAAAGTTGTAGTAAAGGCTGGCCAGGGTCAGCGTTTCTGCATTTCTGATGGTTTCCGTATAATAAGCATTGTTTAAAGCATAGGGAGCCTGATCGTTATACAATTTGTTTAACTGATCTAAAGTGGTTTTGATCTCAGGATTTTTAGCTGCCAGCGAACTTTCATACGTTGCTTTTTTCTCAACGGCGTTGGATTTTTTCAGTCCTTCGACCTCGCCGATCCATTTTTTCCAGTAATTGGCTACGGAAGCATACTTGGAGGAATATTGGATACGGGTAGCATCATCGGTGCGCATTTTTTCGTCCAGTGTTTTGAGGGCAACCTCTCTCACGGCGATTCTTGCAGGATCGATTTCCTTCATGATTTTTTCGACCGCAATGGCAGGAAGATATTCCGTCGTTCTGCCCGGAAACCCGAAGACAAAAGTGAAGTCATTTTCATTTTTATCTTTGATTGAAACCGGAAGATAGTGTTTCGGAACGTAAGGTATGTTGTCTTTGGAATATTCTGCCGGCTTGTTGTTTTTATCGGCATAAATCCTGAACATGGAGAAATCTCCGGTGTGTCTTGGCCACACCCAGTTGTCTGTATCGGAACCGAATTTTCCGATGCTTTGCGGCGGAGCTCCTACCAGGCGGATATCTTTGTAGGTTTCGATGGTATAGGCGTAAAATTTATTCCCATAATACATTGGTTTTACGGAAATCGACTGATACGGTTCTGTTTTCTGTGAATTTTTATAGATTTCAATATTTTTGGCGATCTGTTTTGAAAGCTCGGGCTCCGTGAGATTGTCCGTGCCCTGAGTGATCTGTGGGGTCACTTCTTTAATATCAACAATAAAATCAACGGTTACGCCGGGATTCGGTAGTTCGCCTTCGGTATTTTTGGCCCAGAAACCGTTCGATAAAAGATCATTCTGAACGGTAGAGTGCGCCTGAATCTGGCCGTAACCACAATGGTGATTGGTAAGCAGCAGGCCTTTGGGAGAGATGATTTCCGCAGTACAGCCGCCGTTGAACTGTACGACTGCATCTTTTATGCTTGCTTTCTGAGGGTTGAAGATGTCTTTGGCAGAGATTTTCATTCCCAGATCTTTCATTTCCTTTTCATTCAGCTCTGTCGGTATCCACATTCCTCCGTACTGCTGCGCAAAAGTCATGACAGCCGGCAAAAGAAATACGGATAAGAGTATCTTTTTTGTCATAATCAAAATTTTGCTCCAATTTACGAAGAAATTACGAGTTTGGTATTTTTGGGGTATGCTGTATTTTTTTATTGTTAGAAATGAGCTTCTTATGCTATTTTTTTCCTTCTTTAAAATGTCAATTATTCAAATGGAATTTGTGAAATATTTAAAAATAAAAAGCGATTTTGACTAAAACTGGTAGGCAATAATGCGTTCATCTTCCATGAGGCTTTTCATCAACGCTTCATGATTGATGTTTTTTCCTGTAATGATCCATGAGGTAGCAAGATTTCCCTGGGTATACTGCTGTTTTGAGATGGCATACCGTAAGTGATGCTTTTTAAAAAGCTCTTCACAATGAGGAACATCGTGATAATTTACGACTGCAATTTTATATTCCCTGATTTTGTGTTCCCGGTCGATAAATTTTTCAAAGCGGGTGAGTGAGCTTAAGATCAGCAGTACCAAGGCGGTACCCATTAATGCCAGGTAAACGTATCCTGAGCCTACTGCCATTCCGATGGAGGCTGTTGCCCAGATGGTGGTGGCCGTTGTGATGCCGTCTATTTTGTTTTCACCTTTAAAAATAACGCCTGCTCCCAGGAAACCGATTCCCGTGATGATATTGGCGGCAATACGATCGGGATCATCTACTCCGATTTTGATGGAGAGAATCGTAAAGAGGCTGGAACCGAAGCAGATCAGGATAAAGGTACGGAGTCCGGCCGATTTGTTCCTGTATTCGCGCTCGGCACCAATCATCAGTCCCAGCACCACTGAGATGAAAATCAACAGCAATTCATTTTGAATAGAGTGATCTTTTAAAAATTCCATAATTAAAATTTTTAGCTTCCTGGAATAAATTTAAACAAAAAATATTTTTCCTTTTATGATCCGGATTGCAAAAAAAAAGACTGCCCAAACGGACAGCCTTCTGTTGTTTCTTCAGAATTAGTCTTTGATAAATTTATGCGTAGATGTTTTATCTTTTGTCGATAATCTGATGAGGTAATTTCCTTTTGCAAGCTCGGAAACAGGGACTGAATTTCCTTTTACAGGAGTTGAAATTAAAATTCTTCCGCCCGCATCAAAGATTTCTGCTTTTACGATTTCATTTTTCGATTGGATGTTGAGAATATCTTTTACCGGATTCGGATAAATGGAAACCGTACTGTTTTCTTTATTGATTTCCGAAGCAGCTAAAGTATTCTGAACAGTTGTGATATAGTTGTTTGTGATGACCGGAGTATTATAATCAAAATAAATACTGGCTTTATTGCTGAAGCTGTCACCGATATTTAAGGTAGATTTTGTTTTTATTTTAAATGAAACATACCCGTCATTATTGGCATCATCAAAAGGAAGCTGAATATTTTCAAAGATAAATTCCACGGTGTTTCCTGTAATTCTTGTCACGAAGTTGTGGCTGCCGGTTAATGACACTAAACTTGCCAGGTCAAATTTGGACGCATCAATATCGTCTTTCACGACAATATTCTGCGCATTGGCCGTTCCTGTATTTTCAAAACGGATCAGGTAATGAACATAATCGCCTACTTTTGCCTGGGTAATCGTTGTTCCTTCAAGGCAGGTTTTATCGTTCGGATCGAAAGAATTTACGACCGTTTGGTTTAAAGTAAAGATATTATCTGAAGGTGTTTCGTCAGTTCCGGCATTTACCTGTGCTGTGTATTGAAGGTTGTCACCTGCATTCAATGATGGATTCTGGGTAGGTGTATTCAAGGTGAAAGATGCTGTTGTTTCTTTTACTTCCAAAGGATTAAGATTCGTAAAATTCCAGGTCAATACGCCGGATGACTGCGATGTTGGAATTGTGGACGATGTAAGGTAATTCATTACATTATCATTATAGTTAAATGACACAGTTCCCGATTGAGCGGTCGTTCCTTTATTTTTATAAATGATCTTATATTTTGCTTCAAAGCCCGGTCTTGCTGCGATAACAGGAATAATAACGACTTCCAGGTCATTATGTGTTCCGTTTGCGAACAGGCAGAAGTTCTGGTTAAGAGGGCTTGTCTGTGCAGGAAAACTTGCCGTTACACTTGTGGGTGAAACCGTAAAGTATGCAGGATTTTCGAGTACAGGTGTAATGACGTGATTACCTGCCTGCACGGGAATTGAGTAATTTCCTGAGGCATTCGTTATGATATTCCCGGAATTTGCGGCATTGGTGATCAGGAATTTCTGGAATGCTTTTGCCGGATCACTGGCATCACAACCATTGTTATTGATATCATATTTGGTGCTTCCCTGAATCGTGTAAAAATTTCCTCCTGGAGTGAAAGAACAGTATGTGTTTATTTCGACATTAGGCTGATTGTACCAGTTTGTAAGCGCGCCGATCACTGCCTTTTCAAAATCATCAGCGCAGATATAGCTTAAATTTGGTGTGTTTGAAAACATCGGAGTTGCTCCCTGAGCATAATTATGTTTTCCGTTCTTGATATTAAAGCTGATAAGATTAGGATTGTTGGAAAAATCAAAATTATTTAGTCCTGTCAGCTGTCCTGCATCAATAGTTGTAAAAAGATTATTTTTAAGATACAAATTACTCAGATTAGGGGCCTGCTCAAGAGCAAGGGTCGTAAGCTTATTATCTGCCGCATGGAGATTTAATAAACCATTATTGTTGTTTAAAATTATTGTTGTTAATAAATTATTGTTGCTTTCCAAGGTTACCAAACTCGGAAGAGCGGAAATATCGATTGATTCCAGCTGATTATTCACAACATCTACAGTGTGAATACTGTTTAAATTACTGAGAGAAACATTTGAAAGATTGTTATTTCGTAAACTTAAGGACTGGAGATATGGTAATCCCGAAATTTGCAGACTGGTTAAAGCATTGGAAGAAGCATTTAACACCACAAGATTAGTAAACTCACTAATTCCCGTAAGATCTGCGATCGCATTGCCTTGCTGCCCGGTAATATTTAATACGTACACATTTAACGCTTCTGAAACCTGAATTTCACCATCTCCATTGGTATCGATTACCATATTTTGATTACTGCTGTTTAATGCAATGCCACTGTTCGTATTTGCTGACAGAAGTTTTGCTTTAAAATTAGCATCCGGAATATTCACAATCTGTGCCTGGAACCCGGCAAACGTCATTAAGGAAATTATCAAGTAGATTTTTCTCATGGTTATTATTTAAATTTCGGGCAAAAATAAACCATTAAGAAAGAATCTCAATGATTTATTATGTTAAATATCTTAGAATATTATTGCTTTTCTATCAAATTCAGAAACTGCTGTTCATCTAGGATGCTTATCGTTCCGATATCCTGCGCTTTTTTCAGTTTGCTACCCGCTTTTTCACCGACCACCAGATAATTTAGATTCTTGGAAACGGCAGAAATGTTTTTGCCGCCATGCTTTTCTACCATTTCTTCAGCGGCTTCCCGGGTAAACAAAGAGAGTTTCCCGGTGAAAAGAAAAGTTTTTCCTGCGAGGACGTTGGATAAAACTTCATTGGTGCTTTCGCCTTTTTCAAGCTGAACCCCATAAGATTTTAATCGTTCCAGCATCAGGACATTCTCCGGATTGGCGAAAAACTCCACGATGCTAACGGCGATTTTGGTTCCGATATCTTCGACCTGGCAAAGTTCTTCAACGGTAGCATTTTTGAGCTCATCTATGGTCGGGAAATTTTTCACTAATTTCTTGGCAACGGTTTCTCCGACATGCTTAATTCCAATTCCGTACAATACTTTTTCAAATGGAATTTCTTTTGATTTTTCAATTCCTGAAATGATATTCTGGGCAGATTTTTCCGCCATTCTTTCCAGAGGGAGGAGCTGTTCTTTGGTTAAAGCATAAAAATCGGCCGGGTTTTCAATCAATCTTTCCCTGTAAAGCTGTTCGATGGTTTCGCTTCCCAGATTATCAATATTTAAAGCTTTCCGGGACACATAATGGATCATTCTACCCACCACCTGTGGCGGACAGTGTAAATCATTCGGGCAAAAATGAATCGCCTGATCTTCGATTTTCACAAGCTCGGTTCCGCATTCAGGACAATGTTTGATGTATTCTATTTCTTTGCTTTCGGAAGTTCTTTTTTCTGTATTTACGCCAACGATTTTGGGAATAATTTCGCCGCCTTTTTCCACATACACAAAATCATGTTCGTGCAGGTCAAGCTTTTTAATAATATCTTCATTGTGTAGAGATGCCCTTTTGACAATGGTTCCAGCCAGTAAAACGGGTTTCAGATTGGCAACAGGAGTTATCGCACCCGTTCTTCCCACCTGATAAGAAACACTCTGTAATTCGGTTTCAACTTTTTCAGCTTTGAATTTATAAGCCATTGCCCAACGTGGAGATTTTGCGGTGTAGCCGAGCTGTCGCTGTTGTTTCAGGGAGTTGACTTTCAAAACGATCCCGTCGATTTCAAAAGGAAGGTTGTGTCTCTCGATGTCCCAGTGGCTGATAAATTCTTTAACTTCAGCCATTGTTTTGCAGAGTTTGGCCTGCTGAGAGGTTTTAAAGCCCCATATTTTTGCCTTTTCGAGGAGTTCCCAGTGAGATTCGGCAGGAATTTCTTCGGAAATGTACTGATATAACACCGATGATAATCCGCGTTTCCTTACTTCACCGCTGTCCTGCATCTTGAGGCTTCCGCTCGCTGTATTTCTGGGATTCATGAAGGGATCGAGGCCGTCTTCTTCACGCTGCTTATTGATTTTATCGAAATTTTTCCGGGTTAAATAAATCTCACCACGCATGAAAAATTGCTCGGAAAAATCGCCTTTCAGCTTTAAAGGAATATCTGAGATGGTACGGACATTTGAAGTAATCTCATCGCCCTGGAAACCGTCGCCGCGGGTCACGGCCTGTACAAGTTTCCCGTTTTCGTAGAGAATAGAAATAGAGGCACCGTCGTATTTTAATTCAGCAACAAATTCTACCGGTTCGTCAATGGTTTTAATGATTCTTTTCTCCCAGTCTTCAAGGTCGTCAAAATCGTAAGAATTGTCCAGGGAATACATTCTGAATTTGTGCTGAACGGTCGGGAACACTTTTGTAATGCCGCCTCCCACTCTTACGGTCGGAGAGTTTTCATCATAAAATTCAGGGTGTTTTGCTTCCAGGTCACGAAGCTCTTCCAGCAGCATGTCGAAGTCATAATCTAAGATCGTAGGCGTATCCAGAAGATAATAGTTTTCGTTGTGCTGATGAAGTTCTTTACGGAGATCTTCTATTTTCTGTTGAATGTTTTCAGTATTGTCGGGCATTTTATTTCTGTCTTTTAGCAAAAATAGGAAGTATTGCGGAGAATCTGATGATTAGATTTAATATTAAATTAAACAATTTTTATATTCATTTTAAAGCATTATCGGAAATGTCTTTCTAAATTTGTTCTTTATTTTTGCCGCAATTTCCTGCGGATCATTAATTTCTCAGATATTCAATAAAGAATTAGTATCTATATTATGAAAAAACTTATCTTAGGGTTAGCAGTTGTAAGCACCGTTTTCATGAAGGCACAGACCCAGATTATCGCCCACAGAGGGTATTGGCAGACCCAGCCACCGACCACCGAAAATTCACTGAAGTCGTTGGAAAATGCCCAGCATCTTAAAATCTACGGCGCCGAATTTGACGTCAGAATGACAAAAGACGGAATTTTAGTCGTAAACCACGATGAACATCACGCAAAAATGGAAATTTCCGAAACGGATTTTAAAGAACTTGAAATGGTAAAACTGTCCAACGGTGAAAATTTTCCTACGCTGAAAGATTATTTAAAACAGGGCAGGAAAGACAAATCCCTTAAACTGATTGTCGAAATAAAACCTGATAAGACCAAGGAAAAGGAAGATGAGCTGACGGCAAAAACCATCAAAATGATCAAGGACATGAAGCTGGGATCTCAATGTGAGTTTATTTCTTTCAGTCTGAACATCTGCAAAGAAATTAAAAAGCTGGAGCCCTCGTTCAAAGTACAGTATTTGAAAGGCGAACTTTCTCCGCAGAAGATTAAAGAGGAAGGTCTGGACGGGCTGGACTACCATTACAGTGTTTTCCAGAAAAACCCGACGTGGATTGCTGATGCCAAAGCTTTAGGATTAATCACAAACGCATGGACAGTAAATGATGTTGCTGTTTCAGACGAATTGAAAAAGCAGGGAATCGGTTTCATTACAACCAATATTCCTGATCAGCTTAAATAAATAATTTTTTTAAAATATACCAAAGTCTGTCTTTTTAAAGGGCAGACTTTTTTGTTGTTCAAATACAGTTAATTTTTTAATAATTTACCATTCGTGGTAGATGTGTGGTATCTGTTATTTTCTCAGATAAAGACAATAAAATTACGCTTTTAGATGGGGAAAATCATATTAAAAATCCTTAATTAGCTTAAAGGATTGTGAACCAAAACTGTATAAAGATTCGTTAAAAGTAAATTAATATAGGGTTTAATAATTCTTTAATAAATGTTAAAATCAAGTTAAAGCCTTAGCCGTAATGTCGGATTAATTTTGCGCAAACAAATAAGGATATGCGTAAAGAGACACAAAAACTACTAATATTATCATTATTAGGACTGGTCAGTGTAAACTTGGCGGCTCAGCAAAAGGCAAAGCGGGACACGATAAAAAACATTGATGAAGTAGTGGTAACGGCATTGGGAATTAAAAGACAGGACCGTTCTTTAGGATATGTGGCAGAAACGATCAAGTCTGACGAGCTTTTGAAAACCCAGAATAACAACTGGTCGCAGGCACTTGAGGGAAAAGTGGCAGGTCTTAAAATTCAGACAGCCGGTGCGGGACCTCTTGGGAGCTCAATCATTAAACTGAGAGGGGATATCTCCATGAATCCTGATCAGAATAATGCTCTCATCGTAGTAGATGGAGTTCCTTTAAACAACAATACAACAGGAACAGGATTCTCGGCCTATGGAGCAGGAGCGAAGGCAGATTTGCCCATCGATTACGGAAACGGAATTAATACCATCAATCCTGATGATATTGAATCAATTACGGTTCTTAAAGGATCAACCGCTTCAGCTTTGTACGGATCAAGAGGTGCCGGCGGGGCTATCATGATCACTACAAAATCCGGGAAAAGCAGAAAAGGAAAAGTGCAGGTAAGCTTAAATTCTTATTCCAGCTACGACACGGTATTGAAATGGCCGGATTATCAGTACGAATATGGACAGGGAACTTTACAAAAAGATACGCAGGGAAATTTTTTCTATTCTTACGGAGCTTCCGCGGATGGGATCAACACAGGTTCTACCAGCAGCGCATTCGGACCAAAATTTGCCGGTCAGTATTATTTCCAGTATGATCCAGATCTCGAAGGACAAAGTGCCGAAAGAAAACTCTGGCAGCCTTACAAAGATAACATCAAAGGGTTCTGGGAAACAGGAACGACCTTTTCAAACAACATTTCCGTAGAGGCATCCAACGAAAATACATCTTTCAGATCATCTTTAACGTATTTAAAAAACGAGTGGATGATGCCAAATACAGGTTTCGATAGGTTTAATGCAGCTTTTTCTGTAGATCATAAGCTAAGTGAAAAATTAAAGATTGGAATTAAAATAAACTACAACAAAACTAAAAGTGACAACCTTCCGGCGACAGGCTATAGTAATCAGTCGATCTCATATTTCATGATTTTCCAGAATCCGAACGTTGATCTTTCCTGGTACAGACCAATCTGGAAAAAAGGAAAAGAGCAGGTAGATCAGGTGCATCCTTTCAGTTCATTTATCGACAATCCTTACCTTATTGCTTATGAAATGCTGAATGGAGTGGATAAAAACTTTATCACAGGAAACGTAAACCTTAATTATAAAATCACCAAAAATCTCGATGTCATGGTAAGGTCGGGGATGGAGCTGAATAACGAACTCCGTACTCAGAAAAGACCATGGAGTTCTGCCAATTACCTTCAGGGGATGTATCGAGAGCAGCATGTAAGGTTGATGGATTTGAATAATGATGTTTTATTCACTTACCGTAATACATTCGGGGAATTTGATTTCAGTGCTTCAGCAGGAGGAAATATCCGCTACACAGAATATACGATGAATGATTATATTGCAGAAGGCCTTCTGAAGCCAGGTGTTTATACGCTTCCAAACGGTATTTCAAACATTTCAAAATTTGCAAGACCAAATGACAAGCAGGTGAACAGTGCGTACGCCCTTGCAACCGTAAGCTTTAAGAATAAAATTTTCCTTGATCTTACCGCAAGAAATGACTGGAGCAGCACTCTACCGAAGGAAAACCGTTCTTATTTCTATCCTTCAGTAGCTACATCTTTTATTCTTTCAGACATTTTTAATTTATCTTCCAACTCTTTTAATTACTGGAAATTAAGGGCTTCTTGGTCCAAGGTTGGTAATGATACAGATCCATATCAGTTGATCAAATACTATAACAACAGTGATTTTGTTGGCTCTGTGGAATCTCCCTCTTTATATCCCAATCCGAACCTGAGACCCAATATGATTACCAATATGGAAGCGGGGATGGATTTTACAATTCTTAAAAACAGAATCAATTATACCATTACTGCTTATCAGAACAATTCCAAAGATCAGATTATCAGAATTCCTACATTGTGGGAAACGGGGTACAGCACTAAAGTTATCAACGCAGGTGAGGTGCGGAACAGAGGTCTTGAAATGACATTGAATACCTATGCGGTGAAAAACAAAAACTTTTCATGGAACATCAATGCCAACTGGTCTATGAATCGAAACAAAATTCTGTCATTACCTGAAGAATTCAACGGAGAGCCTTACACAATGGGAAGCGTAGGTGGTGTGGTTTACTTTAATGCTTTCGTAGGAGGTTCACTGGGCGATATGTATGGATACGGACTGATGTATTCTCCGGATGGTCAGGTGATTTATAACGCTACCGATGGGCTTACAGCAAAACCGACGCAGATGAAAAAAATAGGAAATGCATATCCAAAATGGAGAGCTGGCATTCAGAACGAATTCAGATATAAAGGTATTACCGTGAGTTTCTCATTTGACGGACAGTATAAGGGAATGGCTTATTCCCAGTCGCATCACAAAATGACAGAACAAGGAAAGCTGGAACATACATTATTCGGAAGAGAGAATCCGGGAGGAATGATTATAGGCGATGGAGTAGTACAAAACCCAGACGGAACATTCTCGCCAAACACCAAGCCGATTTTGCTGTCATCTTATTACGCCGATTATTACCGGAGAGCCAACGTGGAAACCAATACATTCGATACTTCTTTCATCAAATTGAGAGACGCAAGAATTGCCTACACTTTCTCTAAAAATGTTACCGATCAGCTTAAAATCACAGAACTGACCCTGGCTTTATTCGGAAGAAACCTGTGGATGTGGACGAAGTTCCCACTGTTTGATCCTGAAGCGGCAACACTGAATGACAATCAGATTACACCGGGTGTAGAAATGGGACAGTTGCCGACTGCAAGAACGGTAGGTATTCAGCTTAATGTTAAATTTTAAATTCTGAAAACATGAAAAAATTATTTTTAAATACACTATTAATTGCAGGAATTGGTTGTATTCCGGTATCGTGCAGCAGAAACCTTGATGAGGTAAATGTTGATAACAGCAGGATCAGCGAGCCTGCAGCTTCAAAATTACTAGTTCCGATAGAGTATAATATGGCGGCTGTTAATTACATGAGAGCTAATGATTTTACATTCGATCTTATGCAGGTTTCTCTGGATTTTCCGAACGAAGGAAATACACTCAGCAGATACAATATAACAGAGAACACCGGAGCTGGCTTCTGGAATAACAGCTACAAATGGATCAAGCAGGTAAAAGACATGAAGCTCGCCGCTGAAAAAGATAATGATCCGAATTATATTGCAATTGCCATGGTGCTTAATGCCTGGATTTATTCCAATCTTACCGATACTTATGGTGACGTGCCGTTTTCTGAAGCTTCAAGTCTGGATGATGGAAATGCACAACCGAAATTTGATAAGCAGAAAGATATTTATGTAAAATTATTAGATGACTTAAAAACGGCAAACTCTCTATTTGTCACCACTAAGATGCTTACCGGTTCGGATATTTTTTACAAAGCAGAAAGTGATGCGAACGGGATTACCAACTGGAAAAAATTCTGTAATTCTCTTTCATTACGTTTGCTGACACGAATTTTAAGCAGAAATGGTGAGGTGAATGTAAATGAAAGAATTCAGGAAATTATCAGCGATCCTGCCAAATATCCTATTTTTCAGAGCAATGCCGAAACGGCTAAAGTAAATGTAACTGGCGTTGCACCACTGCTTCCCCCGATTACAAGACCACAGGATTTTACCACCGGTAGAGCAGCATCTGAATTTTTTGTAGAAACATTAAAAGCCAATAATGATCCGAGAATGTCAATGTTTTTCGGACAGGCCAAAAGTATTCCCGGCAATGCAAATATAGGATATAAAGGCGCGCCATCAGGATATGCTTACGGAACAACCTTTAATTATCAGCCTTCCAACATGAATCAAAACCTGGCAAAAGCACCATTAAATATTTTGGTGTATCCCTATGCTGAGTTGCAGTTTATTTTGTCTGAACTTGCTTTTAAAGGAATTATCCCGGGAAATGCACAAACGTATTATGAGAATGGGGTTAAGGCAGCGATTGAACAATGGGGTGCAACTGTGCCATCCAATTATTTTGCTAATACCAATGTGGCTTACAATGGGACTTTAGAACGAATCATGCTACAGAAATATGTTGCTTTATTCTTTGTCGATCAACAACAGTGGTTTGAAAAAAGAAGAACAGGATTCCCCGTATTACCAAACAACGGAGGTCTTCTGAATAACGGAGTAATGCCGTCAAGATTAATGTATCCGCCAAATCCAAGAGTATTGAATACCGCCAATTACCAGGCTGCTGTACAACAGATGGGTGGAGATGATATCAACGTAAAAATGTGGTGGAATAAGCCGTAAAATTCATCGGTAAGATCGGGCTTTAGCCTGATTCTTAGAAAAATAATCAAATTGGCTTTAGCCAAAATTTAATTTAAATATCAATACAATGAATATAAAATTTTTAATGCCGTGTATACTGATTTCAGCAATGGCATTTTCACAGGCTTCTGTTTCGGGATATGTCTATGAAGATCTCAACAAAAATCAGAAAAAAGAGAACAGGGAAAAAGGAATCGAAGGAGTAGCGGTTTCCAACGGAGCTCAGGTTGTTCTTACCGACAAGAACGGAAGATACAGCCTGCCGATCATGGAAGGGCAGTCGGTTTTTGTGATCAAGCCTTCAGGATATATGACGCCGGTAAACGGAAATAACCTGCCTCAGTATTATTATCAGTACAAACCGAAAGGTTCACCGGCAGATTTTAAATATAAAGGATCTTCGCCGACTGGCGAGCTTCCGAAAGAGATCAATTTTGCTTTAAATAAACAAAATGAAAGCAAAAACTTTGATATCCTTGTTTTCGGAGACCCTCAGCCGTACACGGAAAAGCAATTGGATTATTTTAAAAGAGCCATTGTCAACGAAGTGAAAAGCACTAAGAAAAACGCGGTACTGGGAATCAGTCTGGGAGACCTGGTGGGAGATAACTTAAGCCTGCAAAAGCCTTACGCCGATGTGATGAAAGAAATCGGACTGCCCTGGTACAACGTCATGGGAAATCATGACATGAATTATGAAGCGAAGGAAGATCTGCTTTCCGATGAGACTTTTGAGTCCAATTTCGGTCCTGCCAATTATTCCTTTAATTATGGAAATGTTCACTTCATCGTGCTGGATGACATTCTGTATCCGGATCCAAGAGACGGAAAAGGATATTGGGGCGGTTTCCGTGAAGATCAGTTAAAATTTATAGAAAATGACCTGAAACTAGTGGATAAAAATAAACTGATCGTCGTTTCTTTCCATATTCCGCTGGAGCATAAGAATGAAGATAATTTCAGAAATTCCGACCGTCAGAAGTTATTTGATTTTTTAGTGCCTTTTAAAAATGCATTGATTTTATCGGCGCACACCCATATTCAGCAACAGCTTTTCTACGGAAAAGAAGCAGGCTGGAACGGTTCAAAAGATCTTCACGAATACAATGCCGGAACCACTTGCGGCGACTGGTGGTCAGGAACGTCAGATAATCTGGGATTGCCGACCTCTACCATGAGAGACGGAACGGCCAAAGGATATTCTTTCATCAGCTTTAACGATAATGAATATAAAGTTAAATATAAAACAGCGGGCAAACCGGAAGATTATCAGATCAATTTATATGTTCCGAAAGTGATTCCTTTTCCATCCAAAACATCGGCAAAAGTCTTGGCCAATTTCTTTATGGGAAGCAGGAAAGACAAGGTAGAATACAGGATAGACGGCGACAAGTGGGAAGAAATGCAGTATGACGAAACCGTAGACCCGAGTTTTGCGATGTCGGTTTTCAAATGGGATACAACGGATCGTCTTTTCCCGGGAAGAAGGCCGTCAAATCCCGAAATATCCAAACATATCTGGACGGGAGACTTTTCTAAAAAACTTTCTCTGGGAAAACATAAGGTTGAGGTGAGAGCAGTTGACATGTATGGAAACAGGTTTTCAGCATCAGAAGAATTTGAAGTTCAAAATCAGATCCTTATTCCTTAATTTTTCATTTTATTACTATACTTTCAAAAAAACCGGCTTCCTGTGAAGCCGGTTTTATTTTATACCAAAAAGATTACTATTTTTAATGTCTATCGCTACAATATCTTTATTCATCAGCGCCATGCGGCTCATGTTTTGTAAATTTGCACTTACAATAAAATTATTACAATGAATATTAACGGAAAAAATGCCATCATCACAGGTGGAGGAAGAGGCCTTGGGAAAGCAGTAGCCCTTGCCTTAGCCAATGAAGGCGTAAATATCGGAATTACCGGAAGAAATGAAGAAAACCTGAAAATGACAGTCGATGAAATCCAGAAACTTGGCGTAAAGGCATCATACGCCGTTTTCAGCGTTGATAATGAGATCCACGTAAAGGCGGGAATTGAACATCTGGCAGAACAGTTGGATGGCATCGACATACTGATCAACAACGCGGGAATCGGTGATTTCGGGTCTATTGAAGAAATGCCTTCAGAGACGTGGGAGCAGGTTATTAAAACCAATCTCTTCGGAGTGTATTATGCTGCAAAGGCGGTTTATCCTTATTTGAAGTCTAAAGGTGAAGGCGATATTATTAATGTGGCATCAACAGCTGGTTTAAAAGGTGGCCCGAATATGTCGGCCTACGCAGCTTCAAAAGCAGCCGTAGTTTCTCTTTCGCAATCGATGATGGCAGAATGGAGAAAGCAGAATATCCGTGTGGTTACCCTTACCCCAAGCACCATCGCTTCGGATATGTCGATCCAGGGCGGTCTTACCGACGGAAATCCAGATAAAGTGCTTCAGCCTGAAGATTTTGCAGAGTGGGTGAGAGATATTCTTAAAATGAACCGCAGAGCACTGATTGCCAATGGATCGATCTTTTCTACAAACCCTTAATTGGTTTAAAATTGAAATGTTTAAAGTTTACTATTTTTAGACTTGAAACCATAACTAACAAAAGCGGACTTCGGTTCGCTTTTTTATGTATTAGGTTTGTCCTTCTGAGCGGGAACGAAGTGAGATTGAAAGCAGTTAACAAATAAAATACATTTTTCCTGCGTCGGAATCATAAGCTTAATATACAATTCTTGCTGATGAACTGAAGGTTTACGGACGTAGTTCAGCCTTTGCGACCAAAAAATCTTCTCAGTAATTTCAAAAAAATCCTCGCGTTTTTTGCAGTAAAAACAAAGAATAATATTTCAATAAAATCAAAAAAGTAGTTTTATTTTTGCAACAAATTATTGACATGCAAAATTATTTAGAATTCAATTTCAGGATTTCTCCGCTTCAGCCATGGAACGAAATATTAATGGCAGAACTTATTGAGATCGGTTTTGACAGCTTTACAGAGGAAATTGACGGTATTTTAGGATATATTCAGAAAGATTTATTCAAAGAAGAAGATTTAAAAACCCTTCCGCTTTTTCAGAATGAGGAGGTTAAAATTGATTATACTTTTCAGGAAATGCCGAACATCAACTGGAATGAAGAATGGGAGAAAAACTTCGAGCCAATCAATATTGATGATAAAGTGCTGATCCGTGCAGAATTTCACGAATCGGTGCCCGGGATGCATGAAATTGTTATTCAGCCGAAAATGTCATTCGGAACAGGACATCATCCGACGACCCATCTTATGATCCAGCAGATGATGGATCTGGATTTTAAAGACAAAAAAGTCCTGGATATGGGATGTGGGACCTCCGTACTCGCTATTTATGCAAAACAAATCGGAGCCGGAGATACAAAGGCGATCGATATCGACGAATGGTCTGTAGAGAATTCAAAGGAAAATGCCGTAAGAAATAAGGTGGAGCTGGATATTGAGTTGGGAACTGCAGAAAACCTTGGGAAAGAAAATTTTGATATCATTCTGGCAAACATCAACAGGAATATTCTTATTTCAGATATTCCAACGTATGTTTCGGTGTTGAATGACGGCGGACAATTGCTGCTTTCGGGATTGTGTTTCTTCGATGTGGATGATATTCTGGAAGTTTGCAAAGAAAACGGGTTAGAGCTTAAAAAACAGCTTCAGCGGGAAGAATGGGTAAGCCTTCTGCTTGAAAAATAACACCACAAAATATTAATATGAAATCCCTTTTCACCACTTTATTGATCTTCCTGCTTCAGGCTTTTCCGGCACAGGAAAATGATGATGTGTATGCAAATGGCATCTTCGGTTTCCAAGAGAATAAGGTACAGAAGATCTTTACGGATCACACAAGGATCCGGCAGCTTCCGGATGTACATTCTCCTGTTCTTGATTCCCTGAGTACCAATTATGATGTTTCAATTCTTAATAGAGAAAATTCCGTTCTCAAGCTCGGCGAAAGAGCTGCCCACTGGTACAAAGTTTCGTATCTGAAAGAAGGAAAAACGTTGGAAGGTTATGTCTGGGGCGGAAATCTTTGTGTGGGATTTCGAAATAAAAACGGCTATGATTTTCTTTTCGGGCTCACGAAAACGGTGAGTAAGAAAAATGCGGAGCTTCAGCAAAATATGGCGAGCGTAAAAATGGTGCAGCAAAACATCCTCATTGATGAAGTTTCTTTTGAAACAGGATCCGGTGAAAGTCTTAGCTATGCCAGCTTTAATATTGAAAGCGGCCATCATCTGAAAAATGTCGAATTGACCGTAAAAGCCACAGTTTCCGGCGAAGCCTGCGGAATTCCGAGCTACGACCAGTATATCTTCTTGATTGGTAAAAAACTGATTGCACTGCCCCAGCTTATGAATGTAGGTGATGCAGATGTTTTTTACCATAACGAAGAATTTATTTTCCCTAATGATAAAGGCGGTATTCCCAATGCGTTCATCTTTAAAATGGAAGAAATGGAAAAGGATGAAAAAGACCGTGAGAAAAAGAAAAAGGCTTCAAAAATGTACATTTGGGACGGTACGGCTTACCGATTGAAATAAAATTCCTGACAGACGCGACTGGTAATTGAACTCAGGCTAAAAGCCTGGAAGTTTTTCCTATTTGTATTCTTATTGCTATTAATTGGTTAAATTATTAAACATCAAACTAAAATTTTTAAAACGAAGATAATATGAGTCAAAATACGGAAGGCTTATCTTTTCATCCGGAAAAGCAAGTTTCTTTCCCGGAGCTAACTACTGAAAGATTGATTTTACGCAAATTCCGGCCTGATGATATAGAATGGGTCTACCAGGGATTATCGCATCGTGACGTTATCCGATATTATGGTGTTAGCTATGACAGTCTTGAAGCCGCTAAGGAGCAAATGGATTGGTTTGTCTCAATCGAAAAAGAAGAAAAAGGTATCTGGTGGGCTGTATGCTGCAAAAATCGCCATATTTTCCTGGGAGGCATTGGATTCAATAATTGGGATAAAGAAAACCGAAAAACCGAAATGGGATATTTGCTTCTTCCCGAACACTGGGGTTCCGGAATTATCAAGGAAGCCGGACTGGCCGCCTGTGAATACGCTTTTCAAATAATGTCAGTACATAGGATCGAAGCTATGGTGGAAACGGAAAACCTCAATAGTAAAAAAATAATGTATAAACTGAACTTCGAGTTGGAAGGAGTCATGAGAGACTGTGAAATAAAAGGAGGAAAATTTGTCAGTCTCGAAATGTACGCGAAATTGAGTGATGTCGGGATTTATGATGGGTAGACGACAGGTATTATAACTGCTTTTTAGGAGAGCTACGACCAGAAAAAATGAAAAGACCCACAAGAAATATGGGTCTTTTGTGAGCGCGAAAGGATTCGAACCTTTGACCGTCTGCTTAGAAGGCAGATGCTCTATCCAGCTGAGCTACGCACCCTAAAAATAAATTTGATGTCGGGGCGGCAGGATTCGAACCTGCGACCTCCTGGTCCCAAACCAGGTGCGATGACCGGACTACGCTACGCCCCGATGAAGTCATCTAAAACAGGGATATTACCTTGTTTTTTGTGGGTGCAAATATAGAATTTATTTCTTAATTATAAAAATAAAATTCGCAAAAATTTAAATTATTCCAAAATAAAAAATAGTAAGCACCGTTAGTATTCTCAGATTCAATCTTCTAAAGGAATGATAAACAATGATAAATTTGCAGGCAATTTCAAATCATAAATGATTTAGATTGACTCCGTATTAAAATATGATACTGATAACAACCATGAAGGTTAAACAAAAATTAATTATTTACTTTATCCTGTTCATATTCTTATTATGTACCAGGATAAGCGCTCAACAACTGGAAGGTAATGGAAATATAACAATCTCCTATAATTACAAAAAAGAAATGTCTGTAGAAGATTTCTTCCGGACCAGGATGAAACAATCGAAAAAGTACAAAGTTGTGGGTAAGAAGCTTGAAATATTCTTTGAAAAAGATAATACATTTTTTATCGGCAGAAATATGCTGTCGGGAAATGATAAGAAAAGTGTAAAAGTAGATACATTATTTACGATTCCTAAAATGAATCTGGTAACTACTTTTCCTGATTATCACCTGGAAGGAGACGATGTAAGGGATGTTGTTTATAAGTATTTATATAAAAATGTTCCGGGATTCAATGGAACTGTTAACAGTACATTGATCTATAAGCTTGATAAAAATATAATTGATATTGATTATGAGAATGTTACGCGTAAATATGTCATAAAGAAAACAACTCTATATCATTTTAAAATTAGTGCTGACGATTTAAAAATTTTAGACTTTAAGAAATACTAAACTGATACAGGAATTATTATTAAATAAAAAGGATAGAGTTTCCTTCCTGATAATAAACAAAAAAACTCACAATAAAAATTGTGAGTTTAAAAGTGAGCGCGAAAGGATTCGAACCTTTGACCGTCTGCTTAGAAGGCAGATGCTCTATCCAGCTGAGCTACGCACCCATTAAAGTTGATTGTTGCTTACGATGATTAAGCTTAAAAAAAGTCGGGGCGGCAGGATTCGAACCTGCGACCTCCTGGTCCCAAACCAGGCGCGATGACCGGACTACGCTACGCCCCGAAGATTTTCTAATGCGGAGGGTAAGGGATTCGAACCCTTGCGACACTTTCGCGTCGACAGTTTAGCAAACTGCTCCGTTAACCACTCCGGCAACCCTCCTGTTTATCTTCGTTTTTTAATGATCGTTGTTCCTTTATTGCGAGTGCAAATATAGAATAGATTTCTTTATTTACCAAATATTTTTCAAGAAATATTTACGTATTTTTGAGCTGATAAACCTAGAAAAAAAATAAACAAATGCGTAAAACATTATATATCATCGGATTAAGCGTTGCTGTTTTTTCCTGTACTTCACAGCAAAATGCAAAAAAAAGGCAATACATCCCCAAAACCCCATCAATACAGCCAAAAGCAGCAGCAAACACGCCCGCTGAAAAGCCAAAACCAAAGATTACAACCGACCACGGAGTAGAATTTTATACCACCAACATTGCAGATCCTGCAAAGAATGATAATACCGCCAGTTACGGATCTATTGTTTCTGCAAAACCGGCAGGTTATAAAGTGGTAAAGGATTATTTTCCTGCGATCGCACAGAATTTCAGACAAAAATACCTGATCCTTCATTACACGGCGCTTCCTGATGACAAATCGATCACCGTTCTTACGCAGCAGTCTGTAAGTGCCCATTATCTGGTTAACAATACCGGGGACAACAATATTTACCAGTTGGTAGATGAAAATAAACGTGCCTATCATGCAGGGGTAAGCGCATGGCGAGCAGATAAAAACCTTAACGATACTTCGATAGGAATAGAAATCGTAAATATAGGCTACACCACGGACGCTTCCGGAAAGAGAATATTTGCTCCGTTTGATGATGCACAGGTCAAAAAAGTGGCAGCTTTGGTGAAGGATATTGTCAGCAGGTACCAGATTCCGGCAACGAATATTCTCGCACATTCGGATATTGCTCCTACCAGAAAGCAGGATCCGGGACCTTTATTTCCGTGGAAAAAACTGTATGATGACTATCAGATCGGGATGTGGTACGATGAAGCGCAAAAACAATCTTTCTACGATCTTGCCACGTCTACCGATTTCCAGGTACAGTATAACGATCCGACCTTTATTTTTAATGTTCAGACGCAATTGCAGAAATTCGGCTATGCACTGGATCTCACCGGGAAATGGGATGATGCGACAAAGAAAACCATTGAAGCCTTTCAGTACCACTTCCGTCCGCAGAATTATGACGGGATTATGGATGCAGAAACGTACTCCATCTTGCAGGCTTTAAATCTGAAATATCCTGTGAAATAAAAATGTGCCAGTATACCAATGTAACGGTTTACCAATACCAGAATTTTGTGGTGATCAGACTTGTTTTATTGCTAAATTAGTACGCTGTTACAGGTATATATTAATCAATGATTAAGGTAATCTACAATTATGGAAAATTACAGAAAAGAAAGTGATTTACTGGGGGAATTAAACGTTCCTGTCAATGCTTATTACGGAGTACAGACGCAGAGAGCGATCAATAATTTTAAAATTTCAGGACAGCTGTTATCGGCATATCCGCAGTTTATCAGAGGTTTGGCTTTCGTGAAAAAAGCGGCCGCGAAAACAAACTACGAATTGGGACTTCTTAACGAAGATATGTATTTTAATATCGCCGAAGTCTGTGATGAGCTCATAAGAGGTGAGCTTCATGAGGAATTCCCGGTCGATATGATTCAGGGCGGAGCCGGAACTTCGATCAATATGAACGCCAATGAAGTCATTGCCAACAGGGTTTTGGAAAAATTAGGCAAAAATAAAGGTCAATACGAGTTTTGTTCACCGAATGATCATGTTAATCTTTCACAGTCAACCAACGATGCCTATCCGACTGCCATTAAAATGGGTTTGCTGCAGATGAATGCAACACTGGTCGAAAAACTGGAAAAAATTGTGGACGCTTTCCGGGAAAAGGGGAAGGAGTTTCATGATGTCATCAAAATGGGACGTACACAGCTTCAGGATGCTGTTCCGATGACTTTGGGCCAGGAATTTGAAGCATTTGCCGCAACACTGGAGGAAGATATTTCAAAACTGAACAATAATGCAAGTCTTTTTGTAGAAGTAAATATGGGTGCCACCGCAATCGGGACCGGACTGAATGCGCCTGTCGGGTACGCTGCACTGTGTGCTAAAAACCTGGCGCTGATCAGTGGCTTTCCTGTCGTTTCTGCTCCGGATCTTGTGGAAGCAACGCCTGATACGGGCTCGTATGTGATTTACTCTTCTGCCATGAAGCGCCTCGCGGTAAAACTCTCCAAAATCTGCAACGATTTAAGGCTTCTTTCCTCCGGACCTCGTGCAGGTCTTTTCGAAATAAATCTTCCGCCTATGCAGCCGGGATCTTCCATCATGCCGGGAAAAGTCAATCCGGTGATTCCTGAAGTTGTAAATCAGGTTTGTTTTAAAGTTTTCGGAAATGATCTTACGGTTACCTTTGCTGCGGAGGCCGGGCAATTGCAGCTTAATGTGATGGAGCCGGTACTTTCGCATGCCATCATGGAAAATATTCACTTTCTCTGCAATGCACTGGATACGCTTCGTGAAAAATGTGTGGTAGGAATTACGGCAAACCGGGAAGTGTGCCTGAATATGGTAAAGCACAGCATCGGAATTGTAACGGCACTCAACCCATATATCGGTTATAAGCATTCTACAGAAATTGCAAAAGAGGCCTTGGAAACAGGTAAAAGTGTCTACAATCTTGTGCTGGAAAAAGGTATTTTGACCCAGGAAAAGCTCGATGAGATCCTTGATCCGAGAAATATGCTAAAGCCACACAACAGGTAAATAAACGACAGGTGAACGATGTATCTGTCATCAATCGCTTGTCATTCATCATTAATAATTTTAAAGTGAGGTTTTTAATTATCATTCCTGCTTACAATGAGGAAAACAATCTTCCTTTTACCCTGGATTCTTTGCAGCGACAAAGCTTCGGCGATTTCAGGGTCGTTATCGTAAATGACGGCTCTACGGACCAGACTGCGGAAGTCATTAAGAAATATTCAGATACTGATGAACGTTTTACAACGGTCAATCTGCAGAAATCTCTTCATCAGCCCGGATCGAAAGTAGTAAACGCTTTCAAAAAAGGTCTGGAAACACAGAACCTAGATAATTTTGAGATCATCTGCAAGTTTGATTCGGATGTTATTTTTCCGGAAAACTATCTTGAAAGAATAGAGGAAGCATTCTGCAATAATCCGGATTATGGCTTGGTCGGCGGTTTGCTATACATTGAAAAAAACGGAAGCTGGGTATATGAAGGGAATTCCAATAAACATCATGTACGTGGTCCCCTGAAAGCTTACCGTAAAGAGATTTTCTTGCAGATGAATGGCATCAGGGAAACATTAGGCTGGGATAATATTGACGCCATTTTGCTTCAGCATCTTGGCTGGAAGGAAGTTGTCCTTGATGAACTGCATGTAAAGCTGATTAAAATAAAAGGAGCCGATTACACGATCAAACCGGCTGAATATTACGGAAAATATTTCTATTTTTTAGGATTGAAAAGAATCCTGGCTTATATTGCGGCATTCAAGGAAGCATTAAAGATAAGATCGGGCACTTTCCTTTTCTCCATTATACGGTCTTACGAAAACTGCCGAAGTAAAAAGTTGGAATTAAAAATATCGGCTGACGAACAAAAGGCCATCAACAGGCAGCGCTGGAACACACTGAAGAAGAAATGGCTGAAGGCTTAAAGGGAATTATCCTTTAAACGGTTAAGATAAAATTCAATTTTAAAAAAAATCTTGAAAAATATAGCTTACATAGAAATCGACACCCATGCGGAAGTGGCCCGGGATTTTATTGATATCATGCAGGATTCGGAGAAGTTCAGGGTAGATTATTATTTTTCTGAAAGAATAAAAGAGGAGACCGGCTATTCCGGGGAAAACCTTTTTTTGTCGGACAGTTCAATGATCCTGGATCAGCTGAAATCTCAGCAATATGACCTGGTGATCATCGGAACGGTCCATCGCTATTTTGATACGTTCCGGATCATTGCTGAAAAGTACAATTCTGCCGTCATCGTGCATAACATCAATTTCACAGGTATTTCAGGATTGCGATTATTCAAAAGTATTTTTAAAGCGGATGTTGTTTACAGGTTAAAACTCTGGTGGAAAGAAGGACTTTTTTACTCATCGAAAGTGTATCAGGATGCAAAAAACCTTCTTGTTCTTGATGAAGAACTGAGTTCCGGACGTCTCCGTTTTCTCCCGCTTTTCTATACAAAGAATGAAGGTAAATCGGATAATAAAGCACTTGTCGTCGTTATTCCCGGCGGCGTTTCTCAAAAAAGAAGAGATTACCGGAGGATAATTTCAAGGATAAAAAAAATGGAAGATTCGGATGATGTCCGTATTCATAAAAAGCAGGTTGAATTTGTTTTTTTAGGAAAAGCTCAAAAGCATGAATTAAAGCAGATCACCGACCTCGAAAGATCCCTGCAGCGAATTAAAATCATCTATTACAAAGAAAGGGTTTCATCGGCAGACTTTGATCGCTGGATGCAGAAAGCGGATGTGCTGTGGTGTCCTGTTCATGAAAAGACGGAGTTTTTCAGTCAGAAAGAAATCTATGGTAAAACCAAGATGACCGGAAATTTGGGCGATGCCATCAAATTCGGAAAACCGGCGGTCTTCCCCGAAAACTATCATTCCCGCCTGGATTTCATAATTCCTGAAAAGCAGGATATTATCGGGCAATTTGAAGAGCTTAAAAATACAGTCTTCGACTTCCGGAAAGAATACGGTAAAAAAACTGTACAGGAAAAACTTGAAATGGTTCTTAAAAGTCTGCTTTCTACTTAAACTTAAAGATGCTTTTAATGAAATTTTTGTTCAGGTAATCTTCAAGCGGAAATATATTGGTGAAATAATTTCCTACAAATATCAACAGCAAAACCACGGCAGGTTTGTAGATCAGGTTGATGAAATTATTACTGAAATTCGGCAGGACAATCGCTACCGTGATCGCCAGCGTGCAGATAATTGAAACGAAAATCATCTCAATGGTAAGGGGCGAAACTTTAAATACAATATAATTAAAAGCTATTTTTACCACATTATAAATGATCAGCGATATGGCGGTAGACAAGGCAATTCCGATCAGCTTTAAATCCGTATTTTCTAAAAAGTAAAAGTTTAAGGTAATTGTTAATCCCGCAAGCAGAAGCATCACCAGAATATTAAATTTATAATATTTTGAAAGTGAGATAATATTTCCGTTAAACCCTGTTGCCAGATCAATCAGGACCGCAGAGCCCCAGATCCAGACTACCGGCTCATATTCCCTCAGCATCACACCGTTTTTCGGCATAAAATAAGTGAGATAAGGAAA
>JBMDXW010000056.1:0-29150 GCA_048594965.1 Chryseobacterium sp.
CATTCCGTATTCCAGGGCTCTTAGGAAGTCTTCATCAATAAACTGACCTGCCTCATCATCACCTTTTTCAGATAATTTCAACTGATCTTCAAAACGCTCTCTCTGG
This sequence comes from Chryseobacterium sp., assembly GCA_048594965.1. Taxonomy (GTDB): domain Bacteria; phylum Bacteroidota; class Bacteroidia; order Flavobacteriales; family Weeksellaceae; genus Chryseobacterium. The sequence goes on from JBMDXW010000056.1 coordinate 107, forward strand.
TCGATCGGGTCATTCAGCTCAGAATATGCATTCGCAATTTCTTTACCGCAAACCATTAATTCAAAACGCTCAGTAAGCCCTTCTTTGCTTCTGTGTTTTTTGGTTAAAGGTGACATTTCGATCGGATAATCGGTAATGAAAGTCGGCTGAATGAAGTTTCCTTCACACTTTTCACCAAAAATCTCATCAATTAATTTTCCTTTACCCATCGTTTCGTTCACATCGATTCCGATTGATTTGGCAAAATCGAACAATTCCTGTTCAGTCTTTCCTGTGATGTCGAAACCGGTAAATTTAAGAATCGCATCGGTCATTGAAATTCTTTGGTATGGCGCTTTGAAATCCACTTCATAGTCCCCGAAAGTAGCCTTTGTCGTTCCGTTTACCTGAACTGCACAGAATTCCAACAACTTTTCGGTGAAGTCCATCATCCAGTTGTAGTCTTTGTAGGCAACATAGATTTCCATAGCGGTAAATTCCGGGTTATGCGTCCTGTCCATCCCTTCGTTTCTGAAGTTTTTCGAGAATTCATAAACACCATCAAATCCGCCGACGATCAGTCTTTTCAGATATAATTCGTTGGCGATTCTTAAATATAAAGGAATATCTAAAGCATTATGATGCGTAATAAAAGGTCTTGCTGCCGCACCTCCGGGAATCGATTGTAAAATAGGAGTTTCCACTTCAAAATATCCGGCATCATTGAAGAAAGTTCTCATGGCATTGAACAGCTTTGTTCTCTTCACAAAAACTTCTTTCACCTGAGGGTTTACTGTTAAATCTACATAACGCTGTCTGTATCTCATTTCAGGATCATTGAAAGCATCGTGCACCACTCCGTTTTCATCTGTTTTTGCCTGAGGCAGAGGCCTTAAAGCTTTTGTTAAGAGGGTGAAATTCTTTACCAGCACCGTCTTTTCACCAACCTGAGTTGTGAATAATTCACCTTCCACACCGATAATATCACCTATATCAAGCAGGTGCTTATACACTTCGTTATACAAAGTTTTATCTTCACCTTTACAAATTTCATCCCTGTTGAAATAAACCTGGATCCTACCCGTAGAATCCTGTAATTCAGCGAATGAAGCCTTCCCCTGAATTCTTCTTGACATCAGTCTTCCTGCAATCTTAACCTGTTTATTATCAGCGAAATCCTGTTTTATAGATTCTGTAGTATCTGTAATTACGTATTCATCTGCAGGGAACGCGTTGATTCCCATTTCAACAAGCTTGTTCAGCTTTTCTCGTCTAATGATTTCTTGTTCTGATAATTGCATTGTATTTATTTAAAATAACGTGCAAAATTAGTGATTTTTGAATTGATGATCAATGACTTTTTCCAGAAATATAATTTATTTCCGTCAAAATTAAATCAGCTTAAAAAATTTAACCTAAATTTTATCAGAACCAGTCGTTACGATGTTGTTGAGGAATGAAGGTCCATGCCAACATTCTGCTCACTTTCTGCCCCTGGGCCATATCAATCGTTTTGAATTCTACTGCCTTCACTTTTTTCAGCAGTGTCGTTAACTTATACAAATTATCCTTTTTTGAAACTAAGCACGTAAACCAAAGAACCTGAGATTGATACAAAAAACTTTCATAAATCATTTTTGTGATAAAAACCAATTCTCCGCCTTCACACCAAAGTTCAGATTGCTGCCCGCTAAAATTTAGTAAGGGTTCGCTTATTTTTGATTTGTTAAGATTTCGTGTTTTCCTGAGATTGCCTTTTACTGCAGACTCTTCAGAATCATGAAAAGGCGGATTACACATCGAAAAAGCGAAGCGATCTTCAGGTCTGATCATATTTTTAAATATATATTCAGATTGAGATTGCTGCTTTAAATGAATTCCAGATAATAAATCCGGATTATGATCTAAAATCTGTCGGGCATTCTTTAAAGAATCTTCGTTAATATCCGTTCCCAACATTTCCCAACCATAAGATTGGTGTGCTATTAAAGGATACACAAGATTGGCTCCGACACCAATATCCAAACCTCTAATTTTTAAACCTGTCGGAATTTCTCCTTGCTGTGCAGCCAATAAATCGGCGATGTAATGAACATAATCTGCTCTGCCTGGAATGGTAGGACAAAGATTATTCTCCGGAATATCCCAGTTATTAACATGATAAAAACTTTCTAATAAAGCTTTATTAAGGAGTTTTACAGCTTTGGGAATGCTGAAGTTTATGGTTACCGTTTGATAAGAATTGGTAAACACATATTGCTTCAGTTCTGGCACACAAGAAATAAGCCGATCAAAATCATAAGGATCACGATGCAGATTTCTTGTATGCAGACTGGATTTTTCGTCAGACATTATTTTTTCTGTCTTAGAATATATTCTACCATCTTTTTAGCTTCATCTTCTGAAACCTGAGGATGGGGAGACATCGGTACACTGCCCCAGACTCCGCTTCCTCCTTCGATGATCTTCGAGGCAAGCAGCTCAAGATCCTTATCAGAATATTTCTCTGCAATTTCCCGGTAAGAAGGCCCTATCATTTTTTCATTTGCGGCATGACATCCCGAACAGTCCAGGCTTTCGATGATCTCAACTCCGGAGAGACTGCTTTTTGCAGATTCCGAAGCCTGCTTTTCGGAAGATGCCCGATCGACAGGCACGTTCTCTTTCTTAGTACACGAAAACATGAGAAGCCCAATAGCTCCTGCCAGAAAAAGTTTTTTCATTATTTAGTAAGCGTATCTGCCTTTGCATCTTTAGCAGGAACTGATACCGCAGCATTTACATCAGCTTCCGGAGTATCTCTTGTTGTTGCGCTTGAGTCTACCACCGTAGGTGCATCCGGTTCAGGCAACATGGTATTGCTGTCTTGTAAGTCATGATTCGGCTTCTTGGAGCAGCTAGCCACTAATAAACCTCCGATAAATGCGATTGCTAATACTTTTTTCATTTTTTTCTATAAATTATTCAGCAAAAATATAAAAAATAAAGATTTAAAATCATGATTAATATTCATTTTATAGATATTTACTGAGAAAATAGGGAGCGGATGAGACCGGACTATCAAGAGAATCGGAAATAAAATTTTCAGAATTTCTTTTTTATATTAAAAAATTTTCTACATTTGTGGCATGTTTAATATCAGCAACAATAAAAACTGGTGGTGGCTTTCAAACTCTTCGTCGGGTCTGAAGTTATTGTCGTGTTGGTGATTCATATGCATCGATTATAATTAAATCAATTATACAATAAAGACTTTGACGTATTCCGTTGAAGTCTTTTTTTTTATTCAATCTTCAAAAGCAAACTGTCATGTCCAGTGAAAAAATAAAAATAAAAACCATTTCTTCGAAAACCCTCGGTGATCTCCAAACCCCGATGAATATTTATCTGCAGGTACGCGATAAATTCAGGGACACCATCCTCCTGGAAAGTTCCGACTCCAAAAATATTGAAAATAATTTCTCATTTATTGCCATCAATGCCATCGCAGGAATTGAAGTAAAAACGCTGGAAGAATTTGAAGTCAAGTTTCCCGGCCAGGAGCCTCAGAAATTTGCGTTACAAAAGGATATCGCAACGATTTTTGAAAATTTCTCCCATGCATTTGAATGCGAGAAAACCCACGATCCGGTGTTGGAGACCGCGCAAAGCCTCTTCGGATATACCAGTTTTGAAGCCGTACAATCTTTTGAAAATCTGACCTTTAAACCTCAAAGCCCGGAAGTTGAAATTCCGCTTCTGCGTTATCGTCTGTATCAGTATGTCATTGCTATTAATCATTACAATGATGAAATGCATCTTATTGAAAACCAGATTAAAGGCATAAAATCAGAAATGCATGTACTGGAAAGCTTTATTAAAAATAAAAACGCTGTCGTCTATCCTTTTGAAAAAAACGGGCTGGAAACGTCTAATATCACAGACGAAGAATATCTTGATCTGGTAAAAACCGCCCAGAAACACTGTATGAGAGGTGATGTTTTTCAGCTGGTGCTGAGCAGAAGATTCGAACAGAAGTTTAAGGGTGACGAATTCAATGTGTACCGCGCCCTCCGAAATATCAACCCTTCGCCTTACCTGTTTTTCTTTGACTACGGAAATTATAAACTATTTGGTTCCAGCCCGGAAAGCCAGCTGATCATTAAAGACGGCAAAGCTGTTATTCACCCCATTGCAGGTACTTTTAAAAGAACCGGCCACCTTGAAACCGACCTGCTGTCTATTGAATCATTAAAAAATGACCCCAAAGAAAATGCCGAACATACCATGCTTGTTGATCTGGCTAGAAATGATCTCGGTAAAATCGGAAAAAATATTACAGTATCAAAACTCAAAGAAATACAGATGTTTTCACACGTCATCCATATGGTAAGTGAAGTGACCGCCGATTTGCCGGAAGAAACAAAGCCTTTTGAAATGATGGCCGCTACTTTTCCGCAGGGCACTTTAAGCGGAGCTCCGAAACATCGGGCTTTGCAGCTGATCAATACCTACGAGAAAGATTCCCGGGGTTATTATGGCGGATGCATAGGCTATTTTGGATTAAACGGGAGCTGCAACCAGGCTATCATGATCCGGACATTTCTCAGCAAAAACAACACTTTATACTATCAGGCCGGAGCAGGACTGGTTGCAAAATCCGATCCGCAAAGCGAACTCCAGGAAGTGAACAACAAGCTTAATGCCCTGAAAAAAGCCGTGGAGAAAGCTGAGAAACTTGTGAATAATTAAATTTAAGTTAAAAAATTAAACAAAATGAATCCTATAAATAAATCAAGAGTTCTTGTATTCGACAATTACGACAGCTTTACCTACAATCTCGTCCAGATTATCGAGAGGGTTTTAGATACCAGGGTTGATGTCGTAAAAAATGATCAGATTACTTTGGCAGAGATCGGAAAATACGACAAAATAATCCTTTCTCCCGGTCCCGGAATTCCTGATGAAGCCGGAATTTTAGTGGAACTCATTAAAGAATACGCTGCCACCAAAAGTATTCTTGGCGTTTGCCTTGGCCAGCAGGCTATTGCAGAAGCCTTTGGGGGAAGCCTGATCAACCTTTCGGAGATTTTTCATGGGGTGGCAACTTCAGCCGAACTTGTAAAATCTGATACAAAAATTTTCAAAGGACTTACCAGCGGACTTGAAATCGGGAGATACCACAGCTGGGTAGTAAACCGCGAAGATTTTCCGGATGAGCTTGAAATTACGGCTGTAGATCCTGAAGGCATGATCATGGCCCTTCAACATAAAACCTATGATGTACACGGCGTTCAGTTCCATCCTGAGAGTATTCTGACCCCGGAAGGAGAAGTGATTATCCGCAATTTTCTTTTGAATTAAAATGAATTTAACACCAAAACAATGAAAGAAATCCTGGAATACCTTTTCAATCACCATACTTTATCGAAATCCCAGGCAAAAGCCATCATGATTGAGATTGCACAGAATAAATTTAACCCGCAGGAAGTTACGGCCTTTATCAGCATCTTCCTGATGCGTAATATTACACTGCCTGAACTGGAAGGTTTTCGTGAAGCGCTTCTGCAAATGGCCCTTCCCATAGATATTGACACACACGATGCCGTAGATATTGTGGGAACCGGTGGGGACGGAAAAAACACCATCAATATTTCAACATTAGCAAGCTTCGTTGTTGCCGGTGCCGGTCAAAAGGTGGTAAAACACGGAAATTACGGTGCATCAACGATTACGGGATCTTCTAATGTCCTTGAAGAAGCAGGATATTCCTTTAAAGATTCCTCAGAAAAACTACAGGAAGATCTTGACAAAGCCAATATCTGTTTTTTGCATGCGCCCTATTTTCATCCTGCTCTTAAATCGGTAGGATCGTTGAGGAAATCACTTGGACTGAGAACATTTTTTAATCTGCTGGGTCCGCTCGTAAATCCTGCCAAACCGCAATTTTCCCTTATCGGCGTCTACAATCTTGAAATTGCGAGAATTTATCAGTACCTGCTTCAGAAAGACAAACGCGAATTTATGATCGTTCATGGACTCGATGGTTATGACGAAATCAGCCTCACCCAGGACAGTAAAATCATTACTAAAGATAGCGAAGAGATCTATTCCGCTGGAGATCTGGGTTTCGAGGCAGTAACAGCAGAAAGCATAAAAGCCGGCGCAGGCATCCGGGAAACGACGGAAATTTTCACAAACATTCTTAAAGGAAACGGCAGTAACCCGCAGAATTCGGTTGTTCTCGCCAATGCTGCCGTAGCACTTGTACTCACCAAAAAATTCGGTAGTTATGATGAGTGTCTCTCTGCCGCACGGGATAGCCTTTACAGCGGAAAAGCCTTTCACTGTTTTGAAACATTGGTTAAATAATTTAAGCTAAAGTAAAATGAATATACTGGATAAAATCGTTCAGCGAAAAAAAGAAGAACTGCAACTTCTGAAGGCAAAAATTCCGGTCCAACAGGTAAAAGATTCCGCCTTTTTCGGTCGGAAAACATTTTCACTAAAGGAAACTTTAAGGTTAAAAAGCGGAGTTATTGCCGAATTTAAAAGAAAATCCCCGTCAAAAGGCATTATCAATAACCAGATTTCTCCCTTGGAAGTTGTTTCGGCCTACGAAAGGTCCGGGGCAAGTGCCATTTCTATTTTAACGGATAAAGATTTTTTCGGGGGAAGCTCTGAAGATATTGTAGAGGTAAGAAAATCCATCAACATTCCTATTTTAAGAAAAGATTTTATGATCGATGAATATCAGTTTTATGAGGCAAAATCAATGGGAGCAGATGTTGTACTGCTTATTGCGGCGTGTCTTTCAGCTGATCAGGTTAAAGATTTTACAGACCTTGCCCATCAGCTTGGTCTTGAGGTCTTACTGGAAATTCACACGGACGAAGAACTGAAACATTGTCATTCCGGCATTGACTTTGTCGGGATTAATAACCGGAATTTAAAAAATTTTGAGGTTGACCTCGATCATTCCGTTCAGCTCAAAAATTCACTTCCGGAAGGAATACTCTCCATCGCAGAAAGCGGCATTTATAGTATCGCTGACTTTAAATATCTCAAGGAAAAAGGCTTCGACGGCTTTCTTATGGGGGAATATTTTATGAAAGCTGAAAATCCCGGAAAGAAATTTTCCGAATTTATAGCTCAGGTGATCTAAATACTACGAAAGAATAACAATGACAGCCACTCAACCACCAATCAATAATCTTCAACAGCAATTCAGACTTAAGGTTTGCGGACTGACAAAAACTGAACAAATCCATGAGTTGATTTCATTGGGAACTGATTTCCTGGGATTTATTTTTTACGAAAAATCACCGAGATACGCACTTAATCACCTGACTTTAAATCATATATCAACGATAACACATCCTGAGAAAGTAGGCGTTTTTGTAAATGAAAAGGCCGAAAATATATTGGAAACCGTAGAAAAGTCCAAACTGAATCTTATCCAGCTTCATGGAAACGAAAAGACAGATCTAATTTATGAATTGAGAAAAAAAATGGGTCCTGAAGTTAAAATCATTAAGGTTATAAGAATTGGGGATCAGAAGGTTGAAGAATTGCAAAAAATCATTGACCACCATCAGAAAAATATCGATTATTTCCTTTTCGATACGGATTCATCAGCATTCGGAGGAACCGGAAAAACCTTCGACTGGAACCTGCTGAATGACCTTGAAATTTCCCTCCCGTATTTTCTCAGCGGAGGCATTTCGTTGGAAAATATTGAAGAAATAAAAAGATTAAAGCAAAAACCTTTTGCTGTAGATATCAATTCCCGGTTTGAAACAAAACCCGGAATCAAAGATGTTGAAAAAATAAAAAAATTTAAAAATGAATTATAAAAATCCGGATAAACACGGCTACTATGGCGAATTCGGAGGAGCATTCATCCCCGAAATGCTGTACCCGAATGTAGAAGAACTGCAAAAGAATTATCTTACCATCATTGAATCTGAAAGCTTTCAAAAAGAATATCAGCACTTATTAAAAAACTATGTCGGTCGCGCCACACCGTTGTATTTTTCAGAAAATTTAAGCCGTAAATACCAGGCTCAGATTTATTTAAAAAGAGAAGACCTCAATCATACAGGAGCCCACAAGATCAACAATGCTTTGGGACAGGTATTATTGGCCAGACATCTTGGTAAAAAACGCATTATCGCAGAAACCGGAGCGGGACAGCATGGAGTTGCTACGGCAACAGCCTGTGCTTTACTGGGTTTGGAATGCATTGTGTACATGGGAGAAATCGATATTCAGCGGCAGGCTCCGAATGTAGCAAGAATGAAGATGCTCGGTGCAGAGGTAATTCCGGCAACTTCAGGATCTAAAACGTTGAAAGATGCCGTAAATGAAGCCTTAAGAGACTGGATCAACCACGCTTCCACAACCCATTATGTGATTGGAAGCGTGGTGGGACCTCACCCTTTCCCCGATCTGGTAGCGAGATTCCAGAGTATTATTTCTAAGGAGATTAAAGAACAGCTTTTGGAACAGCGCGGTGATGAAAATCCGGATTACGTCATCGCTTGTGTCGGGGGTGGAAGCAATGCGGCGGGCGCTTTTTATCATTTTGCAGATGATGAAAAAGTAAAACTGATCGCTGCGGAAGCCGGAGGTTTGGGAATAGACTCAGGCATGTCTGCGGCAACGACTTTCCTGGGAACATCCGGTATTCTTCACGGCAGTAAAAGTTTGGTCATGCAAACCCATGACGGACAGGTTATTGAGCCGCACTCCATTTCCGCAGGACTGGATTATCCGGGGATAGGGCCGTTTCATGCTCATTTATTCAAACAAAAAAGAGCAGAATTTTTCAGCATTAATGATGATGAAGCATTACAGGCCGCCTTCCAGCTGACCAGAATTGAAGGGATCATCCCGGCTTTGGAAAGTGCCCACGCATTGGCTGTTCTTGAGAAAAAGAGCTTTACCCCTACAGATGTGGTAGTCATTTGCCTGAGTGGAAGGGGCGATAAGGATATGGAAACCTATCTTAAACATGTATAAAAAAAATTACCATCACCAAACCGTCAATAACTCCCATTTATGAAAAAACTAAATATATACTTCACGGCGGGAATTCCCAAACTGGAAGATACCGCAGACATCGTCCGTCTTATCCAGGATTCCGGAGCGGATATGATCGAAATCGGAATGCCGTATTCTGATCCCGTGGCGGATGGTCCGGTCATCCAACAGGCTCATGAACTTGCCTTAAAAAACGGGATGACCATTCAAAAACTTTTTGCCCAGCTGAAATCAATTAAAAACGAAATAAAAATCCCGGTCATTCTTATGGGTTACATCAATCCTGTCTTAAGTTTCGGGTTTGAAAATTTCTGTAAAGAATGCTCTGAAAGCGGAGTTTCAGGATTGATCATTCCCGATCTGCCGGCAGTTGAATTTGAACGAAACTATCAGGACATTGTCAATCATTACCATCTTAATTTTACCTTTCTCATTACTCCGGAGACCTCTGAAGAGAGAATTTTATATCTGGATTCTTTAAGTTCAGGTTTTTTGTACGCGGTAAGCTCTTCGTCTACAACGGGAAATCAAAATGCTGATTTTAAAAATGAAAAATACTTTGACCGGATCTCCTCTATGCCATTGAAAAATCAGGTGATGATAGGATTCGGGATTAAATCAAAGGAAGACTTTAACAATGTTACCGAAAAAGCTGATGGCGGAATCATCGGAACTGCTTTTGTCGATATTTTGCTTCATCATACAGATTGGAAGAATGAGACTATAGATTTCATCCATTCTATTAAAGAGTAAAAATCACTAAATTTGTGTCATCAAAAAATAAAATGAATACACATCAGAATAAAGTCGTGGAATTTGAAGACCTGGGAACCCTGGAATACCAACCGGCATGGGACTATCAGGAATCTTTAATGAAAAAAATTATTGATCTTAAAATCAAAAACCGCGACTTACCGGCAGAGCAGCACGTAACGACACCCAATCATTTTCTTTTGGTAGAACATCCGCATGTCTACACCCTTGGAAAAAGCGGACATGAAGAAAACATGCTGGCAGGAATTGACAAACTGAAAGAAATCGATGCCACCTTTGTAAAAGTAAATCGCGGCGGAGACATCACGTACCACGGATACGGACAGATTGTCGGATATCCTATTCTTGATCTTGAAAACTTCTTCACCGATATTCATAAATATATGCGGAACCTTGAAGAAGTGATCATCAGGACCATTTCCGAATATGGCTTAAAAGGAGAACGCTCCGAAGGAGAAACCGGAGTCTGGCTGGATGTAGGGAAGCCTTATGCCAGAAAAATCTGTGCGATGGGCGTAAAAGCTTCACGCTGGGTAACGCTGCATGGTTTTGCCTTAAATGTAAATACCGACATGCGATATTTCGAATATATCATCCCTTGCGGCATCAAAGACAAACAGGTTACTTCCCTGAAAAGAGAGCTTGAAAGAGAACTGACGCCTGAAGAAGTTGAAGACCTTAAATCCAGGATCAGAAAACATTTTGAGGAAGTATTTGAAGCGGAGCTCAAAAACAAGAATTAATACTACAAAAATCTGTCACAAGTGAGACAGATTTTTTTATTTGGTTGATTTAATCTAATTAAATTGCACACAATTTAATTTGGCAACATTTTTGCATTGATACATTCAAATAAAAATAAATATTAAAATGTCATTAATAGAAGATTTAAACTGGAGACATGCTGTAAAAGCTTATGATCCGGCTAAAAAAGTGTCAGAAGAAGATTTGAATAAAATTTTAGAAGCAGCAAGACTCGCGCCTACTTCATCGGGTCTTCAGCCTTTCAGAGTGGTCGTAGTGGAAAGCCAGGATCTGAAGGAAAAAATGGTCAAAGGGGCTTTAAATCCGGAAGTGATGAGGGATTCTTCTCATGTATTGGTTTTTGCAGCATGGGACAGCTATTCTGATGAGAAAATCGATAAGGTATACGATCATCACACGGATGTAAGAGATTTACCAAAAGGACGTTTTTCAAGCTATACGGACAAGCTGAAAGAAATCTACGGAGCACAGACTCCTGAGCAGCATTTTGCTCATACGGCAAGACAAACTTATATTGCTTTAGGGCTGGCCATGGCTCAGGCAGCAGAACTGAAAATTGACAGTACGCCTGCAGAAGGATTCAGCAATGAGGTGGTGGATGAAATTCTTGGACTCAGGGAATTGGGACTGAAAAGTGTGAGTTTACTTTATCTCGGTTACAGAGACGAAAAAAACGACTGGCTTTCCCACATGAAAAAAGTGAGAATTCCGATGGAGGAATTTATCATTAAAAAATAATCAGCATTTTTAAATTTAAGCATCATGGAACCACAGGAATCTTTAAAACTTCAGAATCAGCTCTGCTTTCCGCTGTATGTGATCGCAAAGGAGATTACGGGTCTGTACCGTCCGTTTCTTGATGAGCTTGATATCACCTATCCCCAGTATCTCGTCATGATGGTGCTTTGGGAAAACGACGGGCTTCAGGTAAACCACATCGGAGAAAAGCTCTACCTCGACAGCGGTACTCTCACTCCTCTTCTCAAGAGACTGGAAGGGAAAGGATTCATCGAAAGGAAAAGAAAAAAAGAAGATGAAAGAGTCGTCGAAGTATTCATTACAGAAGCGGGAAAAGCTTTGCGGACAAAAGCCTGTGAAATTCCTGAGAAAATTTATAAAAAAATTGATGTTTCACAACAAGACTGGATTGATCTTAAAAAAAGCGTCCAGAAAATATTAAACAAAATAGAAAAATAATGAAAACCTTATATACAACAAAAGTTACGGCAACAGGCGGTAGAAACGGACATGTAAAAAGCGATAACGGAGTTCTTGATCTTGACGTAAAAATGCCTAAAGCACTCGGCGGTGCCAACGATGATTTCGCCAATCCCGAAATGCTTTTCGCCGCAGGATATTCGGCGTGTTTTGACAGTGCACTGAACAGAGTGATTTCGATGTCGAAAGCGGAAACGGGAGAAACAACGGTAACCGCCGAAGTAAGCATCGGCCAGATTGACAATGGCGGCTTCGGACTGGCCGTGCAGCTGGATGTGAATATCCCGGGAGTTTCTATTGAAGAGGCCCAGTCATTGACGGAAAAAGCTCACCAGATCTGTCCTTACTCCAATGCAACCCGAAATAATATTGAGGTAAAACTTTCGGTAACGAACAACTAATATTATCTCTTATTGATAAAAGAATCTGTTTCTCAGGAAGCAGATTTTTTTGTTTCAGGCTGAGAGTCTGTTTAAATCTGAGCTTATTTTAACATTAAGCCATTAAGATATTTAGCTTAAATTTAATTTTATTGAGTACCTTTTGTTAAAAGTGAGCTTTTCAAGTAAAAGCGTACGCAGTAGTAAAGGATTAAGAATAAACAAAGTTTATTTTGATTCAGAAAATGAAGATGATGGGAAATGACGGAAACCTTTTGAAGTCGGCTTTTAAACAGGCTCTATTTGTATTATCTTCCGGAAGCTCCTTCTTTCTTAAAGGCATCTACTTTCTGATACCGATCGTTCTTTTCTTTTTCCTTTTTATCTGAAATTAAAATTCCGAAAAGGTGGTCGATCTCGTGCTGGAAAATGACGGCGGTGAACCCTTCTACCATTTCTGAAAACTTCTGCCCATTTAGATCGACGTATTCCAGCTGAATGACTTTGCTTCTGTAAAACTGGTCCCTGAAATCAGGAATCGACAAATCGCCTTCCGGACCTAGGTTCTGGAGTTCGGATCTCCAGACGATGACCGGATTGATAAAATATTCGAGTGGCTCACCGGGCTTATCAAAACGCTGCACCCAGATTACCTTCCTGTTGATGCCGACCTGAGGAGCTGCAATTCCTACTCCGCCATCCGTAGACAATAAAGATTCCTTCATTCTTTTTACCAATGTTGCGGTGTTTTTATCCAGCGGATCGATTTCTCTGGAGAGACTTAATAACGTTTGATGCTGATGTTCATCAGTGGTCTGGTAAATCGGTAAGGCCGTATTCGGGTCGCCCTGATTGATCAGGGAGATTTCATCAGCAGTCAGTTTCTGCGCCTGGACTAAACCGATACAGAAAATCAGTAGAAAATATATTGTTTTCATGTGGAAGGAATGTGTCGCAAAGATAAATGATGTTTAATAATTTAACCGCAGATTTGCACGAATGATTGGGTTTTTGAATTTATTCTGCGTTGGCTCTTCTTACTTTTTACCTGGCTCTTTTTACCTGGCTCTTTAATACGTTTTCGTCATGTCCGCAGGAATGATCAGGTTAAAATCTGTCGGGATATAGTCTTTCTCCGGTACTTTGAGTTCGGGGTTTTCGGATTCGAAGACGGAGATGACGGCCATTTTGAGGTTGGGGTTTTTCTGTTTGATGTACCAGTAAATGCCGCCGAATTCTTTGCTGTGGTAATTTCCGTTGTAATGGATGAAGGTTTTTCCAGGCTGAAAATTCTTCAGGATCGATTCTGCCATGGTGGCATCTTTAATGGCCTGGGCGGAAATGAAATTCATCACCTTCATTTCTTCCGCATGATCGCCCATCATCTTTTTCATTTCAGGATAGCCGGGCGTGTCAAGGGTGACTTTTATGGGTAATCGGGCGATGTATGTTTTGTCTTTAGCCGGTAAATTATTCAGGGATTCCAGTCCTTCTTTTGAGGTTTGGGAAGCATATCTGCGGGGAACATTGGTTGCGATAAACGGCAGTTTTTTATCTTTAGCAAAGTCGACCAACGGTTTATAATCGGTGGAGAAATTATTCCATAGCCTTGCGGAATCTTTTAATGTTTTAGCATCAAAGGTTCCATTTAAATATTTGTTTAATTGTTCCTGATTGTCTCGTTCAAACATTTCTGCGCCCAGGATGATTTGCCCGCTTTTCTTTTCAAACAGAGCTTGGGTGACTTTTAACTGCAGCCAGTGGTTGATGGAACTGTTGTGGTTTTCGCCAAAGAAAACGATATCGTAATCGGCAAGTTCCTTCACTAATTTTTCGGTTCCTATCTGCTTTCCTTTTTGGTTATAGAACTGATAGGCTTTAAAGTCCTGCGCATTCAATGAACAGAAAACGGCAAGCATAAATATTGAGAAGATATTTTTCATTGTATTTAATTCGTTTATTTAATGTAGCACAAAGGTCGGAAAGATTATTTTAAATTCATTTTTAAGACCCATTCAATTTTATATTTTAAATATTTTGATATTTGGTTCGTTAATTCGGGTGTTTACCTGATAAAGTGTCGCAAAAATGTATTGAGAACGATCTGAAAGCGCAAACTTCCCGATACGATTTCTTTCAAAAATCTACTCGAAGGGACGTGGTAGTAATTACATAATACGAGTGTTCGTACGTCTGTTCGATTTTTTGCAGTGAAGCTGCGAAAAATGTATCGAGAACCTGTGGGGATAGCCACTGAAGCGCGACTTCTCGATACGATTTTTTTCAAAAATCTACTCGAAGGGACGAAAGCACTCTATACACTCCGGACGGAGGCTTATATACTCCGGACACTGTCTTATTTACATTGGACAAAGCTTTATCTACTTTGGACGAAGGCTTATCTACTTTGGCGGATGTCTTATCTACTTTGGAGGATGTCTTATCTATTTTGGAGGATGCCTTATTTACTTTGGAGGATGTCTTATCTATTTTGGAGGATGCCTTATTTACTTTGGAGGATGCCTTATCTATTTTGGAGGATGTCTTATCTACTTTGGAGGGTGCCGTTTTAATTTAACGTGAGTTCCACTTAAAAATAGATTTAGTAGGGCTTTATAATTCCAAATTGGCTTTAACCGAAACCTACAATAAATTTCGGCTAAAGCCGCTCATTATGTTACATAGGGTAAATGGGCTAAAGCCCATCTCTACTGATATTTGAATAGTATAATTACACCGGACCACGTTAATTTAATTATTTAAAAAAGCCGCCCTGTAAAAAAACAAAACGGCCTTAAAAAAATGATCTAACTATTTATTTTTCAAGATCTGCTACAAGATCTTTCCATTCCTGTAACTCGGGGATTCCCGGTTTTCTTTTTCCGAAAAGCTGAACGATGAAATCACCTTCTTTGTTGAATACCTCAATAGCCGTCACTTCACCGTCTTCGGTCGGCTTTTTCACGATCCAGGCTTCGGCGATTTTTGTAACGTCAAGGTGTAGGTTGAAATCAGGATCCATTACATTGAACCACTGCTGATGCCACAACGTTTTATTTACATTCCCGGTGTGGATCTGGATGATTCCCCTGTTGCCTACGAAGATCATGATCGGAAGCTGTTTTTCAGAGGCGTCTTCCAGTACGTTCACCACTTTGGAGCTGTCTATTTTTTTGGTAAAACCTTCCGGTGCCAGTCTTAATGCCTGGGTTCTGCTTACCCCGAATTTCCTGGTCATCATGAAGAAATCATGGGTATCTTTCAGTGATCTCCACGCATTCCGGAAACCTTCTACGTCGATTTCCGCATCCGGCTTCTCTTCTGCTTTCGGGGCTACCGTTTCAAATTCGAATGATGATTGCTGCTCATCCGCTTTAAACTTTTCAACCAATGCATCGAAAGCGGCTTCGTTGCTGTCTTTGGTGAGGTAAATTTTATGTAAAGCCAATCCGTCTTTTCCAAAGAACTGTAAGCTTTTTTTATCCCCTTCTACCACAGCAAAAGCGAATTTCCAGTGGTTCAGGAAAATCCTGAGGTCGATATCTTCGCCTACGAAAAGCTGTGCATGGGGGCTGCTGAAATCGCCGTTCAGGTAGGTTCCTTTTCTTTCATGAACACATTCGTCGTTACGGGTAAGGGCCATTACTTTTCCCAACTGCTCTGCTTCGGTTAAAATATCTTTAAACTCCGGCTGTAAAACCGTTACGCCATCGCCTACATTTGTTACTAATAATTCTGCTTCGCTCACACCAAGTTCTGCAGCGGCGTTCCTGATTCTCAAATGTGGATTTTCAGCTTTAAGAGCTTCCCATTTTTCTTTAAGATCGTTTACTAATGTGCTCATTATTTTTATTTTTTAATGGTTAAAATTGTATAATTTCTTGTTAGGGTTTCGTTCCCTGTTTTGCTTTTTACGTCTTCCTGTCTTTCGGAAATCTGCATTCTTTTGAAATGGCTTTTGGAAACGGTTTCTTCCATTTCATCGGTATTGTAGAGCCTGAAGCCGAATTCCGTGAAAGGGAGCTTTTCCATAAAATCTCTTTGCCCGAAAGTGAGTACAAAGGCACCGCTGTCCTTTAAGACCCTGTAGATTTCATCTAAATACTGAACAGGCTGCTGCCAGAAATACACGGTGTTTACCGTAAATATTTTGTCAAACGTCTGATCTCCGAATGGCAACGCTTGCCCGTCATATAATCTAAACTCAGCCTGGTTCCCGAATGCTTCATTCAGTCGGATGGCTTCCTGGTGCATCGTCTCCGAAATATCAATTCCTGTATAGTTTATGTTGCGGGCTTTGTTTAGAATATGCTTTACGTGATCTGCATTTCCGTGCCCGATTTCCAGGATATGTTCATGGTCTTCTATAACCAGCGCGTGAATGCTTTCCAGGGTCATTCCGATGTTGGTGGCATTCATCATTTCGCCGATCTCAATCCCTTTTTCACCCTCCGGACGGGCAAGGTGCTGTGCTACTATTTTTGAGTTTTCCTTATCCATTATCCAAAAACAATCATGGGGTTTGCAGTGACGGGGTGGTTGCATATCGTGCACGGAAAATTATAGGCTTTGCTGATGTTCTCAGGGGTAAAGACCTGTTCCGGTGTGCCGTATGCGGCTACCCTGCCCGATTTCATTAACAATATTTTGTCGGCATATTGTGATGCAAGATTCAGGTCATGGAGCACCACTACCGCAGAGTTTCCTTTTCGGGTAAATTTTTTAATAATTTCCAGGGCTTTGTACTGATGCTTTACATCCAGGTTATTCAGCGGCTCATCGAGAAACAGGAGCTTATGGGCAATCTTGTTCCGAAGCTGTGCCAGCACCCTGGAGAGGTGTACTCTTTGCTTTTCTCCGCCGGACAGCGTATTGTATTCCCTGTCCCTGAGATGAAAAACGTCGGTTTCGTACATCATCTCATTCATGGCTTCAAGGTCTTCCTTTCCGGGTTGGGCATCGAAATACGGATACCGGCCCATCATCACGACGTCTTTCACTTCCAGCGGGATATCATTGCTGTTGTGCTGTGAAAATTTGGCCTTGTGCTTTGAAAGTTCGGTCACTTTCCATTCACTGATATCTTTATCTTTAAATAAGATCTGCTGTTTCGATTTTACCTCGTTGGCCAATACACTCAGAAGACTGGATTTTCCGGCTCCGTTCGGACCGACGATGGCCAGAAATTCACCATATTCCAGATGAACATCCACGGCATCGAGGATGTGGAATTCTTTATGGCTGTAACTGATCTGATGCGCCTTTATCATGGCAGTGACTTTTTAAATTTAACTAAAATAGCGATGAAAATGGGGCCTCCCATCAATGCCGTAAGAATCCCGATCGGCAGTTCCGAAGGCTCCACAATGCTTCTGCTGAAGGTGTCTGCGGTAAGCAATAAAATACTTCCGCAAACGGCGGATAGCGGCAAAATGAAGGCGTAATTGGATTTAAACAAAAGCCTTAAGATGTAGGGTACGATGAGCCCTACAAAGCCGATGGTTCCTGAGAATGCGACACAGCTTCCGATCATGAGAGCGGTGATGATGATGATCTGTTTCTTCAGTGTTTCGACGTTGATTCCCAGATGCTGGGCATCTTTTTCGCCGAGCATCATGGCATTCAATGCTTTTCCTTTGGGCAATAAAATGAGGTAGGAAATGAGCAGAACAACGGCTAAAATGATATTTTTGGTCCATGTTGCGGCTGCCAGGCTTCCCAGATTCCAAAACGTTAAATCTCTTAATTGATCATCTTTTGAGATATAAATCAAAAAACCGGTGATGGAAAAACCGATGGCGGTAATGGCAACACCGCTGAGCAGCATCATGACGACATTGGTTTTTCCTCCGCTGGTAGAGATCCTGTATACGAGTAGCATGGATAAAAAAGAACCGACAAACGCCGCAATACCTACTAATGAAAACTGTACGGCCTCAGGAAGATACTGCTTGAAGTGTCCTCCTAAAACAATAGTAACAGCGGCAAGTAAGGTGGCTCCCGAGGTAAGTCCTATTAAATCTCCTGTAGCCAAAGGATTTCTGAAGAGCCCCTGCAGGCTTGTTCCGGACACGGCCAGCATGCTTCCGATGAGGATGGCCATTAAAATTCTGGCTGCCCGCACCTCCCAGACCACATACCGGTCACTCATGGATAAGGAAGGATCTCCGCTGAATACTTTCCCTAAAACTTCAAACGCAGACCGGCCCCCGAAGTCATAGACTCCGGTATTAAGAGACCATACTGCTATGATGACAAGCAGTATGGCACTTATTGTAACGTAAACGTATAATTTACTTTGTGTTTTCAATTAAAAGTTTGTTTAATGCAACCGCAGCTTCTCCTAATCTTGGTCCGAAACCTGAAACGAGGCCTCCGTCCATAGCAATAATTTTCTTGTTTTTACCGGCGTTGGTCTGTGATACACCCGGCATTTTCAGTGCGCCTTCATTTCCTCCGGCACCCTGCAGTCCGCTGGTGAAGAAGAACAATACGTCAGGATTTGCTTTTACAACGGCTTCCGGTGTAAGCGGTTTGAAATCTTCAAAATCATTGACTGCATTTTCACCGCCTGCCAGTTCAATTAAAGAAGCCATTGGGGTATTTTTACCTGAAACCATCAGCATGTTTCCTCTGGCGTAGATAAACAGGACTTTAGGTTTTTTGGCAATGGGCTGAATCTGCTTTAAATCGGCATCTATTTTATCATTGAGTTTCTGATAATCTGTATTTCCGATTGCTTTTGCCACGTCGGCGATCAATTTTTTGGTTCCGTCTACCGTAAATTCCTGTTTAAAAACTTCGGTTTTGATTCCTGAAGACTTGATTTTTCCCATTAATTCAGGGTTAATGTCTTTGTCGGACGCTAAAATCAGGGTCGGAGACACGGCCATGATCGGCTCGATCGTCATTGATCGTACGTGTCCTAAATCTTTCGCCGTAGCTTTCAAAGACTCGGGATAGGTACTGGTAACATCGGTTCCTACGATTTCTTTTTCGTGACCTAAGGCCGCCACTATTTCTGTAATCCCTCCGTTCAGGGTTACGATTTTATTGTTGGATTTTGGTGTTTCGGCATTGACTTCGGTCTTATTTTCTGTTTTGGCATCTTCTGCTTTTTTACAGGAATACACGGCTACCAACACCGAAGCGGCAAGGATGAATTTTTTCATGATACTTATTATTTGATTGATTTTTTAAAGTGCTTTATAGTTAAACATGGCATGACCTCTTTCTCCGGCGTTATCTGTAAGTGATGAAAATCTTAATTTAAAATAAGTTCCTTCCGAATCTTTAAGAATGTAGAAAACATCCCCTTTTACCTGATAGCCGGATGGCCCCACTTCTCTCCAGTTGGCCCCAATCACTCTCTGGTCCTTATAGATGAGCTTGGAATCATCAACATCAGATTTTTTGAAATTATTGAACGTTTCAATCATCGATGCTGCAGATGCTACTTTTACTTCATAAGCCCCTACGTTTCCGATATTATTTGTTGTTACAAAATCTGCATAAATATAACTTCCCGCACCTTCAATAATGTTTGTAAATACGGTGAAACAGATATCCCATTTATTTTTTTCAGGCTGAATTGTCACCTGCGTATTGTTTTTCAGGCTGAAGAAAGTATAGTTGTAGGCCGCATTTTTGTTGATCAAAACATTTTTAATCTGATCACCAGTTGCATCAAGATTTCCATATTTTACTCTGTATCCGTTTCCTTCTTTTGTTACCTGAAGCTTCATCCATCCTCTGCTGTTTCCTCCGGTAGCCACTGATCCAACTGCTACATTACCTGTATACAGCTCTTTCCCCATATTGATAAGATAAACCCCGCTTTCTGAAGCTTGTTCTTTCACTTCACCAATCGCAGTATATCCTGAAGGGAAATTTCCGTTAACATCATCAATATAGATCGTATTGGAAGGATTAAAATTCGCCACCTGAACCTGTGTTGTTAATGTTGCAACATCAGATTGGTTCACTGCTGAAATATCTGTAGCATTGGGAATTTTTGCGGCTCCCATCATTATTGATGAATTAAGGATTACTTTGAACTCGTTTCCGGAATAGAAAGCAAGATCCCAATCTGTTCTCACATTCGTATATTTTCTTGGATTCCCATCCTGATCGACGTCGCTTAAATCCACCCAAACCTGATTTGGCTGTGTAGGACCGCCAACTTTTGCATCTACTGATCTTCCCTCAGAAGGAATCACCGCTACAGGATCTTCATTATCATTGATACATGACTGAGAAATGAATGATACTCCAAATAACAGATAAAATAGTATTTTTTTCATTTTTAGATTTTAAAAATTATAGCTTAGTCTGGCAAAATAACTTCTGCCATAGAAAAGATTGGACACAGCGGTTGATGCTTCATGTGCATTTCCTGCAATGGTGGTATCTCTCACCGATGATACATCAAAAATATTTTTAACACCGGCACTAACTTCAAAATGATTTTTAAAGAATGGCTGAGTAAGAATAAAATTCATCATGCTGAAATCTTTTCTTTCACCGATATCATAAAAAGAAGTGGCAACATCCGGAGAAACCAAAACAAACATCTGGGTTTTACCGGTATACTTGTAATAAAGTGAAAGAGTGGTATTGATTTTTGGAATGGTATAGTTCGCAGACAAATTTGCTTCAAAAGTATTGAAGAAATCATCAGGAGAAACAAATCCGCCTTCGTTCAATTCTTTGGAAATCCCGTAATAAGCAGCATTTGCAGCTAAAGCAAACTGTCCTTTCTGAGCTTTAAAATTAGCCTCGAAAATATACGAGCGGAAATTATCTATGTTAATATATTTGTATTGCAACGGCTGTCTGTTCACCATGGCCAGCTCGATCCTGTCTTTAACCTTAAGGTATGTTGCACTGGCGCCGATCCTAAAGTTCCAGCCTGAATTTGAAATGATTTTTTTCTCCGCATTTAAAGAAGCGGTCATTCCTTCTTCAGGTTTCAAATCAGTATTCCCACGGATATCATGATTGCTGTCTACCATATAAGTGTACAGTTCGTCGAAATTCGGGAATCTGTTTGCACTTCCGATGACCAGTCTTACATTGTCGTTTTCAGTGATTCTGGTCCTTGCCGTTAATGAATAATTATGCTGTGTATCGAACTTATCACTCAAAGCTAAACGATATCCCGGGCGTATGGACAGCCAATCTGTAGGATTCCATTCAATGGACATAAAATTGGCGTAGTTGAAAATTTTTCTCTTTACATTATCGGTGCCTTCAAAATCCCCGGCAATATTCCCGGCAAATCCTGAAGTATGATCCAATTCATATCCTATCTGGAAATCTATGGTTTTACTGTCTAAAAAATTACTGAAAACCCCTCTTGAATAAAGAACATCTGATTTATTATAAGTTTGATATTCATCTTTTCCGTCAACCAGTTTTCGGTTGGGTATATCATATTTGAAATCTCTGTATTTTCTATCCTGGGTCTGATAAGAAAAATCGCCTGTATAATTGATGGTTCCCAGTTTTGTCTGAATATTAAGCTGGTTCAGATACCTTGTGGTAAGATAGTCTCTGTCTGTTGCAACGTATGTTCTGTCATTAACGCCATAAAAATATTCATTTACAACAGGATTGTAATAATTCAGTTTTTCATTTAAAAATCCGAATTTATAAAAAACAGATGTTCTGTTTTTGTTGTAGCGTATAATCCCGTCAACGTTCAGAACATCTTTAGGCTGCCAGAGATATCCTCTTTTTTTGTCCTGCTCGAAGTATTTATAACCTTCCTGAGTTCCTTTAAACCCTTGGAAATCGTTATGATTAAAATTAGCTCCTACATACCAGTTTTCATTAAGATTATATCCTACGTTCAGCGTCTGAATATGTCTTCCCTCTCCCTTCTTATACCAATCATATTCTTTGCCCACTGTTTCTTCCTGTACAGAAGCATTTAACGCAAGTTTTTTCTGAGTATTCTTTTTTGTGATAATATTAATGACTCCTGCTACCGCATTGCTTCCATAATCGACTCCCATTGAACCTCTTACAACTTCGATACGTTCGACGTTGTTTATATTCAGTTTTGTCAGGTCGATGTTATTGCCTAATCCGATATCACCTACTACAGGAATATTATCAATAAGGATTTTTGTGTATTCGCCTCCAAGTCCCATGAGATTGGCTGTAGAGCTTCCAGAATTGCGGTCTGATGTAATAAGAACATTCAAACTTTGGTTAAGAACCTCAGCAACATTGGTCGCTGCCATATTCTTGATCTGTTCTGCATTAATAACCTCAACCTTATAAATCGATTTATTAATAGACTGCTGAGTATATTGCCCGGTAACGACAACCTCTTCGATTTTCTTCTGCTTCAGAGAATCTTTTTCCTGTGCATTCACGCATAAAACAACGGATAATGATAGTATGGAAAGCACTTTCTTCTTCATGGATGGAAAATTTTCGACAAATATATAACTTTATTTAGAACAGTTAAAAATAAAATTATTAATTTTGTGGAATAATTCTAAATAAAAATAATGTTATGAAATCAAAACTACTTTTAGGAACGATGCTGTTTGCCGCGCTGAGCGCCCATGCACAAGTAGCGACCCTTAACGAGAATTTTAACGGTTTTACCCCTGGCCAGGGACAATCTGTTTTCCCGCAGAATCAGTGGACGGCTATTTATCCTGCACCGGTTGGTAATCCTCCTCCCATGATGAATATCATAGCAGCCACTGCCACCGATAATTTTGTACAGGCGTATTCGGGAGCTAATCAAAACAGTCCCGAATATTTGATTTCACCACAGATTGTTGCTCCTGCGGGAGACAAGACATTAACTTTCAAGGCAAGAAGAAATGTTGGTTCGGCACCAGGATCAGTACAGGCGGGCCTCGCTTCGGATCCTTCCGATATGAGTACATTTGTACCGCTGGCGAATGCGACAACGTTAACAAGTGATACCTTTCAGACCATTACGATTCCGGTACCGGCCTCTACGTCACAATATATCGTCTTTAAATTTGTAGGAGCACTTGCGCCGCACACCGTTATCGAGATCGATGATGTGGTTTATAATCAGGCGACAAGCCTTTCCGTTTCCGATCAGGTCAAATCAAAGGAAGAAGTTCGATTTGCTGTCAGTGCCGATCAGACGACTTTAGATTTTACCGTTAAAAAAGATCCGAAAAACATTCAGGTATATTCTGCCACAGGACAAAAACTTGCTGAAGGCAAACTATCCGGAAGATCCTTTGATATCAGCCGACTTCAAACCGGTGTTTATTATATCCTGATCGAAACCGCTGATGGTTCTGCAGTGAAATCTAAATTTATTAAAAAGTAAGATTTATTAGACCTCATAATTGGTGAAGGCCGGCTTATATTTCATAAGGCGGTCTTTTTTCTATAAAAATGTAATTAAGCAGGTAAATGCTGTTATAAATTTAATCTGAAAACACGATAAAAATCATATTTTATTTAGAATAATTAAAAATAATTTATATAGTTTTGTAGAATAATTCTAAATAATAAATTCAAATCTTATGAAAACAAGATTACTTTTTGCGGCGATGATCTCACTGGGCGTACAACAGTCTGTCTGGTCACAGGTTGATTCCAATGGCTACACCACGGTCAATATGTCGATGGGTGCGGGCTATCAGAATCGTGTATTTTTTGACCTCAGTGCCAATGATATGGTTTCCCAGCCTGCCAATACCTGGGACATTGCTTTCTACAGAAACTCCAATATGAATTTCGGGACAAGAATTAATGACGCTCAGAATATTGAAGTGTACCAGGCTTCCAATAATCCGAGCGACTGGAATAATATCATCACAAACAGTGTCGCTTCTTACGGATCGCCTTTGTACAATCTTGACAATACAACAACGATTCAGGAAGGTGCTTTCGAACAGGGCACCGCGGCTTACGGCTGGGGAGAATACAATCCCGGAAATCATCACATTGAAGGAAAAGTAATTTTTATCCTGAAATATGTTTCGACCAACACGTATTATAAATTCATGATCGAAGATTATTTCGGAGGCTATACTTTTAAATATGCAAAATGGAACGCGGCGACTTCATCCTGGGATGCTACCGTTTCCAAAACTATCGCCAACGGGACTGATGATGCTTACTTTAATTATTTTTCGTTCGCAACCAATGACAAAGTCGCTAATCTTGAGCCGTCAAAAACCAACTGGGACCTGATGTTCACAAGATATTGGACCGATTATCCCTATGTGGATCCCAACACGGGACAGCCTGCCACCATGAAATACAGAATGTCCGGAGTGATTCAGAATACCAACATCACCGTAGCAAAAGTTCAGCCTGAAACACAAGCCACAGCGACAGCCTCTCTTCCGGCATCTTCTGCTTTTTCAACCAATATTACAGCAATCGGTCATTCCTGGAAACCTACTATGGGCGTGTACAACGATGTGGTGTATTATATCAAACAGGGATCTGAATATTACCGAATGTATTTCACTTCCAATGAAGGATCGCAAACAGGAAATATGTATTTTAAATATAAAAATATCACATCAACCCTGGGAACCATAGAAACGGCAGGCAAAAAGGCGTCTTTTGGAATTTATCCGAACCCGACAACAGCAGATAAACAGGTTACGGTTTTATTTGATGTTAAAGAAAAACTTGGCAGCAAAGGCAATGTTGAAATCTATGACCTATCTGGGAAAAAAGTATATTCTGCTGAACTCACCAACCAGACGGGCTTCTACAAACAGGACCTGAACCTTTCATCGCTCTCCTCAGGAAATTACCTGGTAAAAATGACATTCGGAGGAAGCACGGAAACGAAAAAGTTAATCGTGAAATAAGATATAAAAGTCAATGGTGAAGGGTGAATGGTCAATTGTAAATTTAAAACTGACCATTCACTATTGACCATTCACTTAAAAAATAATACTTTCTATTTTTTCTAATGAAAAGGCTGTTCGCGAAAGTGAGCAGCCTTTTATTTTCATCTGAATGATGCATCAGGATGTTTACAGTGTTTTAAAACCTTTATAAACGACCGTAGAACTTTCCAGCATTTTAGAAACATCCTTTCTGAAATTGAGGAGATGATCCTGGCCGCTATGGCGGTTCAGGTGATCTTCTGTTTCCCAGAGTTCGATCATGAAGAAAGTTCCTTTTTCATTTTTGTCCTCTATAAGATCGTATTTCAGGCAGCCCTCTTCTTTTCTGGTTTCTTTTACCAGCGCCTGGAAAAGCTCCACAGCTTCCATCAGATAGTTTTCATTAAACCTGAAAACCGCAACAACGTGTATGTTCATAGTATTTTTTTGATGCTGTAAAAGTAAATTATTTTCAAAACCGGCGATGTTTTTATTTCTTTTATTTTTCCACAGTGCAGGAGCAGGACTTAAAAAACAGATTTATATATGGTTATGGAACTCATTATGATCACTAACAGTCCAATAACGATAAACATACTTTTTACAGGCAATTTTGCCGTCAGCATGGCAGAAAAAGGTGCGGTAAAAATTCCGCCGATCAGAAGACCGAGAATAATGTTCCAATGCTGAATTCCGAGGGTAAAAATAAAAGTGATCGCAGCGGTAAGGGTTAAAATAAACTTAGCCACCGTAGAACTTCCGACAGCAAATCTCGGTGTAAATGAATTTTTAATCAACGTTCCCGTTACCAATGGTCCCCAGCCTCCACCGGCAAAAGAATCGATAAATCCTCCGGCAAGCCCGAGTCTTGTAAGATTGGTTTTTCTTTTTAATTTTTTATCCTGCTTATTTTTAAAGGCGTTAGATAAAATCTGAATTCCAAGATAAAGTGTGTAAAAAGAAATAATGGTTTTGGTAATCTTTGAATAATATTCTCCAAGGTAAGTGAGTGATACAGCACCGAGAATCGCTCCGAAAACTGCCGGAACAGCCACTTTTTTAACCAGGTTTTTGCTGACGTTTTTCAGTCTGATATGGCTGATGCTCCCCGCTGCCGTTGTAAAACTCTCCGCCGAATGAATACTGGCACTCACCGCGTGCGGCGGAATCCCCAGGAATAAAAGGGTCGTCGTACAGATCACACCATAGCCCATCCCCATTGATCCGGCCACGATTTCCGCTAAAATCCCCACCAGCATCATCCAGTAAAAAATGTAATGATCTTTGGCAAGGACCGTAAAAAGCTCATCCAGATATCCGAACTCGTACATTGAAAAAACCGTAACCGCTAATACGGCTACCGTTACCAAAAAGATATTAAGTCTGAGCTGAACTTTTCTTGAAATGATCATGGCGGCTAAATTTTAAATTAAAATCAATGCATTACAAAATCATAACTGCTCCTACCGTAGAATTGCCGGTTTCGTCGATCAGAATGGCATTTCCCGTTTTCTGACTTTCTTCAAAACGATCAAAAACCAACGGTGAAGCCGTTTTAAGACGGATCTTTACCACCTCGTTCAGTTTAATGCTGTCAGTCACCGGTATTTTCTCTAAGGTATTAACGTCAATTTTATACTCGATTTCCTTCACCAGGGCTTTCAGCAGCCTGCTTTTATGTTGGATAAAATATTTACTTCCCTCATTGAGCTCTTTTTTATCCAGCCAGCAAACGACTGCTTCGATTTCGTTCTCAACCTTCGGAAGGCTGTCCGTATGTACGATAAAATCCCCGCGGCTGATGTCAATATCATCTTCAAGATGAATAACGGCAGGCTGATTTCCTACGACCAGATCCACTTCTTTTCCGCCTGTTTCTACCTTGGAAATCCTGGTTTGAATATGTTGAGGCAGTACGGTGATTTCATCCCCTTTTTTATAAGTACCTGAAATAACTTCACCTGCATATCCCCTGTAGTCGTGTAGCTCTTCGGTCTGCGGACGGATCACATACTGAACCTGAAATCTCGGGCTTTCAAAGTCTTTCTGATCATCAACCTCCACATTCTCCAGAAAATCGAGCAGCGTCGGTCCCTGATACCACGTCATATTTTCCGATCCGGAAACAATATTGTCGCCATGAAATGCCGAGATCGGAAAATAGCTGATATTTTTTAAGCCGAGTTTTTCTGCAACCTGCTCATACTGCGCTTTGATATTTTTAAAAACCTCTTCGGAATAATCGACCAGATCCATCTTGTTAACAGCCACCACGATCTGTTTCATTTTTAATAGAGAAGCGATGATTGAATGTCTCCGGGTTTGTTCGATCACACCTTGCCTGGCATCAATAAGAATAATAATCAGCTGGGAATTTGAAGCTCCCGTGATCATATTCCTGGTGTACTGAATATGTCCCGGCGCATCGGCAATAATGAATTTTCTTTTTGGCGTAGAAAAGTAACGGTATGCCACATCAATGGTAATTCCCTGTTCTCTTTCAGCCCTCAAGCCGTCGGTAAGGATGGCAAGGTCTACTCCGTTTTCGTTTTTATTTTTAGATTGTTTCTCGAGCGCTTCGAGTTGGTCGATCAATATATTTTTGCTGTCGTACAGAAGTCTTCCGATCAGAGTACTTTTCCCGTCGTCTACGCTTCCCGCAGTGATAAATCTTAATATGTCCACGTTTATTGTAGTTATAAGTGATAAATTATGAATGATAAGAGCCTAAAGCTTCCTGCTTATTGCCTGAGGCCTTACTTAAAAATAACCTCCTTTCTTACGGTCTTCCATAGCGGCTTCGGTCACTTTGTCATCGATACGGGTTTCGCCGCGCTCGGAGATTCTTGAAGCAGTGATTTCGTTTACGACCTCATCTAAAGTTTCGGCAGTGCTTTCCACTGCTGCAGTACAGGTCATATCTCCTACGGTTCTGTATCTCACCTGCTTATTAACAATCGTATCATTTTCATCGATCTGGATAAAATCAGAGACTGCGATAAGCTGCCCGTCATATTCGATAACATCACGGTTGTGCGCAAAATAAATCGAGGGAAGCTGTATATTTTCTTTTTTGATATAGCTCCAGACATCAAGTTCCGTCCAGTTGGAAATCGGGAATACCCTTACATTTTCACCTTTGTTGATTCTTCCGTTGTAAATATTCCACAGTTCCGGGCGCTGAAGTTTCGGGTCCCACTGTCCGAATTCATCGCGAACAGAGAAAAACCTTTCCTTCGCCCTTGCTTTTTCCTCGTCTCTCCTGGCGCCGCCAATACAGGCATCAAAACCGAATTCTTCGATGGCATCAAGCAAAGTATGCGTCTGCAGCCAGTTTCTGGAAGCAAATTTCCCTTTGGGTTCCGCCAGTTTTTTCGCTTTAATGGTGTCTTCTACTTTCCGGACGATCAGCTCAGCGCCTATCTGTTCTGCCAGGTAATCCCTGAATTGGAGGGCCTCCGGAAAATTATGTCCCGTATCAATATGTACCAAAGGAAAAGGAATTTTCATGGGAGCGAAAGCTTTTATTGCCAGATGAACCAGGGTAATAGAATCCTTTCCTCCGCTGAACAGCAGGGCCGGCTTTTCAAACTGGGCGGCGATTTCGCGCATAATGTATATACTTTCAGCTTCCAGCTGTTCGAGATAGTCTAATTTATCGGTATTCATTTGAATGTAAAAATTTGAATTAATGCGCGTGAAGGCCGCATTCCTTTTGTGAGCTTTCCCACCACCAGCGTCCTGCTCGCGGATCTTCACCTTCCAGAACAGGTCTTGTGCATGGTTCGCAGCCTACACTGATAAAACCTTTTTTGTGCAAAGGCAGTTCCTGGACGTTGTTTTGTTGCAGATAAACCAGAACCTGCTGATAATTCCAGCTGATCAACGGATTGTATTTATAGAGCTGACGTTCTTCGTCCAATTCGATCACCGGCATATTTTCACGGTTTTCCGATTGTTCTGCCCGTAAGCCCGTAATCCATATTTCCGCATTTTCAAGGGCTCGATTTAAAGGTTTAACCTTTCTGATAAAACAACACT